>JBBQZK010000039.1:0-21486 GCA_038207785.1 Candidatus Limnocylindria bacterium | reverse complement strand
TCGCGCGATGGACCGGAGCGACCTCTTCTTCCAGCCGCGCGGCATCATGAGCTCGACCACGTCATCGATCGTGACCGTGCCCAGGAGCACGCGGCGCGCGTCCACGACCGGAAGCGCAAGCAGGTCGTACTTCGCGATGAGCGACGCGACCTCTTCGCGCGGCACGTCCGCTTCAACGCGTAGGACGTTCGGATTCATGATGTTGGTGAGGGGCGTCTCCGGCTTGGCCACAACGAGGTCGCGCAGTGACAGGTTGCCGTCGAGCTTGCCTTCGGCATCCACGACGTAGAGGTAGTACACGAGCGCGGGATCCGGCTGCAGCTCGCGAAGCCGGTCGATGGCCTCCCCTGCGGTGAGATCGCGGGGCAGCGCCAGGAAGTCCGTCGTCATGATGCCGCCCGCGGACTCCTCGGGGTAGGCGAGGAGCTCCTCGACGTCGGCGCCCTCCTCCTCGTCCATGAGCTCGATGAGCTCTTCGCGCGTCTGCTGCGGCAGGTCCTGCAGGAGGTCGGCGGCCTCGTCGGGATCCATCTCCTCGAGGATGTCGGCAGCCCGCTCCTCATCGAGATCGCCCATGATCGCGGCCTGCATCTCGGGCTCGACCTCGCTCAGCGTCTCGGCCGCGGTCTCGACGTCGAGCTGGTCGAACACCGCGAGGCGCTCGTCCGCGGTCATCTCTTCGACGATGTCGGCGATGTCGGCCGGATGCAGCAGCGCGAGCTTCGCGTGCGGCAACGTGAGCCGGACGTTCTGCTGCCGCGACTCGAGCGGCTCGACCAGGTGCCAGGGGATGATCCCGCGCGGCAGCTTGCGGTGGAGGAGCCCGGCGATCCGCTCGGCGGCGCGCTCGCCGCCGACCTGGCGGAGGATGCCACGCAGCCCGACGTCTGCGCCCACGAGCCGGAGCTGGCCGCCCTTGTCCTCGAGCTGGAGGTCGTTCACGCGCACGACCTTGGCCCCATGCGTGTCGACGATCTGCTTGTCGAGGAGGTCGCGGCCCAGGCGGAGCGCCTCCGGCGGGAGCTCTCCCGCTGCGGGTGGAAGGGCACCCTCGCGGAGGCGGTATCGGCCGTCGATCATCTCGAGGTCGGCCCACCGGACGATGCGTTCCCCGTCCGCGGCGCGGACGATGACCCATTGGACCGCGGGGAACTGCTCCTTTGGGATCACGGCGACGTCAGCCAGCCTGCCGATCTCGGTCCCTGCCGGATCGACCACTTTTGCTCGCTTGATCTCCGACAGGTACGGCATGGCTCCGAGCGTAGTCCGCGAGCCGTTAGAATTCACTCATCACCCGAATGGCCGCGACGCATCGTGTGCGTCTGCGTTGGAGGCGTTGACCAATGGCTGCTCCCACTGAAACAGGTATCCGGACCCGTGCGTTCGCCGATCAGGCCGTCCAGGCCGCCCTCGAAGCTGATTGGGCGCGCGCGGTCGAGCTGAACACCAAGATCCTCGGCGCCAATGCCGAGGACCTCGAGGCCCGCAATCGACTGGGCCGCGCGCTGCTCGAGACCGGCAAGCTCGATGAGGCCAAGTCCGCGTACGCGGAGGTCCTGAAGGCCGAGCCGAACAACCCGATCGCCCTGCGCAACGTCGCGCGCCTCGCGACCTTGATCGAGCACAAGACGAAGGCCAACCCGACCAAGTCCAAGACCCAGCCGCGGCTCTTCATCGAGGACATGGGCAAGACCGGCATCCTGCGGCTCATCAACCCGGCGCCGCCGCACGTCGTGGCGAAGTACTCGCCCGGCGCGGAGGCGGAGCTCCGCGAGCGCGATGGCCTCATCGCGGTGCACGCTCGAGACGGCGAGCTCCTTGGCTTCCTCGAGCCCAAGGTCGGCCGCCGCCTGCTCGACCTGATCAACACCGGCAATGAGTACGTCGTCGCCGTGGTCAGCAACGACCAGCAGAACCCGCGCATCGCGATCCGCGAGACCCTCCAGAGCCCCGAGAACGCGCAGCGCATCTCGTTCCCCGGCCATCACCGTCCAGCCGAGACGAAGGAGCGCGCGTACATCAAGGGCAACTTCTTCCGCTTCGGTGGCGAAGAGGACGAGGATGGCGACGACGACGGTGAGGAGACCGAGCCGACGCCGTCGGCGGTGGACGACGAGTCCGAGCCCGCCGTCGCTGAGGAGCCGCTCGCCGTCGACGCCGACGACGATGACGACGACGAGGACGAGGCCGACGAATAGCGGCCTGATCCGCGTCGCGATCTCCGCAGCCCTTCTCATCGCAACCGCGTGCGAACAGGCACCCAAGGTGGTGCCGAGTGGCGATGTGCCCAATGCCGGTGACCTTGCCCGTGCGGCGGCAGGCGTCCTGCTCCAGCTTTCGGCATACGACTACGCGCACGCCGGCGCGCTGTCGGGCCAGCCGACGCGGGTCGTCACGCAGCAGCGCTGGGCCGCGGTCGTTCGGGCCCAGCTCCCCAAGATCGCCAATGTCACGTCGACCTCGCTGTCCGTGTCGTCGAACGCGGTTGGTCCGGTGCGGGACGCGGTCGTCTCGCTCGCCGACGCGCTCACGGACCTGACGAAGGACGCGGGCACGTACGCCGACGGCGCTGATCCCGCCGTCTTCGCCAAAGCGACCGGCGACGTGAACACCTGCTGGGAACGCGTCCTGGCCCTTGCGGCGAAGCTGCCGGCCGACGACGCGCTCCAGAAGACCGTGACGCGCGGGCGCTCGTTCACGGTGACGTCGACATCCGAGGCGCTGTTCGCGCTGCAGGCCGGCCCCTACGCCACCGCCGCGGACGCGGATGCGGCAGCGAAGAAGATCGGCGGGACGCTCTCCGTCGCGCGCGCCGCGCCATTCGTGGTGCGCGTCGCGACCTACCCGACCAGGGCGCAGGCCGACGCCGCCGCCGGGGCCCTGAAGCCCAAGGGCGTCGACATCACGACCGTGGTCGAGGAGCGCAAGTACACCTTCGCGCGAGGCGGCACGGTCCCCGACGCCGAGCTCTGGCGCGAGCCCACGCGATCCATCGACGGTCCGGCCGCGGCCCGCCGGCTCGCGTTCTCGGCGGACGGGAAGTGGATCGCGATGGCCAGTGACGAGGGCTTTGTCGCGGTATTCAATGCCGCGACCGGCGCGCTGGTCGCGCTGCCGAAGCTCACCTCCGGCATCTCGGCGCTCCTGTTCAGCGCGGATGGGGGCTGGCTGTTCGCCGGTGGCGCGACCGCGACGGTGATGCAGGCGCCGTCATTCGAATCGCCGTTGAGCGGCGCGCAGCAGCTGCGGTTCCCGGGCGCGATCACCGAGGCGCTGTACGTCAACGTGCCGACGGCCCGCGCGTTCGTCGCGATCTCCAAGAGCGCGTCGGGCGCCGCGGGAAGCGGCGGCGGCCTGATCGGGGCGCGCGCACCCGACGGGGCGGCGCTCGGCCAGCCGTTCCCGATCACCGCGCCCTCGGCGGGCGGCTTCATCGCCACCGACGACCGGGGCGAGATCTTCATCGCGACGACCAGCGCAGCGAAGACCGACCTCGAGCTGCTGCGGTTGGGGGTCGAACGGATCCTGCGCGGCGTCATCCAGGTGCCCGGGACCGTCATCGATCTCGCGATCGATGCCAAGGGCGACCGCGGCGCGCTCGTCACCGATCAGGGCACCTACCGGTTCTCGCCGCATGCGACCGACCCGAGCGCGTCCCTCCAGCGTGTCGGCGCGCCCGTACGGGCCGTCGCGTTCGGGGCCGATGGCACGTTCGTCCAGCTCGACAAGGACAAGGTCACCTCCGCGGGACCCGATGGCGTCCAGCGCTGGCAGGCCCCCGTCACCGATGGCCGCCGGGTCATCCTCGGCTCCCGGACGGTCGTCTGGGACGGCGCGGACACGGTGTGGGCGATCGCGACCGACGGCACCGCCGACGCGCTCGGCATCGACGGGCAGATCCAGGACGTGATCGTGTCCGCCGACGGCAAACGCGTGGGCGTGGTGCTCGATGGCCGTCGGGCACTAGTGTTCGAGCTGCAATGACGGTGGAACGGCTCGACGCTTTCGTTCCCGTCGAGACCGTTCCTCTTCCAAGACCGCTCCACCGCTTTGGTGCCGCGTTCCCCGTACCGCTCGCCGACTCATACGTGACCGCGTACACGGCCGAGCGCGGCGTCGTCCTCGATCCGCTCGCGTACCCGTTCTCCGCCGCCGATGCGGCGCAGCGCAGGGAGCGCGTGGGCATCGCGCGATCACCGCAGGCGATCGGCGCGTGGGCTCGCGGTGTCATCGCGGGCGCCCCATCACTCGCGGAGATCACGGTCGCGCTCGAGGCCGTAGCGGACAGCATGCTCGCCGGCCCGGCGCACCGCGTCACCATGCGCGACCTCTACGCCTCGCATTGCGGCACCTGCCGCGGGCCTGTCGTCGTGGAGGCGTTCCTATGGGAGCGCGACGCGCCCGCGCCCACAAAGAAGGCGTTCCGCTGCGCGATCTGCGCGCGCGAGGGGCGCGCGCTGCTCATCGAGCCGACGGCGGATGACGACGACGTCCGGGCGCGCAAGATCGAAGGCGACGGGCTCGCGTACTGGCAGTTCGTCGAGCGGTTCGGCGCGAGCGAGGAGCGGCGGGTCCTCGCGCAGAGCATCGCCGCCCTGTACACGCCGCGAAATCTCGCCGCGCTCATGGGCACACTCCGCGCGGTCGAGACCGCCATTCCGGACGGTCCCGCGAAGGCATTCTTGCGCCTCTGCCTGCTCGAAGTGATCGTCTCCGGGAGCCGGCTGAACGCGGTCGCCGGGCACGGGGCGCCGCTGCGGATCGAGAAGGGTCGCGCGCGGCGTGGGCAGGCCGCCCAGTCGCGCGAGGTCAACGTGTGGCTCGAGTTCGAGCGCACCGCGCGCGAGCTCGCGGCGTGGCTCGCGACGAACCAGCCCGCGCGCGCGGTCGCGACGCTCACGGTGCCCGCTGATCTCGTTCTCGTGCAGGCGCCCGTCGACGATCCCCTCGGCGGCTGGGCATACGTCGCGTCCGTCGTGCTCGCCGGCGCGCAGGAGGACCCGAGCTCCGACGGCGACGGGCGCCTTGCCGGACGTGAGCGACTGCTGCGCACGCTGCGCACCGCGCTGCTCGATGCGCATCGTGGGTCAAAGGCCGGAGCGCCCTGTGTTGTGTACCTCCCGCACGCCGACGGCCCGACCGTCGCCGCATGCGCGCTCGCGGGCGCGGGCTCGGGATACCGGCTCCGCGGCATCCTCTACCAGCGCGACACGCTCCAGACCGCGACCGGCGGGAGCTCCGGCGCCGCCGCGGTGCTGGACTTCGACCGCGACGTGCCGCTCCTGAAGGATCAGCGGAGCGCCGACTCGCTCACGCTGGAAGAGACGATGCGCGGCGGCGTGCACGCGGCCATCGTGGCCCGTGGCGAGCCGATCGCCGCGGACCGCGCGGCCGTCGCCGCGTTGAACGCACTCGCCGATCGGGGCCTGCTCGCTCCACTCGCGCTCGCGCGCGCGGGTGGCGTGTCCGAGCTCGAGCTGTTCCTCGACCACTTCCGCTCCGCGCTCGGCGACGCCCGCCGCTCGGGCATCGAGCGCCTCGAGGGTCCGACGAAAGAGGACCCGCTCTACGGCCTCATCAATGGCAGCGATGACCACGCGCCGCTCGACGATCGCGTCGAGTGGGGCGTATGGGGCGTGCTCTCATCCGGACGCGACGTGGATACGCGCTCCCTCCTCAAGCGCAGCTACGGACTGTTCCGCGGTGTGGAGACGCCCGACCGCGAGCTCGTCGAGCGGTGCATCGCCGCCTACGGCGTCCAAGGCGACGACGGCCGCTGGCACCTGCGCGAAGAGGACACCCTCGCGAAGCGGCAGCTCGAGCAGACCATGCTCGCCGCGAGCCTCGTTGAGACGGGGCATCGGATCGGCTTCAAGGTGCAGATCGGTCGCGATCTGCGGCGCCGCGCGCTGGGACCGGCGTACACCGGCAGAGCGACTGTGCTCTCCGACCTCTTGTCGGATCAGGAGAAGACGACTCCCTTGTCGCGGGCGCTGCGCGGGCCGGCCGACGTGCTCGATGCCGTGGATCTGGCGTGGTACGACCGCGGGAAGATGGTGTTCCTGTGGCAGATCGACTGGACCGCCCGGTTGCATCGCAGCCTGTCGGCGATCGGCGAGCAGATCCCCGACGACGACCGGGTCTTCCGCTTCCTGGCCCTGGCCGACGAACGGCGGCCCCTGGCGTCGTTCAAGCTCGAGCGTTCGGCCGCTCTGCGGACCGCCGTTCGACGCCGGGGCTGGAGGTTCGTAAAGTGGGCACCGCTGAAGGCCTTTGCCGCGGACCCCGCAGCCGGGCTGGATGGCCTGGAACCGGTCCTCGGCCTTGAACCTGCAGTGGAACAAGCAGGACAGCAGCTCGCGTTCAAGTGGTAGCAGCGGGTTTTCCCGCGACCTAAATAGGCGGAAACGCTGGGATAGAACAGGAGCGATACAGAATGGGAAAGCCCACCGTCGTGACGGATCAGACATTCGAGCAGGAGGTCCTCAAGTCGGAGACTCCGGTGCTCGTCGATTTCTGGGCGACCTGGTGCGGGCCGTGCCGCATGGTGGCCCCGGTCCTCGAGGAGATCGCCACTGAGAAGGACAACGTGCGCATCGCCAAGCTCGACGTCGACGCGAACCCGATCACCGCCGGCCGCTTCGGCGTCCGCGCCATTCCGACGATGATCCTGTTCAAGGGCGGCAAGGAAGCGCAGCGGCTCGTCGGCTACATGCCGAAGGAGCGCCTCCTCCAGCAGATCCAGCCGCACATGACGACTCCGGTCTAGGCGCAGGGCGACGGCCGAGGTCAAGAACCCCCCGGGCGTCGCCGCGCCGGTCGGCACGTATTCGCACGTCGCGATCGTGCCCTCCACCGAGCGACTCATCTACGTGTCTGGCCAGGTCGCGCTGGACGAGGGCGGCAATCTCGTCGGCAAGGGTGACCCCGCGAAGCAGGCCGAGCAGGTCTTCGAGAACATTCGGCGGATCCTCGCCGATTGCGGTGCGGCCGTGACGGACATCGTCAAGATCAACTGGTATTTCCGGAACATGAGCGATCGAGCGGCGATCCTCCCGGCGCGCGACAGGTTCCTCGGCGCGCATCGTCCCGCAAGCACCGCCGTCGAAGCGCGCCTGGTGAACGAGGACTGGCTCATCGAGGTGGACTGCGTGGCGGCGATCCGCGGCTAGCGAGGCCGTCTAGACAGCCTGGCAGGCGAGCGGTCAAGTGCTGTTGCGTGGCGACGCACACGGTCCGGTAGGGTTCAGGGAGTGAGCGACAAGAAGAGGCGGATCCTCGTGGTGGACGATGACGCCGACATCCGTCGCTTCGTCTGCGAGGTCCTCACTGACGCGGGTCACGAGGCGCAGCCCGCCGTGGACGGAGATCACGCCCTGCGGTCCACCGTGGCCCTCCGTCCGGATCTCATCATCCTCGACGTCCACGTCCCCGAGCCGTCCGCGGCCGTCCGCTTCGCGGACTCCTACCGCGAGCGCGTAGACGCCGAGCATCGCGCGCCGATCGTCGCGCTGAGCGGCGCCGACGATCTCGAGACCGTCGGCCGGCGGATCGGCGCCACTGACTATCTGACCAAACCGTTCACGATCGACGCGCTCTTGCAGTGCGTCGCGAAGCTCGTCGGCGAGCCAGCCGCGCCCGAGGTCGTGGTCGAAACGGCCACGAGCGAGCTGTCAACGCTGCAGATGCTCCCCGAGACGGAGCCTGGTCCTGCCACGGCGTAGATCTCGCGAGGCCGGGGCGATCGCGACGGCCGTCCCGGCCTGACTGCTCCGGCGACCGTCATGCAGTCGCTGATCGATCCTCGGCGCCCGAGCGCTACGGAGTCCACTCTCCGTGGACGACCGCGATGAGGTACCAGGTCTGGCCCATCCGCTCGAACACGAGATCGAGCGATCGCCAGTCATTTCCCTGGAACTTCGGGTCGAAGCCCGGGAACAAGGACTGCGCGGTGACGCCGTCGGGATACACCGCCGAAAGGTTGCCGATGGTGAAGGCGCGGGCGAGGGCCTGGCGGTACGCGATCTGCGGCGCGCTCTTGAAATCCACGTCGTACACGTAGCGGTCGTGATAGGCGGCGTAGGTCCTTCCGCCATCGATCCCCCAAGTGCGGATCGTGGGGTCCGCGAAGGCCTGGGTGAGATCGCTGCGTGTGAGGACCTGGTCCGTGGCGACCCGGACGTACTGGTACGGCGAGAAGCGGACGCCCTTCTCCGGGTGCGCGAGGGCGGCCAGTGCGGATCCGTTGCGCATCTTCAGCGCATCGAGCACCGCGCTGGCGCGCGCAGCGACGAGCCGTTCAGCCTCGGCGGGTGCCATCAGCGGGCCGGCGGTGACCGTGATCCGGCTCCGGCAGAGCGATGGCTTGCTGTAGATGGCGTAGACGCCCGGCGTCACCGCGCCACCGCCCAGGCCCTGGATCGGATCCAGGGAGGTGGGCACCATCACGGTCGCCCGGAAGCGCCCAGCGGAATCCACCGGGAAGCGACCCAGCTCCGAGGCGCCGTACGGAGAGGCGGTCGGGTCGCCAAACTGCGCCTCGGATCCGAAATAGATGATCGCGGGCCCCCCGGGGTTGCCGCACTCCAGGCCGCTGATCGTGACAGCGGAACCGATCGGCGTCACTCCTGGACAGACGGTCAGCGTCCCGACCTTGCCGAAGAAGCAGTCCGGACCGGCCGTCGGCGCAGCTTGCGGACTCGCGCCCGGTGAGCGCGGCGCCAGCGTCGCGATCGCAATGGGCGCGGTCGCCACCGGTGGCGTGCTCGTAGCGGGTGCTCCCGCGCAGGAGGCGCACACGATCGCCGCGAGCACCGCGGCTGCGGCGAGCCGGCGGAATGTCATCAGCCCATTTTGCGCTCCAGAGCCTTGGTGCTCGGTCCCTCGCGGAAAATGTGTCGGCGCCGATCCGCTGGCGATCGACGCCGATGCGGAACGCGCCGATGCGACGAGGCACAGGCGCGGATCCCAGCGGATCCTGCGCCGTCTCCCGGCGATCCCTCGGCCGCCTGGCCGACGCCTTCCGGGGTGACGCCAGCACTGAGGTTGTGCCGGACGTTATTGCGGCAGCGACGAGGGTTGCGTCGCGCCGTGGTTACCCGCAGATCAATGCCAGGCGAAGACCACCACAGAAATTGTGTGGCGATGGTTTGGCCCTAATTGCGGCCACCTCCGGCGACCCGGGGCGACGGCTGACGACCTAACATCCGGCGTATTGCCGA
This sequence comes from Candidatus Limnocylindria bacterium, assembly GCA_038207785.1. GTDB lineage: Bacteria > Chloroflexota > Limnocylindria > P2-11E > P2-11E > UBA4735. The sequence goes on along the minus strand of JBBQZK010000039.1, from coordinate 12,265 downwards.
AGAAAACCCCTTGAGAGTGCGCGTCTGCCGGTGCAGGCCACGGTCTTCAAAACCGCTGACGGGGCGTTGCACGCTCCGTGGTGGGTTCGACTCCCATGCACTCTCGCAGTGAGCGGCCGCGGCGGTCTGGCTGAGGAGCTCGAGGGTCCGGCCACCGATCTCGCGGCCGACGTCGAGCCCGGCCGGACATCGGCCATCGCCGCGCTGCGGTATCGCGACTTCCGCCTCTTCTGGTTCGGCCTGCTCGTCTCGAACATCGGGACGTGGATGCAAATGTTCGGGCAGGGATACCTCGTGGTCCTCCTTGCGGTGCGCGACGGCGTGCCGCAGCTGGCGCCCCTCTATCTCGGGCTCGTCGGCCTCGCCCGCGCGATCCCGGGATTGACCCTTGGCCTATTCGGCGGCGCGCTTGCCGATCGCACCGACCGCCGGCGCCTCCTGCTGGTCACGCAGTCGTGCGCCGCGTTCACCGCGGCCATCCTTGCGACGCTCGCGGTCACCGACAAGATCAACATCGTCGAGATCCTGCTGCTCGGCGCGCTGAACTCAACGATCTTCGCGTTCGACGCGCCGACGCGCCAGTCGATGGTCCCGCGGCTCGTTCCCGAGCGCGATCTCATGAGCGCCATCGGTCTGAACTCCGCCGCATTCAACGGCCCGCAGATCGTCGGCCCGGTCGTCGGCGGCCTGATCTTCGCGCCGTTCGCGGGCACCCCGACGTTCGGCGCGGGGCTTCTCTTCTATATCAACGCGGTGTCGTATCTCGCGGTGGTGATCGCTCTGCTGCGGATGCGACCCGTGCCGGTCGTGGGAACGAGCGGCGACGTCACGATGCTCGAGTCCATCCGCGAGGGCCTCACCTACATCCGTAAGGACGTGGTCGTGAAGTGGATCATCATCCTGGCCGCCGCGACGGCGCTGTTCGCCCGGCCGTACATCCAGCTGCTTCCCGCGGTCGCCCACGAGGTGCTGCAGGTGGGTGCGGTCGAGCTCTCCTGGATGCTCGCCGCGTCCGGTGTCGGCGCGCTCGGAGGGGCGCTCGCGACGTCGGCACTCGGTGGTCTTCGCCGTCGCAGTTTCGTCATGGTCGGCTCGTCCATCGCCTTCGGCGTCTTCCTCGTCGCGTTCACGCTGCAGCGGTCGCTCCCGGCCGCGCTGGTCATCCTGGCCCTGCTCGGATCAGCGACGATGGTGTTCCTCGGGATGGCCAACGGCCTGCTGCAGTCACGCTCACCCGATCACCTGCGGGGTCGCGTGATGAGCGTCTACACGATGGTCTTCATGGGGCTCATGCCGCTTGGGTCCATGGTGATGGGCTCCATCGGTAGCCTCATCGGCACGGACGGCGCGCTCCTGGCCGGCGGCATGGCCTGCACGATCGTCGCGCTGTACGCCGCCGCGCGCATCGCGCCCCTCCGCCAGGCCACCGGTGCCGGTCAGCCGCAGAGAGCGCGCCGCTCGTCCGGCGCGTGACGATGCCCCGCATCCCGGCGTTCGTGCTCGCGATCGCGCTCGGCAACCTCCTGGTCCCGCTGAACTCGACGATGATCGTCGTAGCGCTGCCGCTGATCGGCAGCGATCTCGGCGCGGACCACGTGACCCTCGCCTGGCTGGTGACCTCCTATCTCATCGCGATGGCCTCGCTGCAGCCCATCGCCGGCCGGCTTGGCGATCGGTTCGGCCGGCGCCGCTTCATGCTCGGCGCGCTCATGTACTTCATCGTCGCGTCCGTGGGCGCGGCCCTCGCGCCCAACCTGTTCGTCCTTGTGCTCTTTCGGCTGCAGCAGGCCATCGCCGCCGCCGCGGTCGTGCCCAACAGCCTGGCCCTGCTCCGCGGCCGGTCGGTGGAAGGGAAGGCCGGCACGTACTTCGGGATCTCCGGCGCGACCACGAGCATTGGCGCCGCGATCGGCCCGCTCATCGGCGGCGTGCTCTCGGCGATCGACTGGCGACTGATCTTCCTCGTGAACCTGCCCCTGGCCGGACTCGCCCTGTTCATGGCCTGGCGCTCGCTGCCCGCCGGCGATCCCCCGCGGCACGCGGCCCATCCGGACGTCGCGGGAGCGGTCGCGCTGGGCGCGCTCCTGTCTCTCGCGGCGTGGACCCTGACGGCGGCCGGCGCGTCCCCGGCTCTATTGACGATCGGCCTCCTTGCCGTCGTCGCGGTCGGCGCGGTCGCGTTGCTCCGCTACGAGTCCCGGCACGCGGATCCGGCGCTGCCGCCGTTCCTGTTCGGGATCCGCGCGTTCACGACCGCGAACCTCACCATCGCGCTCTCGAACCTCGCGCTGTACGGGACGTTCCTCGCCGTGCCCGTCATCCTCGCTGGCTCGGGACCCGATGCGACGATCCGCGGCGGCATCGCGATCAGCGCGCAATCGGTCGCGATGATCCTGCTTTCGCCGGTGAGCGGCGCGCTCGTGGACCGGGTCGGCCCCCGATGGCCGACAGCGCTCGGCGGGGCGCTCATCGCCCTCGGCCTCGGGATACTGGGCGTGTCGGGTCGCGCGTCCGACTTCGGGACGCTGCTGCTGTGCCTGCCGATCACCGGCGCCGGAGTCGCGCTGACGTTCCCGGCGACGCGGATCGCGGCACTCGACGCGGTGCCGGCCCGATATGCCGCGCTCGCCTCCGGGGTCACCTCGTCCAGCCGGTACTTCGGCGGCATGATCGGCGCGCTGGTGGCCGGTCTCGCGCTGGTCGAGGCGACGGAGGCCGCGGCCGCACGGCTCTTCCTCATCCTTGCCGCAGCCGGCGTCGCCGCGGCGATCGTCGGGTCATTGCTGCCCGCGCGCATCGCGCCGGCCGCCGACGCGGAGGTCAGGACGGCGGTCTAGGCGCTCGTGACGACGCGGGTCACGGTGCCGGCGGTGCCGTCGACCTCGACGACCTCACCGTCGATGAGGGTCTCGAGCGCGGTCCCGGTCCCGCATACCGCGGGGATGCCGAACTCACGCGCGACCAGCGCGGCGTGCGAGAGCGCGCCGCCGACGTCGGCCACGATCCCGCTCGCCATGTTGAACAGCGGGACCCAGCTCACCGTCGTCGAACGGCACACGAGCACATCGCCGCGCCCGAAGCGTTCGAAGTCGGCGGGTCCGTTGACGAGCCGTACCGGCCCCCGGCCGCGGCCAGGCGACGCCGCCACGCCGTGCAGCACGTCACGCTCGGTCTGCTGCACCCGGTAGCCGAGGTCGCGGATCGCCGATAGCGGCGGTGGCGAGGCGGGCTGCACGCCGATGAACCGCGGCGGACGCAGCCTGCGATCGCGATCGAATTCACGCCGGCGCTGCTCGACCAGCTCGCGGCGCTCTGTGCCCGCCGAGAGCGAGTCGCGGACCTCGCCGATGTGCAGGTGGAAGATGTCCTCGCGCGAGGCAACGAGCCCATCGCTCACGAGGACGTCCGCGACACGCAGGATGAGCCGGCGCGCGTGGGCCTGGCAGAGCCGGTCGATCCAGTAGTTGTGCTCCTCGCTCAGCGATCCGCAAGCCTGCGCCGCGGACAGGACCTCTTCGAATCGGGCCAAATCCTCGGGGCGGTCCCGCAGCTCGTCACGCGTGCGCCGTTCGAGCTCTTCGGCCTCGGCGACGAGCCGCGTGTGGCGTGCCGTGGGGCTCTCGCCCTCGCTTCGGACCAGCCGCGCCAGCTCGATGAGCAGGAGTCGCGGCTCGTCGGCCCAAGCCGGACTTTCGATGTCGAAACCCGTCTGCCCGACGTCGCCGTGGATCGCCAGGAACGCGTCGATCGCGTCCCGGATCCGCGTTCCGCCCTCGAGCGCGGCGAGCGCATCGAGGGTGCGCAGCCGGCCGATGGCCCCAGCGACCGCAGGCGTCGCGCGGATCTCCGCCGCCAGGTCATGCAAGCGCCGCTGCAGATCCAGCAGGGTGTGCTGCCGGCCCTGCGCGAGCGCCGGCGCGTCCGTCGGCGGGCGCCCCGTGAGGGACGCGTAGAGCGTCGCGAGCTCTTCCAGCAGCGAATACACCGGCGGGACGATGAGCATGTGCATGAGCCAGATGTCGTTCACCCGGGGCCAGAACGCATCCCACGCGGTGAGCGCGCTCGCGCGGTCGTCGATCCGCGCGCTCCGCATCCACGCGAAGTGGGCGAGGACCGCGGGAAGGTAGCGGTCCTTCCAGTCCGTTCCGAGGTGGCGCGCGGCGTCGCGGCGCCGCCGCAGCGCTGCGGCCTCCAGCATCGGCATCGCGTCGAGCGGCGCCTGGGGCACGCGAGACGTGTAGATGTAGCCGTGCACGGCGCGATAGACGACCCGCGCCGGGGGACCGAAGACGTAGTTCGCCCGGTCTTGCCCGAACGCCGCTGCCTCGAGCGTGAAGTCGCAGGACAGTCGTGGGCGGCACTCGTTCCAGTGGATGTCCTCGCGGACCCAGGTGAGGAGCGCGTCCGCGGGATCGTCCCAGTCGACCGTGAATGGCGCCGGCGCGCGGAGCGTCGTGATCGGCCGTGACTGCAGGAGGTACAGCGCACCGCCCGCGAAGGCGCACTCGACGTCGACGGGTACGCCGCTCTCGGCCTCGAGCGCGATCGCGAGGCGCGCGACCTCCCGGATCTGCGCGTCGTTCAGGGCGGCGTGCTCTCCGGTGAGCGTGCGCTTCAGGATGGCGAGGTCGGCTGCGCGGACGGCGTACGTGTCCGGGGTGACGGATCCCGAGGCGATCGCTTCGCCGAGCCCGCGCGTCGCGTCGACGACGACGGTGCCGCGATCGCCGGACACCGGGTCCGCGGAGAACGCGATGGCCGCGGCCTCGGCCGGCACGAGCACCTGGACGAGCACGCCGACCCGTGGCGTCTCGGTGATGCCGTGTTCCCGGCGATAGGCGACGGCCCGGTCCGATGCCGCCGAGCGCCAGCATGCCAGGACGGCATCGGTGATCGCGTCGACACCACGGACGTCGAGCACCGTCTCGTGCTGGCCGGCGAACGACGTCTCGCTCCCATCTTCACCGATCGCGGACGAGCGCACCGCCACCGCGGGCTCGACGCTGCCCGCGCGGGTCTGCAATCCGGCATAGCCCTCGGCGACGAGCGCCCGGAGCGCGTCGCTCGCCCGGCGATCACCGGTGAGCGCGGGACCGAGCTGGTCGAACACCGTGGCATCGAGACAGAACCCCGCCGGGACGCGGAATCGATCGGCCAGGCGCGAGAGGGTGGCCGCCTTGGCGCCGACCCGCTGCGCGTCGCGCGATGTGGGGTCCCCGAGAAAGGCCGTGGTCATTGCGTCCGCGAGTCTACCGAGGGGCATGCGTAAACTGCGAGGACGCGTGGGGAAGGTAACGGTCAAGCTGCACGGGGCTTTCAGCGAGTTCGCCGCCGGCGCGCGCAGCGCGTCCGTCGAGGCGACCGACATCGCGGGCGCGCTGGCGGGCCTTGTCGAGCGGTACCCCGGCCTCGCGGAGCGGCTGCGCGACGAGCACGGCAAGATGCGCGAGCACGTCAACATCTTCGCGAACGAGGAAGAGATGCGATATCTGGACGGTGAACGCACCGCGCTCCGCGACGGCGACATCGTTCACATCGTGCCGGCTGTGTCCGGCGGGGAGGCCTAGATGGCGCGTGGGGTAGCGGTCCTGTTGGGGACGAAAAAGGGCGTGTACATATTTCGCAGCGGCGCGGCGCGCGAGCGCTGGCGTCTCGAGAAGCCGTCCTTTCCGGGACAGCCGATCTATCACGTCGCGTTCGATCCGCGCGACGGGGAGTCGCTGTATGCCGGCGTCAACATGACCTGGGGCGGCCCGCGGGTCGAGATCTCGCGCGACCTCGGCAAGACGTGGAAGCCGGGAAAGAATCCGGCGTTCCCGAAGGGTGACGAGCGGACCTTCAGCCGCACGTGGCACATCGAGGCCGGGCACGCGAAGCAGCCCGACGTCATGTGGCTCGGCACCGAGCCGGCCTCGCTGTTCAAGAGCACCGATCGCGGAGAAAGCTGGGAACCGGTGCGCGCGCTCAACGAGCACGACGACGCGAAGAAGTGGGCTCCGGGCGGCGGCGGGCTCGGCCTGCACTCGATCGCCGTGGACGCCGGCGATCCGAAAGCCCTCACCATCGGGATCAGCTCGGGTGGCGTGTATGAGACGGCCGACGGCGGGAAGTCATGGACGCGCATGAACTTCGGCCTCAGCTCGCCGGTGCCGCTGGAAGCGGACGGCGACCTGACCTGCGTGCATCACGTGGTCGCGAGCCCGACCGTCCCGGGCGCGCGCTTCCAACAGGCGCACATCGGCACGTACTTCAAAGATGCCGGCGAGAAGAAATGGACCAACATGACGAAGGGCCTGCCCACGGACTACGGCTTCGCGTCCGCGATCCATCCGCGTGATCCGCAGACCGCGTACGTCTTCCCGCTCGAGTTCCCGATGCGGATGTCGCCACCGGCGGCGGGCGCGGCCGTGTGGCGCACGCGCGATCGCGGCAAGACGTGGAAGAAGCTCGCGAACGGGCTACCGCGCGGATCGAGCTACGAGGTGATGCGCGACGGGATGGCGACGGACCGGCTCGATCCTGCGGGGGTGTACTTCGGGACGACCAACGGTGAGGTCTGGGGAAGTGCCGACGAGGGCCGCACGTGGGCCCTCATCGCGCAGCACCTTCCGCCGATCTTGTCGGTGGAGACTGCGACGCTGTAGCGGCCTGCGCGGCACGGCGCTTGGCGCGGCCACGGTCGGCGAAGCAATGGGCGCAGACGTATTGCTCGGTGCCGGCCAGGAGGATGTAGGCGTCCTGGTCGCAGTCGCTGCACTTTTCCGGTCCCGTGTGATCGATATCCACTGCCGTCAGCCCCCTTGACCGGCGGTGGTGCACGACTTCGGCCATACGGCGCGAAAATCGACGACCTTCTTCGGCAACTTTTGCGTGCTTGACGGCCCCACATGTGCGCTCTATTGTTAGAACATCCGTTCTATGGAGGCCAGACCAGTGGAACGGGCACGGGGAGCGTTCGGGGTGAGCCGACACACAGCCGCTCTGGCGGATGCGATCGCGACGGTCGAGGGCCGTTTCGGCACGCACGTGCTCGCGCACGGTGCGGTGACCGAACGGCGAACCGGCGAACGTCGCATCCAGACCGATAGCTCGCTCGACAGGCTCACACCCGGCCTCGCATCAGGTGCGCCGCTCGCGTTCGTCGGCCCGGGCAGCACCGGCAAGGTCGCGATCGCGCACCGCGCCGCTGCGGGCGCCCAGCGCGATGGCGGCACCGTGCTGTGGATCGACCCGACCGGCACATTCGATCCGCTCGCCGCGCTCCGCGCGGGCGTGGATCTGGAGCGCATGTTCGTGGTCCGCGCGAAGACGCGAGACGACGTGCTCCTCGCCGCGGCCGCGGCCCTGCGCAGCGACGGGTTCCGCCTCGCCGTCGTGGACACCGGACCGCACCTCGCGCCCGGCGCAGCCATCGCGCGGATCGACGATCTTGCACCGCTCCTCCCGATCGTGCGCTCGTCGCCCGCGGCCCTGCTCGTGCTCTCCGACGCGCGTGCGCAGCGGCTCGCGATCCCGACGTTCTCGTTCGCGCGGGTCGCGTGGGCGGAGCGCTTCGGCCACACCGCCGGGTGGACCTCGCTCGTCGCCGAGCGCGCGCTTTTCCACTTCGCCGCGCTCGGCACGGAATCGCGCGACCTCGGCACCCGCAGCGCGCTCGTCGAGCGGACCGCATGAAGTCGTACCTGGCGATCGCGGTGCCGGAGCACGCGCCGCGGGCGCGGATCCTCGCCGCGCTGTGCGCGATGCTCCCGCGTGTCGGCGTCGCCGACGATGGCGCGTTCGTGTGCGACCTGCGGGGCACCGAGCGGCTCCTTGGCGCGCCGTTGCGCGTCGCACGCAATGCGATCAGCGTGTGCGGCGCATCGGGCGGGGAGCAGCTGGCCGGCGGTCTCGCGACGACGCCGTTCATCGCGCGCATCGCAGCCGCGCGCACGCCCGCGGGGAAGGTGAGCGAGATCCCGTCCGGCGGTGAGCGCGCGTTCCTGGATGTCCTCCCGCTCGAGGCGTTGCCGCTCCACCCGAAGGTCGTCGAAGAGCTGGCGCTGCTCGGCGTGCGGCGCATCGGTGAGCTCCTCGGTCTGCCACGCGGGGCGGTCATCGACCGGTTCGGCGCATCGGCGGGGATCGCGTACGCGCTTGCGACCGGCGATCTGATCGAGGACGTGCGCGGCGTGGCGCCGCGGCGGCGCATCCGCGCGAAGCGGACGTGGGACGCGCCCGTCGACTCGCGCGAGCGGCTCATCTTCGCGCTGCGTGCCGCGGCCGACGAGCTCGCGGAGGCGCTCCATCACGATGGCCTGGCCGCGCTACGCATCGGCCTGCTGCTCGAGCGCGAGGAGCTCCTGCCGCTGCGCCTCGAGCGCTCGCTGCTGCCGCCGTCCGCCGAGTCAGCGGCCATCGTGCGCTCGCTGCGCTGGGGCCTCGAGGAGATCCCGACGCTCGGCCTGGTGACGTCCGCGGCCCTCGAGATCACGGCCGTCGAGCCCGCCCGCGGCCGCCAGATCGGCCTGTTCGCGCCCGATGGGGCGCACGCGGAGGAGGCGATCTCGGTCGCGCAGTTCCTGCGCACGCGTCTCGGCGCGGGGACCGTGCTTCAGGCTCGGGTCATCGACGCCGAGGCGCGCCTGCCCGAGCGCGCCGCGGAATGGCAGGAGGTCGTCCGGTGAGACGGTCGTTCGCGTGAGTCGCTTGTTCGCCGACCCGCTGCCCGCGCACATGGAGTGGCACGAGGGCGAGCCAGGCGCGTTGCGCGTGGGGAACCGGCGGCTCATCGTCGTCGAGGTCGTCCGGCGCTGGCGCGTCGATGGCGAGTGGTGGGCCGACGGCATCGCCCGCGAGTACCTGACCCTGCGCACCGCCGACGGCCTGCTCTGCGATCTGTACGGCGACCGCCGCCGGGGTGAGTGGTTCCTGCAACGCGTCATGGACTGAGCCGTGACCGGCTTCGTCCACCTTCGGGTGCACAGCTGCTACAGCTTCCTTGACGGCGCATCGACCGTGGGCGACCTCGTCGACGCCGCGGCCGAGCTCGGACAGGACGCGATCGCGCTGACCGACACGAACGGGCTGTATGGGGCGGTGCGCTTCTGGAACGCGGCGCGCGAGCGCGGGATCAAGCCGATCTTCGGCACCGAGCTGCGATTGGTCGACTTCGATCCGGTGACGCTCATCGCGCTCGACCGCACCGGGTGGACCAGCCTCTGCCGGATCGTGTCCACGGCCCAGCTCGCGGGTGAGAAGACCAAGCCGCGGGCCACGTTCGCGCTCGTGGCCGATCAGGCCGCGGGCCTCGTCGCCCTCTCGGAGAGCGATGACGCCGAAACGCTCGTACGGCTGCGTGAGGCGTTCGGCGACCGCGTGTACGCAGAGCTCGTGGACCGCTGGGGGCCGGCCGACATCGATCGCTGCGACGTGCGCGCGGAGCTCGCGGCCGATCTCGGCATCGCGACCGTCGTCACGAACGACGTCCGCTACGCCCGTCCCGATGCGCGGCAGCTCCACGATGTGCTGCGCTGCATCGACCTCGGCCTCACGGTGGACGAGGCGGGGAAGCAGCTGGCCGCGAACGGTGAGCGCTGGCTGAAGAGCGAGGACCGGCTGCGTGCGCGGCTCGGCCACCACCCCGCGGCATTCGCGAACGCACGCGCGATCGCGGACCGCTGCGATCTCGATCTCGGCTTCGGCTATCAGCGGCTGCCCGGCTTCGCCGTCCCCGAGGGCTACACCGCGTTCTCGTTCCTGTACGCCCTCTGCCAGGACGGCGCGCGGGCCAAGTACGGCGGCATGACGCCCGCGGTCTCGAAGCAACTCGCGCACGAGCTCGACGTCATCCACCGCTGCGGGCTTGCCGAGTTCTTCCTCATCAACTGGGACATCGTCCGGTTCTGCAACGAGCGGCGGATCCCGGCGCAAGGCCGGGGATCGGCAGCGGACTCCATCGTCGCGTACGTGCTCGACATCACGAAAGTGGACCCGATCGCGCACGACCTGCTGTTCGAGCGATTCCTCACCGAGGACTCGCACACGATGCCGGACATCGACCTCGATATCGCGACCAACGACCGCGAAGAGGTCATCCAGTACGTGTACCGGAAGTACGGCGAGAAGTACGCGGCCATGGTCTGCAACGTCGTGACGTACCGGTCACGCTCCGCCTCTCGTGAGGTGGCGAAGGCTCTCGGCTACAGACCGGAAGTCATCGATCTCATGGCGAGATCGATCGATACACCCAGATTCGATTCGCGAATGGTGATCCGGCCGCCGGGCGGGTCTTCGCTCGGGAGCCTCGACGGCCATGATGCGGCGGGCGTGGATGAGGTCCCGAGCGAAGGCCTGCCCGGCGGCCTTACGCATGCTCTCAACGAGCTCGAACGAGCACGGTGGCCGCTGTTCCGGAAGATCGTCGAGGAGATCGCGGACTTCCCCCGGCACCTCTCCATCCACAACGGCGGGATGCTCATCACCGCGCTGCCGTTGGTGGACACGGTGCCCATCGAGCGGGCGACGATGCCCGATCGCAACGTCGTTCAGTTCGACAAGCGCGACGTCGAGGATCTCGGCCTCATCAAGATGGACCTGCTCGGCCTGCGCACGCTCTCGTTGATCAAGGACGCGGTCGCGATGATCGACGAGCTCCACGGCGTGCGGCTCGATCTCGGCACCATCGCGCTCGACGACCCGGCGGTGTATGACCTCATCTGCGAGGTCGACACCATCGGCCTGTTCCAGGTCGAGAGCCGCGCGCAGGCCCAGGCGCTGCCGCGGGTGCGGCCCCGAAGCTTCGCGGACATCGTGGTCGAGGTCGCGATCATCCGGCCGGGTCCCCTGCAGGGGAACATGGTCAACCCGTACATCAACCGCCGGCAGGGCCGCGAGCCCGTCGCGTACGCCCATCCGCTCCTCGAGCCGATCCTCAAAGAGACGCTCGGCGTCATCCTGTTCCAGGAGCAGATCCTCCGAGTCTCGATGGCCGTTGCCAGTTTCACCGCGGCCGAGGCCGACAAGCTGCGCCGGGCGATGAGCCGCGCGCGTTCGAGCGAGGACATGGAAGCGCTCCGCCAGCCGTTCGTGCGCGGTGCCCTGGCCCATGGCGTCGACGACCAGACGTCCAACCTGATCTTCGGCCAGATCGCGGCGTTCGCCGAGTTCGGCTTCTGCAAAAGCCACGCGGCCGCGTTCGCGCTCACCGCGTACCACACGGCCCACCTCAAGCTGTACTACCCGGCCGAGTTCTATGTCGGCCTCTTCAACAACCAGCCCATGGGCTTCTACTCGCCGGCCGTCATTGCGGGGGATGCCAAGCGCCATGGGATCCGGATGTTGCCGGTCGACGTCAACCGATCTGTTCAGAAGGCGTGCGTCGAGGAACGGGGACGAGACGGTGCGTTGGGGGCCGGCGGGTCTCCTTCGCTCGGTCGGTCACATGCGTCCGAGACGGTGGCGCGTCCCTTCGGACCGACTCTTCGCTCAGGAGACCCGCCGGCCCCCCAGCACCGCGCGCCGGTCCATTCCTCTTTTCCCTCGTATTCCGTGGATGAGGTCGTTGATCGATCCGTCACCATCGCGCGTCATCGCGCGTGTCGGGTGCATGACGTCCGGCTCGGATTCGTTGGGGTCAAGGGGCTTGGTGCCGCGGAAGCTGACGCCATCGTCCGGGAGCGTGAGCGGGGGGCGTTCGTATCGTTCGATGATTTCGCCAAGCGCGTCGGCTTGAAAGAAGAAGCGCTCCGCAATCTTGCCCTTGTCGGAGCATTTGACTCCTTCGGTGAGGCGCGACGGGCGCTGCTGTGGCGGGCGCGGGATGCGCACAAGGGGTCGCCAGCGTTCACGCGGCCGGTGCTCGCGTATCCGACGACCGAGGCGCCGGCGCTGCCTGCGCTCAGTGAGCAGGAGCGCACGGCGCTCGATTACCGGATCACGGGCATCCCGACCGGGCCGCAGGTCATGCAGTTCTACCGTGAGCGTTTGGCGGGCCGAGGGGTCCTGTCATCGGCCGATGTGCAGCGGCGTGCGCACGGGACGACGGTGACGGTGGCCGGCGCCATGGTCGTGAAGCAGCATCCCGAGACGGCGAAAGGGCACGTATTCCTGTCGCTCGAGGATGAATTCGGACTCGTGAACATCATCATCCGCCCGGCGACGTACGCGAAGTACAAGCCCGTGGTCGATCTCGGGGGCGCGGTCGTCGTCGAGGGGACGCTCCAGCACGTCGACGGTGTCGTCTCGGTGCTGGCGCGCCGCCTCGACGAGCTCGCGCTGTTCGTGA
>JBBQZK010000038.1:0-22045 GCA_038207785.1 Candidatus Limnocylindria bacterium | reverse complement strand
GGCGTCGGCGGCCTTCCGCAGCACGGCTTCCTGATCCGACGGCGGGAGGAGGTAGAGCACGTCGATGATCGTGACCGCGTCGCACTTGGGCACCGCCTCGTGGACGATGTCGCCGACCTCGAACCGCAGCGATTCGCGGTCACCGATCGTGCTCCGGGCCACCGTGATCTTCCGGTCGTCGAGGTCGATGCCCAGGACCCGGCGGTTCGGCGCGGCTTCGGTGAGGAGGTTCGCGAACAACCCGTGACCGCAGCCGAGGTCGACGATGAAGCCGTGACGGGGAACGTACCGGTCGACGAACGCGAGGTCGGACAGGAACGCCCGGCCGTGGACCAGGGTCCTCGCGACCAGTGGCGCGTCGCGGTAGCGGTGGACCGCGCGCTCGAGCGCCGCGGTCGTGGTGCCACCCGGCACTAGCTGACCCTCCAGCGGACGATGTCGGCGAGCGCGCTGCGCAGCAGCGGGTCAGTGAGGATCGCCAGGTCGTCGAACCGGCGGAGCGTGAGGCTGTCGCCCGTCGCCCGCAGCGCCTCATCGGGCCGTCCGGGATGCCCCACGATCTCGCCGATCCCCGGGTACGCGGCATACAGCGCGACCGCCGCGGGCTCCGGCCGCTTCGGCAGGGCGGTCAGGTCGACGAACCAGTCGTTCCCCGGGACGCGGCGCTGCGCGAACGCCGATGCCACGGTCGCGAGGCCGAGCAGCTGGGCCTTCGTCGTCGCGGCGAGGCGTGGTGGCCGCGCCCGCCGCAGGTAGCGCACGCCCTCCTGCCGCGCGACGTGGGCGACGACGCGGCTCACGCCGGGCAGGAGATGCGTATGGCGGTGCGAATCCCAGGCCCGCGGCACGATCCCCCACTGGCGGGCGAGGGCGGCCTGCGCGCGGATCTCGGCCGCGAGCTCGCCGAGGCGGATGCGCCCGGAGAGGAGCCGGGCCGTGAATCGCGGGAGCCGATGGAACCGCCCATCCGCGTCGATGAGCGACGGCACGCGGGATGGCTCGCTGACCGGCCGCCCCCCGACCAGATCGAGGTGCAGGCCGACCTCGAGGCGGCGATGGGCTCGTGCCAGCTCGGCGCCCTCGGCGGACGCGGGGAAGGTGACCAGAAGCGACGCGGACCGGACGATGCCGTCGCGGTGCGCCTCGAGGATGCCCAGGGTCACGCCCGGCGAGAGGCCGAGGTCATCGGCCCCGACGATCACTCCGCTCACGCGTACCGGCCCCGGATCCCGTTCCACCGGATGCGGAACAGGTCGCGCAGCATCAGTGGCGTGTCGCGCAGGAACGAGACGCTCGTGTGGGCCCGCTGGTGGATCTCGACGGGAGTCTCGGTCACCCGGTAGCCGCGGCGCCGGGCGATGTGGAGCACCTCCGCGTCGAACGCGAATCCGTTCAGGGTGGATCGGGCGAAGAGGTCCTTGGCCGCCTCGGCGGTGTACATCTTGCCGCCGCACTGCGTGTCGTTCACGTCGATCGGGACGATCGTATGCACGGCGGTGCGGTAGACCGATCCCATGACCACACGCCACCACGGCCGGTCCACCACGGAGCCGGGCACGTAGCGCGACGCGACCACGACGTCCGCGCCGTCCGCGAGGGCCTGCATGAACGCATCGATCGTCTCCACGGGGATCGTGAGGTCGGCATCCAGGAACACGATCGGGTCGCCCGACGCCGCTGCGACGCCGGCTCGGACGGCGCTTCCCTTCCCCCCGTGGGCGAGCTCGAGGTATCGGTAGCGGAGCTGGGCGCGCGGCAGCTCTTCGACGGTAGCGGCGTACACCGCGACCGTGCCGTCGGTCGATCCGTCGTCAGCGACGATGATCTCGGCGGCGATGCCCCGGGCCCGAAAGAACTCCGCGCAACGAGCGAGGCTCGCCGGAAGCCGGCGAGCCTCGTTGAATGCGGGAAGGATGAGCGAAAGGATCGCCTGCCTCCGCTAGCGCGGCGGCCCGCTCCGGCGGAATCCGCCTCCGCCCCCCGGACGGAAGCCGCCGCGGTCCCCGTCTCCCGGGCCGCGCTCGGCGAACCGGGCGCGCTGCTCGCGCGACCGGCGGTCGAACTCGGCGGGGTCCTCGTTGACCGCGCGGATCGAGAGGTTCACCCGGCCTTGCCGGTCAACCTCGGCGACCTTGACCTTCACGTGCTCGCCGATCTTCACGGCGTCCTCGATGTTGGCCACTCGTTCGTTCGAGATCTCCGACGCCCGGACGAGGCCTTCCTTGCCCGGGAGATATTCGACGAACGCCCCGATGGACATGATCCGGGTGACCTTGCCCTCGTAGACCTCGCCGACCTCGGGCTCCTTGGTGAGCCCTTCGATCATCGCGCGGGCCTTCTCGCGGCCTTCCGGCTTCGCGCCGGTGATGCGGATCGTGCCGTCGTCCTCGACCTCGATGTTCGTGCCGGACTCGGACTGGATCGCGCGGATCATCTTGCCACCGGGCCCGATGATGTCGCGGATCTTGTCGGGGTTGATCTTCACGGTGTCGATGCGCGGTGCGTATTTGTTGAGATCGGCGCGCGGCTTGTCGATCACCTGGCGCATCTCGCCGAGGATGAAGAGCCGCGCCTCGCGGGCCTGGGCGAGGGCCTCGCGCATGATGTCGAGGGTGATCCCCTTGACCTTGATGTCCATCTGCAGCGCGGTGATGCCGCTGTCTGAGCCGCACACCTTGAAGTCCATGTCACCGTAGTGATCTTCGAGGCCCTGGATGTCGGTGAGCACGGTGTGCTTCCCGTCCTGCAGGACGAGGCCCATCGCGATGCCGCCGATCATCGTCTTGATCGGCACGCCGGCATCCATGAGGGACAGCGTCGAGCCGCAGGTGGAGGCCATCGACGACGAGCCGTTCGACTCGAGCGTCTCGCTCACCACGCGGATCGTGTAGGGGAACTCCTCCTTCGTCGGGACGACGGGGAGGAGCGCGCGCTCGCCGAGCGCGCCATGGCCGATCTCGCGCCGGCCGGCGCCACGCATCATCCGAACCTCACCGACCGAATACGGCGGGAAGTTGTAGTGGTGCATGTAGCGCTTGCTGTCGACCGGAGAGAGCGTGTCGATGATCTGCTCGTCGCCGGAGGGGCCGAGCGTCACGACCGACATGACCTGGGTCTGGCCGCGGCGGAACACCGCCGAGCCGTGCGCCCGCGGCAGGACCCCGACTTCGATCTCGAGCTCCCGGATGTCCTTGGTGCCGCGGCCGTCCGGACGGAGCTTCTCTTCGACGACGGCCGTACGGAACTCGTGCTCCAGCACGGCGTCCCACTCGCCGGTGACCTCGTCGGCGGTCGTCTTGCCCTCGGGCGTGACGAACTGCTTGAGGGCCTCATCCTTCACGGCGTCGAGGCCGGCCTCGCGCTGGGCCTTGTCCGCGTTGCGGAGCTTGGCGCGAAGGCGCTGGGCGAAGAACTCGCGGATCGGCGCCAGGCGGCTCTCGTCACGGGCCGGCGGGGCCCATTCGAGCTTCGGCTTGCCGGCGGCGCGACGGAGCTCTTCCTGAGCCTCACAGAGCTTCGCGATGCCCTGCTGCGCGAGGCCGAGGGCCTCGACGAGCTTCTCCTCGGTGATCTGCTGCGCGCCGGCCTCGACCATCATGATCGAGTCCTTCGTGCCCGCGACGATGAGGTCCAGCTCGCTCTCGAGCATCTCGGTGATGGTCGGATTCAAGGTGAGCGTCCCGCCGACGGTGCCGACGCGGACGCAGCCGATCGGTCCCTCGAACGGGGCGTTCGAGATGTGCAGCGCCGCGGAGGCCGCGTTGACCGCGAGCACGTCGTAGTCGTTCTCCTGGTCGCTCGACCACGCCGACACGATGATCTGCACGTCGTTCTTGAAGCCCTTCGGCCACAGCGGACGGATCGGACGGTCGGTGAGGCGAGCCGTGAGGATGCCCTCTTCCGAGGGACGGCCCTCGCGACGGGGGAACGAGCCGGGGATCTTGCCCGCGGCGTACAGGCGCTCTTCGAAGTCGACGGTGAGCGGGAACCAATCGATCCCCGGGCGGGTCGTCTTCGCGACGGTCGCTGCGCCGAACACGATGGTGTCGCCGTAGCGCACCGTGACCGCGCCGCCGGCCTGGCGCGCGTACTTGCCGGTCTCGAAGGTGAGGGGCTTCTCGTTGATGGTCGCCTGTGAGCGTGTGACTGCCACTATTTGGTCCTAGGGTCGCGCGCTGTTCCCTACCGACGGAGTCCGAGCCGTCCGATGATCTCCTGATAGCGCTCGGGGCTCTTGCGGTGAAGGTAGGCGAGCAGCCGCCTGCGCTGTCCGACCATCATGAGCAATCCACGCCGACTGTGATTGTCGTGCGCGGCTGTGCGGAGATGATCGGTCAGATGCTTGATCCGCTCGGTGAGGAGCGCGATCTGGACCTCCGGGGATCCGGTGTCCTTCTCGTGCTGGCGGTTCGCCTTGATGACCTCACTCTTTGCTTGAGCGGCTTCTGCGAGCGGCACCCGTTGTCCTTTCCTAGATCTCTTAGATCTCTATTTCTGGCTTCAGTCTACCCGTAAATGCCGGCGTTGTCCCCAAAGCGGACATAATCCCGGCGGATGGAACGAGGGACCGGCCCGCTGCACGGCATCCGGGTCATCGAGCTCGGGATGATGATCGCCGGTCCGTTCGCCGCGCGGATCCTCGCGGACCTCGGCGCCGACGTGGTCAAGGTCGAATCCCCCACCGGCGGCGATCCCCTCCGCGACTGGAACCACATGCACGGTGGCGCGTCGCTCTGGTGGCGCGTGCAGTCGCGGAACAAGCGGCTGGTGACGGCGGACCTCCGTACGGCGCAGGGCCAGGACCTCGTTCGGCGGCTCATCGCCAGAAGCGACGTCCTCATCGAGAATTTCCGTCCGGGCACGCTCGAGCGGTGGGGCCTCGACCCCGCCGTGCTGCGGGCGGACCATCCCGAGCTCGTCGTCGTGCGCATCTCCGGCTTCGGCCAGACCGGCCCGTACCGGAGCCGGACGGGTCTCGGGATCGTGGCCGAGGCGATGGGCGGCATCCGCTACCTCACCGGCCACCCCGGGAGGCCCACCACGCGGACCGGCATCGCGCTCGCCGATCAGACCGCGTCGCTGTTCGCCGTGATCGGGACGCTCGCGGGTCTGATCAGGCGATCCCGCGAGGGCCGCGGCGACATCGTCGACGTCGCGCTGTACGAGGCCGTGTTCGCGCTGATGGAGGCCGCGGTCACCGAGTACAAGCACACCGGCAAGGTGCGCGAGGCGACGGGCAGCGCCTACAACGGTGTCGCGCCGACCAACACCTACGAGACCGCGGACGGCAAGGAAGTCGTGATCGGCGGCAGCAGCGACGTCCTGTTCCCGCGGCTGATGCGCCTCATCGGCCGTGAGGATCTCGCCGCGAACGAGCGGTACCGGACGAACCCCGGCCGCTCGACGGACGCCGATCTGTTGGACCAGGCGGTCGGCGAGTGGACTGCGTCGCACACCCTGGCGGAATGCCTCGCCGCGCTCGAGCGCGGCGAGGTCCCGGCGGGCTCCATCTACACCGTCGCGGACATCGCGACAGACCCGCAGTACGCCGCGCGGGACATGCTGCTCGAGCGCACCCTCGAGGACGGCACCGCGATCGTCATTCCCGGTATCGTCCCGCGGTTGTCCGAGGCGCCGGGCGGCGTGGACCGGCTCGGCCAGGTGGCGCTCGGTGCGGACAATGACGAGGTGTATGCCGAGCTGGGCGTCGACGAAGACGAGCGCGCGCGGCTGCGCGCCGAAGGGGTCATCTGATGGCCCTTCCACGACATGCGACCGTGATCGACGTCGGGCTCCGCGACGGGCTGCAGAACGAGGCGACCGATGTCGCCACCGCCGGCAAGCTGCGCCTGGCGCGGGCGCTCGTCGACGCGGGCGTCCGCGAGATGGAGGTCACGAGCTTCGTGCGCCCGGACCTCGTCCCGCGCATGGCGGACGCCGAGGCGGTGGTCGCGGCGCTGCCGCGGCGCGATGATGTCGCCTACGTCGCGCTCGTCGGGAACGAACGCGGCTACGAGCGCGCCGCCGCGGCCGGGGTGACCCATGTCACGTTCGTGCTGTGCGCGACCGAGGTCTTCAGCGAGCGCAACGTCCGCCGCACGATCGCGAAGTCCATCGAGGAGCTGACCTCGCTCGCGCGCCGCGGCCAGGCCGACGGGATCGCCGTGCGCGCGGCGATCGCGGTCTCGTTCGGCTGCCCGTTCTCCGGCGCCGTAACGGCCGAGACGGTGCTCGAGCTCGCCAAGCGCTGCGCGGCGACCGGCATCACGGACCTTGGCATCGCCGACACGATCGGTACCGCGAACCCGCGGATGGTCGCCGAGCGCTTCGCGCTCCTGCGCGAAGCGCTGCCGGACATCCGTTTCGCCGCGCACTTCCACGACACCCGCGGGATGGGGCTCGCGAACGTGTGGGCCGCGCTCGGCGCGGGCATCGGCCGCTTCGACGCGTCCATCGCGGGCCTCGGCGGCTGTCCGTTCGCGCCCGGCGCGACCGGCAACATCGCGACGGAGGACACGGTGCACCTCTTGCACGAGGCGGGCATCCAGACCGGCATCGACCTGGACCGGCTCTTCGCCGCGGCGGACATCGCAGAGGAGCTCGTCGGCCGGCCGTCCGCGGGCCGTGTGAAGAAGGCCGAGCGCGCGACCGCGGCCCTGCGATGACCGACGCCGTCGAGCTCCGCGGCGTCTCGAAGACGTACCGTCCGCCGCGGAAGATGCCGTTCCTCGCCATCACCGACATCGACCTCGCGATCCCACCCGGACGGTTCGTGTCGGTGGTCGGCCCGTCGGGCTGTGGCAAGTCGACGCTCCTCTCGCTCGTCTCGGGGCTGCTCCCGGCCACGACCGGCACGGTCACCCTGAACGGCTCGCTGGTCACCGACGTGCGCACCGATGTCGGATTCATCTTCCAACGCGACGCGCTGCTGCCGTGGAAGACCGTCTCCGAGAACGTCGCGCTGCCCCTCGAGTTCCGCAGCGTTCCGAGACCCGAGATCCAGCGGCGCGTGGGCGAATGGACGGCGCGCGTCGGCCTCGGCAAATTCGCCGACAGCTATCCGCACGAGCTCTCCGGCGGGATGCGCAAGCGCGCGCAGCTCGCGCAGGTGATGGTCGGCGATCCCGCGGTGCTGCTCATGGACGAGCCGTTCAGCGCGCTCGACGTCCAGACTCGCAATCTCATGGAGAACCAGCTCATGAATGCGTGGGGCGCCGCGGGCAAGACGGTCCTCTTCATCACCCATGACCTCGAGGAGGCGATCGCGCTCTCGGACGAGATCGTCGTGATGACCGCCGGCCCGGGGCGCATCAAGGCGCGCTATCCGGTCGATCTCCCGCGCCCGCGGCACGTCACCGAGATCCGATTCCATCCCGAATTCGTCGCGCTCTACGAGCGCGCGTGGGCGGACCTGCGCGACGAGGTGACCCGGTCCTACGAGCGGAGCCTCGAGGCCTCGTGACCGCCGCCGCAGCGACGGCCACCACGGCCGTGCCGGTCACGCGCCGGGCGTGGTTCATTCGCTTCCTGCAGGTCCTGGTCATCGCGACGTTCATCGGCCTGTGGGAAGGGCTCAGCCAGCTCGGGGTCCTCGACAAATTCTTCTACTCGCGGCCGTCGCTCATCGTGCCGCGGATCTGGGGGTGGCTCGCCGAGGGCTTCACCGCGACCTCGATCTACCGGGATATCGAGGTCACGCTCATCGAGACCGTCCTCGGGTTCGTCATCGGGACCATCGCCGGCGTCGTTATCGGGTACGCCTTCGCGCGCAACCGCCTGCTCGGGCAGGCCTTCGATCCCCTCCTTTCGATGTTCAACGCGATCCCCCGCCTCGTGCTGGCCCCTGTCTTCATCCTCGCCTTCGGCATCGACCTCGCGAGCAAGGTCGCGCTCGGCGTCACGCTCGTGTTCTTCATCGTCTTCTTCGCCACCTTCACGGCCGTGCGGGACGTCGACCAGACGCTCGTGGACAACGTGCGCGTCCTTGGCGCCCGGCGCCGTGACGTGACGTTCCAGGTGCTGCTCCCGGCGGCGTTCAGCGCGATCGTCGCCAGCCTTCGGACGAGCGCCGGCTTCGCCTTCGCCGGGGCCGTCGTGGCCGAATACATCGGGTCAAGCGTCGGCGTGGGCCGCCGGATCGCGAATTCCGAGGCCTTTTTCGACTCCACCGGGGTATTCGGCGGTATCGTCGTCATCGCCGCCCTGGCGCTGGCACTCGATGCCTTCCTCCAGGTAGCGGAGGGGTGGTTCTCGCGGTGGAAGCCGCGACGCGAACGCTAGGGATGAAGGAGATGAACATGAAGCGCACCCGCGCGGTCCTCGCGCTCTCGGCCGGTCTCGCGATCCTCGTGTCGGCCTGCGGCGGTGCCGGCACGCCCGCGCCGGCGGCCACATCCGCGGCGCCCGCATCGAAGGCCGCGGCGACGAAGCCGCCGCGCGCCACCGTGAAGGTGTCGATCGGCTCGGCGGCCTCGCTCATCTACCTGCCGTGGGATCTGGCGAAAGCCCTCAACTACTTCGAAGACGAGAACCTCGACGTGCAGCTGAACTACGCCGCCGCAGGTACCGAGGCCGCGACCGCGCTCCTCTCCGGCTCGGTCGACTTCACCGGCAACTCGCTCGATCACTCGATCAAGGCCCAGATCGCGGGCAAGCCGACGAAGATGGTCGTCTCATTCGCGAAGCTGCCCGGCACGGCGTTCATCGTGCGCAGCGACCTCAAGGACACGGTCAAGAGCGCGAAGGACCTGAAGGGCATGACCGTGGGCGCGACGTCGGTCGGCTCGGGCACCCACCTGCTCCTCACGTTCATCATGAATCAGGCGGGCCTGGTCCAGGACAAGGACTACACGTTCAAGCCCTGTGGATCCGGGACGATGGCGGCGACGCTCGACTCGAAGGGCGCGGCCGCATGCATGAATTCCGACCCGTTCATCACCTCATACGTCAACGCGGGCAAGGGCTTCGTGCTCCCCGGCGGTGACCTCCGGACCGAGAAGGACACCTTGGCCCTGTTCGGCGGGGCGTATCAGTTCACCGGCGCGGTGACGACGCAGGACTTCATCACGAAGAACCCTGACGTCGTGCAGCGCGTCGTGAACGCGCTCGTCAAGGCCGATCGCTACTTCGCGGCGAACGCGGCGAAGGACGTTGCCGCCAAGCTGCCCGATGCCGTCACCGGCAGCGACCGCGACCTGTACATCAAGGCCCTCGAGATCGCGAAGGGCTACTACTCCGCCGACGGGCTCATCGACCAGAAGGGCGTGGACAACGTCCTGAAGCTCAACGTCGAGGACTGCAAGAACAACCCGACGCTCTGCCCGAATCTCAAGCCGACGGACCAGGTCGACAGCAAGGCGCTGTACGACAACTCGTTCGCTCAGAAGGTCGCCAAGTAGCGAAGACCATCCGCCTCGCCGTCATCCCGGGTGACGGTGTCGGCACTGAAGTCATCCCGGTGGGCCTCGACGCGCTGCGGCGCGTCGGGGCCGTCACCGGAAGCTTCGATCTGGTGACCACCGCGCTCGATTGGTCCTGCGCGCGATACCTCAAGACCGGTCACTGCATGCCGAGCGACGGCCTCGCGGTCCTCGATGAACACGATGCGATCTACTTCGGCGCGGTCGGCCGCCCGGACGTCCCGGACCACATCAGCCTGTGGGAGCTCCTCATCCCCATCCGGCACGGTCTGGACCTCTACGTGAACCTGCGGCCAGTGCGGGTGCTCGAGGGGATCGCGTCGCCTTTGCGGAACGGCACACCCGCGACCGTCGACATGCTCTGCGTCCGCGAGAACACCGAGGGCGAGTACTCGAACGTTGGCGGCCGTTTCCACCGCGGTACGCCGGAGGAGAGCGCGCTGCAGACCTCCGTGTACACCCGAAAGGGCGTCGAGCGCGTCGTGCGCTACGCGTTCGAGCGCGCCCGCGAGCGGAAGAAGACGCTCGCTTCGGCGACGAAATCGAACGCGATCACGTACACCGCGGTCCTGTGGGACGAGATCGTTCGCGACGTCGGACGCGACTACCCCGACGTGACCGTCACCAGCTACCTCATCGACGCGCTCGCGGCGCGCTTCGTGTACGCGCCGGAGTCACTCGACGTCGTCGTGGCGAGCAACCTCTACGGCGACATCCTCACCGACATTGGCGCCGCGCTCCAAGGCTCGCTGGGTCTCGCCGGCTCTGCGAACCTCGACCCCGAGCGCCGACACCCCGCGCTCTTCGAGCCGGTGCACGGTTCGGCGCCGACGATCGCGGGCAAAGGCATCGTGAACCCGATGGCCGCGGTGTGGGCAGCGTGCCTCATGCTCGACCACCTCGGCGAGCGCGAGGCGAGCGGTCTGCTCATGCACGCGCTCGAGACCGTGGCTCGCACGGGACCGCACACCGCGGACATCGGTGGCCGGGCGCGGACGGCCGACGTGGGCGCGGCGATCGTCCGCTCCGTCGGAGCGCCGGCGTGAACCGGGACTTCTGGCGTTTCTGGGTCGGCGAGACCGTGTCCGCGTTCGGCTCGTCGTTCACCCAGTTCGCGATCCCGCTCCTCGTCTTCAAGCTCACTGGGTCGGCGATCTACCTCGCCGCGACCGCCGCGCTGTTCACGATCCCCCATCTACTGTTCGGCCTGCTCATCGGCGCCTGGACGGACCGGACCGACCGCCGCCGGCTGATGATCGTCGTGGACGTGCTGCACGCCGCGGTGGTCGCGTCGGTCCCCGTCGCGGCCGCGGCCGGCGTGCTCAGCGTGTGGTGGATCCTCGCCGCGGTCTTCGTGTCCTCGACGCTCGGGATCTTCTTCGATGCCGCGTCGTTCGGAGCGGTCCCGAGTCTCGTCGAGCAGGCCGACCTGGTCACCGCGAACGGCAGGATCCAGGCGACGTTCGCCGGGGCGTCGGTGCTCGGTCCGCTCGTCGCCGGTGCGCTCCTCGTTCTCCTGCCGGTCGAGCAGCTGCTCGTCGTAGATGCCGCCACGTTCGTCGTGTCGGCGATCGCGCTGTGGCTCATCCGCAGGCCGTTCAACGCGCCGCTCACGCGTCGGAGCACGACGATCCGACAGGACATCGCGGAGGGCCTGCGCTACGTCCTCGGGCATCCGGTCCTTCGGAACATCTCGGCGATGATGGCGCTCGTCAATCTCGTGTCGGTCACCGCGTTCGCGCAGCTCGTGCTGCTGGCGAAGGACCGCTATGCGGCCACGGACTCCGAGATCGGCCTGCTGTTCGCCGCAGGCGGGGTCGGCGTTGTGCTGTTCTCGCTGGCCGCCGGACCGCTACGCGCGCGCTGGAGCTTCGGGAACGTCGCGCTCGGCGCGCTCATGGTGTCCGGCCTCCTGACCGTCGGCCTCGCCTATGCGCCGACGCTTCCGCTCGCCATCGTGCTGTGGGGACTGAGCGCCGGCCTCGGCACGATGTTCAACATCAACACCGGGAGCCTGCGTCAGGCGATCGTGCCGAACCACATGCTCGGCCGGATCATCACCATCGCGATGGTGCTCGCATGGTCGGCCAATCCGCTCGGCGCGATCGCCGGTGGGGTGGCGGTGGATCGGACGCACGACGTGCAGCTCGTGTACGCGGTGATTGGCGCGCTCATGTTCCTGATCCCGCGGTACTTCCGGCTGTTCAGCCCGCTCGGTCACGCCGAGCGGTACTTCGAGCGGGCGGCCTCAGTCCAGCCCTTGCCCGCCGACGGGGCGTAGCTCGACCGACTCCCCCATCCCCGCGATGAGCGGGCGGGCCTTCGCGATCGTCGCGCGCACCCGCTCGAGCTGCAGGGACCCGTCGTGGGCGGCCTTGTCGTCCCACACCTCGGTGACCGCGATGGCGTCGGGCTCGCTCGGCACCTCGCTCACGACGTAGAGGCGGCAGCCGGGCATCGAGCGCGAGGCCCCGAGCAGGAGCTCGAGCAACGCGTCGCGCTGTCCCGGCTTCGCGATCATCTTGCCCTGCAGCCCGTACACCCGCCGTACTTTGGCAGAATCGGGACGTGGCCATGTTCCTCGTGACCGTGCGCCGCTCCGGCCCGAGCTGGGACCCTCGGCGTCCCCTC
Organism: Candidatus Limnocylindria bacterium; assembly: GCA_038207785.1. Taxonomy (GTDB): domain Bacteria; phylum Chloroflexota; class Limnocylindria; order P2-11E; family P2-11E; genus UBA4735. The sequence goes on along the minus strand of JBBQZK010000038.1, from coordinate 9,995 downwards.
GAGCAGCAGCCCGACTGGCTCGCGCACGCCGCGTTCATGGACGGTCTCGTCGAGTCGGGATTCCTCGTGCTGGGCGGCCCGCTCGCCGACGAGCATCGTGTCATGTACGCCGTCGAAGCCGCCTCCGCCGCCGCAGTGCGCGCCACGCTCGCTCACGACCCCTGGAACGAGAGCCACCTGCACGTCGACGCCGTCGAGCCCTGGACCATCCGACTCGACGGCCGAGGCCCCAGGCGTTAGCGGAGGGCCAGCCGGGTCTGCTCGACGTCCTTCGCGATCTGCGCCGACAGCTCTTCCGCACTGTCGAACCGGATCTCGTCGCGGAGGCGCTCCACGAACGCGATGGTCGCCTCCTGCCCGTAGACCTCGTCATTGAAGTCGAGGATGAACGCCTCGAGCTTGCGCGGGCCCGCGCCGAAGGTCGGCCGCACCCCGAGGCTCGCCGCGGCGCGATACCGGGCGTCGCCGAGCATGACCCACGTCGCGTAGATGCCGTCGTGCGGGAGCAGCTTGTCCGGGGGCGTCGCGAGGTTGATGGTCGGGAAGCCGAGGACGCGGCCGCGCTGCTCCCCCTTCACGATGGTGCCCGTCGCTGCGTACGGCCGGCCGAGGAGGCCCTGCGCGGTCGCGAGGTCGCCCTGGCGGAGCGCCTGCCGGATACGCGTCGAGCTGACCACCGCGCCCCCCAACGAGATGGGCTCCACGACGGTCACCGCGAAGCCATATCGCTCGCCGAGCGTGCGGAGGGCCGGGACCGCGCCTTCGCGTCCGTGTCCAAATTGGAAGTCGGGCCCGACGACCACGCGCTGCACGTCGCCGGCGCCGATCACGCGCTTGACGAACGCTTCGGCCGACTGCTGGGAGAAGGCCGTGTCGAACCGGAATACGACGACCGCCTCCGCGCCGGCCTGTCCCAGGAGGGCGGCGCGCTCGGGCGCGTCGGCGAGCGTGGACTGCGGCGGATCCTGGGCGAGGACCTGCGCCGGCAGCGGATCGAACGTCGCCGCGACCGGGATCGCGCCCGCGGCCCGGGCGCCTCCGACCAATCCCCGGATGAGCGCCTGATGACCGAGGTGGACTCCGTCGAAGACGCCGACCGCGAGATGGAGCGGGCCGTTCGGCCAGCCGGTGAAGTCGTGGAGGACTATTCGAGGCTCCGCGCTTCGATCGCTGCCGCGCCGATCGGCGCAACGGCGTGCGCGCGTTCTGCGACCGCCGCGCGCCGGCGACGCACCGGCCGGCGGGGTCGCGCTTCCTGGATCAGCAACGGGATCGCTGATGCGACCGCGAGGATGTAGCCCAGATAGTTGCCCTGGAAATAGCGGCCGAAGAACAGGAACGCGAGGAGCGTCAGGGCGTAGCCGCCGAGCATCCGCGCAATCGTGGGCGCCCGCCACAGCTGCCACAGCGCCCAGAGAGCGATGGGCGTCGCGACCGCGATCTCGATGGCCGCGAACGGGAAGTCGGCCTGGCGGTACTGGATGATCCCGAGCCACAGGAGGAGGGCCGAGAAGCCCATCCCGGAGATGGGGTATGTCCAGGCGGCGCCGCCGGCGTTGTAGCGGACGACGTCGTCGTAGAAGGCGTTCCAGTCGTTGATGAGGAACGGTACGAACGCGATCGCGAGGAAGACCGCTGCCGGCAAAGCCGGTGCGACCGCACGACCGGCCTGCGCGAGCGTCTTCGGTCTGCGCGTGGCGATGAGGTACACCGCAAGGAACGGCAAGAGGAAGAGGGCATGCAGCTTCGCGGCCGCCGCGGCGGCGATCGCGAGCGAGGCCCACATCCGGCTTTCGCGCTGCAGCAGCGCGACGCCCGCGAACAGGAAGAACAGGACGAAGAAGTCGTTGCGGCCCTCGATGACGAACGGGAACAGCTGCGGATTCAACCCGACGAGGGCCACGAGCGCGATGCGGTGCTCGGTGCGCTTCACGAGGAGCGGGAGCACCGCCATCGTCCCGATGAAGGCGGGCAGATACAGGTATCGCTGATCCCAGAAGATGCCGAGATGGTCGAAGGCCCAGACGAACGGCACGGTGATGAGGAACAGGATCGGGAAGTACGTCAGGTGGTATAGCGCGGGGTTGTTCACCATGGGCCAGTAGTAGAGCGGCGTGTCCAGGTAGTCCGTCGCATATGGGTTGTGGCCCGCCAAGAGCTTTCGCGCGGCCTCCTCCACCATCAGGGCGCCGTCATGCACGTATGTGTACGGCTTCCCCGTCTCGCGCAGCACGATCGACGCGATGGTCGGCACGATCACGAACACCGCGAGGATGAGCCCGAGGTGTAGCCACCGCTGGCGCGGCGTGAAGGACGCGCCCTGCCTGCGGTCGCGGAATGGATAGGCGAACGCCACGATGCCCGCGACCGCGAGGAACACCGGGCCGGCGATGCCCGGGAACAGCCGCCAGATGGTCTGGTCGTTCGTCGCGGCGACGGTCGTGTGGTTGGAGAAGAGCAGCAGCCAGTTGGCGACGGCGATCGCGCCGACGACCTTCGCATCCATCGACAGCATCCGCCAGGCCCACAGGAGCCAGCGCGCCGCGCGCTCCGCGCCGCGAATGATCATGTGTCCAGCCCCCAACCGGTCACGAGCTCTGTGGCCGGTGCCACGCGGAAGCGCTCCGCCAACGGGAGGATACGGTCGTCGGCATCGCGTAGCTGGAGCGCATCCGGCGTGCCGCGCAGCGCGTCGACGGTGACCGCGTCATCGACGGTGAGCGCGCCGACGGCCAGGCGCCGGAGCCCGCCGAGGTGGGCCGCCGACCCGGTCGCTCGGCCGATGTCCCGGGCGAGCGACCGGATGTACGTCCCGGTCGAGCAGACGACAACGAGCCGCAGCGCGGTGCGATCCCAGCTCGCGATGTCCAGCCGTTCGACGGTGACCGGGCGGGCCGACAGCTCGACCGTCTCCCCGGCGCGGGCCCGGGCGTAGGCCCGGCGGCCGTCGACCTTGACGGCCGCGAACGACGGTGGGACCTGGGCGAGCTCGCCGCGGAACGGCGCGAGGGCGGCCTCCAACGCCTCGACCGACAGCGCGGGGACCGGGGCTTCGCGCGTGATCGCGCCTTCGCGATCATCCGTCGTGGTCTCCGTGCCGAAGATCACGAGCGCCGCATAGACCTTCGAGGCGGTGTGCAGCCGGTCCGCGAACTTCGTGGCCGTCCCGACGAGCAGCGGCAACACCCCGGTGGCCAGCGGATCGAGAGTCCCGCCGTGGCCGACGCGTTTCGCCCCGAGCGAGCGGCGGGCCACCGCCACCACGTCAAACGATGTCCAGTGGAGTGGCTTGTCGACCGGTAGGACCCCATTCGGGGTCGCGATCATGCCGGCTGTCGCGCCCGCTCGAGCGCGCTACGCGCGGCCTCCAGGACCCGTGCGCGGATCGCGGGGTGATCGTCGCCGGGAATGAGCGCGCCCGCGGCGCGGACGTGCCCGCCCCCGCCGAACGCGGCCATGAGCGCGGCTGCGTCCACCGAGGGCGCCGAGGCGCTGGTGCGGCACGAGACCTTCACCGGTCCCGACGTGCCGCTGAACAGGAGCGCGACGCGCATCCCCTTGCTGCGGGCGATCTGCTCGACGAGGCCCGAGAGGTCCTCCTCGAGCGCGCCCGCCTGGACCTGGTCATCCTTCTCGATCCACGTCCACACGAGGAGCCCGTCGTACTCGCGCACGAGGCGCGAGAACGCGAAGCCCCACAGCTTCAGCGCCTCGAAGCGCTTGTTGCGAAAGACGTTGTAGGTGATCGATTGCAGGTCGGCGCCCGCGTCGCGGAGCATCGCGGCGCGCTCGAGCGCCCGCTTATCGGTATTGGGGAACTGAAAGGATCCGGTGTCGGTCATGATCGCGATGAGCGCCGCCGTCGCCATGTCCGGCGTCCATCCGGTGCCGAGCGCGTCGACCACGCGTCCGACCATCTCTCCTGTCGCGGCGCTGGTGACGTCGACAAAGTTCGCGTCGCCGAACGCGGTGTTGGTCGCGTGGTGGTCGATATCCGCGATCCTCGGTCCGGCCGGGAGCGTGAACTTGGCGCGCTCCGGCTCGCCGAAGTCGAGGCACACGATGAGGTCGACGTCCGCCGGCGGCGGTGCCTGTTCGAACCGGTCCGCCGACGCGAGGAAGCGGATCGCCTCGGGGACCGGGTCCGCGCAGTGCCACGACACCCGCTTTCCCATCCGCTCGAGGGCGAGCCCGAGGGCGAGCGACGATCCGATCGTGTCGGGGTCGGGATCGCGGTGCGAGACGAGGGCGATGCGATCCGCGGCCCGGAGCGCATCGACGACCGCCTTCATCGTTCCGACCCGGCCTGGGCTTCACGCAGGAGCTTCGAGATCCGCGCGGCACGGGCGGCGGAGGTGTCGGAGACGAACTCGATCTCAGGGACGTAGCGCAGGTCGGTGCGGTCGCCCACCTCCCGCCGGATGTACGTGCGAGCCTCACTCAATGCCTGCATCGTGCTCGTGACGGCATCGTCGTCTCCCAACACGCTCACGAAGACCCGCGCGGTCTTGAGGTCCGGGGTCGTCTCGACGCTCGTCACCGTGGGAAAGGAGATCCGTGGATCCCGCAGCTCCTCGCTGATCAGGGTCGCGAGCTCACGCTGCAGTAGGGCGTTGACGCGATCGGCGCGCCGGTACGCCATGTCAGCGTGGCTTTGCTTGGACGACGAAGGCCTCGATGACATCGCCGACCTGCACGTCGTTGTGCCCCTCGAGCACGATGCCGCACTCCAGACCGGCGGTGACCTCACGGACGTCGTCCTTCACCCGGCGAAGGGTCGCGACGGTGCCTTGCCACGCGGGTTCCTGACCCCGCAGCAGCCGGGCCCGGGCGCCCCGGCGGATCACGCCGTCGGAGACCATGCAGCCGGCGATCGTCGTCTTGTTCGCGGTGAAGATCTGACGCACCTCGGCGTGTCCGAGGACGCTCTCGACCATTTCGGGCTCGAGCATCCCGGTCAGGGCCTTCTGCATGTCGTCCAGCAGCTCGTAGATGACCTTGTACTGACGGACATCGACCTGGGTCTGGTCCGCGGCGCGCTTCGCCGGCACGTCGATCTTGTTGTTGAACCCGATGACCACCGCGCCGGATGCCGCGGCCAGCGTGACGTCGGACTCGCTGATATCGCCGACCGCGTCGTGGATGACGACGAGCGCGACCTCGTCCTGCGGGAGCTTCGCGAGCGCGCCCTTGATGGCCTCGAGCGAGCCTTGCACGTCCGCCTTGAGGACGAGCTTCAGCTCCTTGGCCTTGCCTTCCTTGACCTGCTCGAACATCTCGTCGAGCGTGGCGGGACGCTCGCCGCCCGCGGCGGCCGCGCGGTCGCGCGCGTTGCGCTCCGCCAGCGTCTTGCCGATCTTCTCGTCCGCGACGACGCGGAGCACGTCGCCGGCCTCGGGCACGTCTGGGAGGCCGAGGATGAGCACCGGCCGCGACGGTTCCGCGCGCCCGACGTTCTTGCCCTTGTCGTCGGTCATCGCGCGCACTTTGCCGAACGTCTTGCCCACGACGATGAGGTCGCCGCGTTCGAGCGTCCCGGTCTGCACGAGGACCGTCGCGATGGGTCCCCGGCTCTTGTCCATGTGGGCCTCGATGACCCGCCCGATCGCGGGCCGGTCGGGATTCGCCTTGAGATCGGCGACATCGGCGACCAGGAGGACGATGTCGATGAGGTCCTGGAGGCCCTGCTTCGTGCGGGCGGACACCGGCGCGAGCGGCGTCTCGCCGCCGTACTCCTCGACGGTGACACCGTGCTCCGCGAGCTGGCCCTTCACGTGGTCGGGATTCGCGTCGGTCTTGTCGATCTTGTTGAGTGCGACGACCATCGGGACGCCGGCGGCCTTCACGTGCGAGATGGCCTCGATGGTCTGCGGCTGCACGCCGTCATCCGCCGCGACCACCAGGATCGCGACGTCGGCGACCTGCGCGCCGCGAGCACGCATGGCGGTGAACGCCTCATGACCGGGGGTATCGAGGAAGGTGACCTTCCGCCCGGAGTGCTCGATCTGATACGCGCCGATGTGCTGGGTGATGCCGCCGGCCTCGCGAGCGGTGACGTTCGTCTCCCGGATCGCGTCGAGGAGGCTCGTCTTGCCGTGGTCGACGTGGCCGACGATCGTGACGACCGGCGGGCGGGTGATCATCTTCGTGTCGTCGTCGTCGGTCCAGAGGATCTCCTTGCCCGCGGGCGCCTGCTCCTCGCTCTCTTCGACCGGGTCGACGATCTCCTCTTCGGGGACGACCTCGAGTCCGAGCTCTCCCGCAACGAGCGAGGCGGTCTCGAAGTCGATGGTCTGGTTGATCGTCGCCATTACGCCCATGTTCACGAGCGCGCGAATGACGTCGACGATCGAGAGGTCCAGGTACTTCGCGAGCTCGCCGACCTGCAGGGTCTTCGGCAGCGAGACGGGGACACCGCCCTCGGGGAGGACCGCGACCGCGGCCGGAGCCTCGGCGACCGGTGCCTGGGGCGCGATGTTGCCGCGCGATGGGCGGCGGCGCGGGCGGGGTCCACGCTGCGGTGGGAACCGCCGCGGTCTTGCCTTTGGCATCAGGTCCTCCTTATTTCCGCTCCGGCGGCGAGCTCGTCCCGCAGCCGCAGCTTCGTCGCCTCGTCGATCGCCATCTCGAGGGCCCGCCCGAGCGAGCCATCGTCGATGCCGCGCGTGAGGCACGCGTCATCGGGGCAGAGATACGCTCCGCGCCCCGGTGCCTTGCCCCGAAGGTCCACCGAGAGCCGGCCGTCCGCGTCCCGGACGACCCGGATGAGCTCGCGCTTCGCCTTGACCTGTCGGCACGCCACGCAGGTCCGCTGCGGGACGGCCCTAGCGACGATCCTTCTTCTTCTTGCCACCGAGGAGCGCGCGGTCCTCGTCTTCGAGCTCGTCCTCGTCCGCCGCCAGGGACTCCGCCTCGACCTCGGCGACGAGGTCGTCACGGATCGCCTCCTGATCCTCTTCGACGACGGCGGCGGCCGGCTCGGCCTCGACCGCGATCGGCTCGGGCTCGGGCTCCGGCTCCGGCTCGGCTTCCGCGCGGACCTCGGACTCGCTGCGGATGTCGATGCGCCATCCGGTGAGCTTGGCCGCGAGCCGGGCGTTCTGCCCTTCCTTGCCGATGGCCAGCGAGAGGTAGCGGTCGGGCACGACGACGTACGCCGTCTTCTCCTCGACCACGATGTCGACGCGGATGACGGGCGACGGCGAGAGGGCGTTCTTCACGAACTCTTCGGACTTTTCGTCGAACTGGATGACCTCGACGCGCTCGCCACCGAGCTCGTTGCTGATCGCCTGCACGCGGAGACCGCGCTGGCCGACGCACGCGCCGACCGGGTCGAGACCGGGCTGGCGCGACCGCACCGCGATCTTGGTGCGCGAGCCGGCCTCACGGGCGATGCCGGTGATCTCGACCTGCCCGTGATAGATCTCGGGGACCTCGAGCTCGAACAATCGCTTCACCAGCCCGCGATGCGCGCGGCTCACGATGATCTGCGGCCCATGGATCGAGCGGCGTACCTCGAGCACGAGCACCTTGCGGTGCTGGCCGACGAAATAGCGCTCGTGCGGTGCCTGCTCGCTGCGCGGCAGGATCGCCTTGGCCTTGCCGAGCTCGAAGATCGCCGAGCCCGCCTCGAAGCGCTCGATCTGGCCGTTGATGATGTCGCCCTCGCGGTCGGCGTACTCGGCGTAGACCTGCTCGCGCTCCGCCTCCCGCAGCGACTGCTGGATGACCTGCTTGGCCGTCTGCGCGCCGATCCGGCCGAGGGCCGCCGCCGACTCCTCGAGGGGTACGACGTCCCCGAGCTGCGCGTCGGGCTTGATGCGGCGGGCCGACTCGAGCTGGATCTGGAGTTTGGGGTCCTCGACCTTCTCCACGACATTCTTCAACAGGTACACGCGGAAGGCGCCCGTCTGGATGTCGACCTTGACGTCGATGTTCTCCTCGGCGCCGTAGGCGCGCTTGAGGGCGCGGGCGATGATGTCGCCAACGACCTCCTTGGGGAGGCCCTTCTCGGCGGAGAGCTGCGCGAGTCCGGCGACAAGCTCGCGGTTCATGCAGCGCTCCCCCTCTTCCTCTTCAGTTGGCCGCTCCGGTATCCGGGCGACAAAAAAAGGTGGGATCGCGCCCACCTTCCCGGCCCGAGCGGCGCGCGGACGTGGTCCGCGTACCGAGCGAAATGATAGCAGGGAACGGAGGGCGAGCGGGGCCGGTGGGGACGTCCCGGCGGAACCGGGTTCAGCGCCGAGCGGCGAGCCTCAGCGCCGCGGAGAGCCGTTCCTCGGTGCCGGCCTCCGCGGCGTTCGGTACCTGGCGGAGGGCCGCGGCCGCCTCCGCCGGGGTGTAGCCGAGGGCGACCAGCGCCGCCAGCGCCTCATCCTCGAGCACGGCGCTCGCGGGGACACCGCCCGCCGGGATGCCCGCGACCTTGGAGCGCAGATCGACGATGAGTCTTTCGGCCGTCTTCTTCCCCACTCCCGGCGCGCGCGCCAGGAAGGCGGAGTCGCCCGCAGCGATCGCCATGGCCACGTCGGGCGCGCGCGCCACCGACAGCAGCGCCAGCGCCGCGCGGGGGCCGACGCCGGAGACGCCGATCAGGAGCTCGAAGAGGGCGAGTTCCTCGCCGGAGTCGAACCCGAACAGCCACTGCCCGTCCTCGCGGACCACGTGGTGCGTGTGCAGAAGCACGTCGGTGCCGGCCGGCTGGCGTGGAACGAAGACGCGGTAGCCGATGCCACCGACGTCGACGACCACATGATCGACGCCGCGCGAGCGCACCTGGCCGTGGACCGACGCTATGAAGGCCTGGTCTCCAGCGCGGCGCTCGCCGCGGTCACCGCGCGCTCGAAGCGCGCGCGGTACGCGTGGGTGAGCGCGATGGCCACCGCGTCGGCGACGTTGTCCTCGGCGATCTCGCGGCCGACGAGCACGTGCACCATGCGCTGCACCGCGCGCTTATCGGCGCCGCCCGCTCCGGTCACGGCGAGCTTGACCTCCTGCGGTGTGTACTCAACGACGGTCATTCGCACGCGCGCCGCGGCCAGAAGCGCGACGCCCCGCGCCTCCGCGACCGACATCGCTGTGCGCACGTTCCTGTTGAAGTACAACCGCTCCAGAGCGAGCGCCCCGGGCGCATGCGCGTCGATGAGCGCGTCGAGGGCGTCTGATATCGCGAGAAGCCGTTCGCCAGTGGTCCCGCTCGCGGGCGCGCGCACCATGCCGCAGTCCCGCAGCGCCGCGGGGTCGCGTGCCGCGTCGAGGATCGCGTAGCCCATCCCCGTCGTACCCGGATCGATGCCGAGGACGATCAAGCGGTCTCGAGCACCTCTTCGGGCACGTCGAAGTTGGCGTGCACCTTCTGCACGTCGTCCAGCTCCTCGAGCGATCCCACCAGGCGCAGCACTCTGCGCGCCTGGTCGCCTTCCAGGTGGATGGTGGAGCTCGCACGCATCGAGACCTCGGCCGAGGCGGCAGGGATGCCGGCGGCCTCGAGCGCGCGCTTCACCCGCTCGATCGCGCCGGGGACCGTGTACACCGTGACGAGGCCGGGTTCGGTCTCGACGTCCTCCGCCCCCGCGTCGATCGCCACCAGGCCGATCTCCTCGGCCTCGTGGGTCCCCGGCTCGATCTCGAGGACGCCCTTCTGCTCGAAGATCCACTGCACCGAGCCTGACTCGCCGAGCTTGCCGCCGCTGCGTACGAAGGTCGAGCGGATCTCGGACGCCGTGCGATTGCGGTTGTCGGTCGCCGCCTCGACCATGATCGAAACGCCGCCGGGACCGTATCCCTCGTACACGACGCTCTCCATCTGCGCGCCCTCGCCGGCGCCCGTCGCGCGTTCGATGGCGCGCTGGATGTTCGCGTACGGCATGTTCACTCCGCGCGCGCGATCGATCGCGAGCCGGAGCCGGAAGTTCGCGTCCGGGTCGCCGCCGCCCTCGCGCGCGGCGAGCATGATCTCGCGGGTCATCTTGGTGAAGATCGCGCCGCGTTTGACG
>JBBQZK010000037.1:0-22108 GCA_038207785.1 Candidatus Limnocylindria bacterium | reverse complement strand
GTCACCTGCCGCGCATCGAGCTCGCTCACCCGAAATGGGCCGGTGCCGATCGGTCGGGTGTTGAACGGCTGGCGCGCGAGGTCAGCGAAGGTCACGTGGCCGAGCAGATGCGCCGGCAGCAGCGCGACCGTCGTGCTTCCGGCGAAGGGCGCGTAGACATCCGGCAAGGTGAACCGGACCGTCTGCGGGCCGATGGCGGTGACCGCGACCCCGCGGAACGCGTCCGCGTATGGGCCGGTGTACCCCTTGTCTTGGATCAGTCCGACCGTGTACAAGACGTCCTCGGCGATGACGGGTGCGCCGTCGTGCCAGGTGGCGTCGGGCCGGATCGTGAAGGTCCAGATCTTTCCCGTCGGGTCGACCTCGAACCTCGCGGCGAGGTCCGGCACGATCGTGCCGTCACGATCGAATCGCGTGAGGCCGCTGAACACGAGCCGCGATACGTCCTGATCCACATTGGTCGCCGCGAGGATCGGGTCGAGGAACAACGGTGACCCGGCCACGCCCTCGACGTACGTGCCGCCGAACGCCGGCTCCGCCGGCAGGTCGGACCGATCGGTCGCGATCGCGACGACGCTCGTGGCGGCCAGGAGCGCGACGAGCGCGAGCACGATGAGCTTGTCGCGGCGGGTCATCTGCAGAGCGCCCCGGGGAGCGCGCTCGAGCGGCTCAGGCCGCGGGCGACGTGGTCCGCGCCCCGATGAGCGAGATCACGATGAAGACCACGACGAGCATGATCGTAAGACGGAAGAGCGTGCGCTCGATGCCACGGCGGCTGCGATACGCGGTGGACTCGCCACCGAACGTCGACGACAGGCCGGTCCCCCGCGCTTGGAGGAGGATCGATGTGCCGACGGCGACCGCGATGAGAAGCTGTGAGACCTGCAGCAGATCCATTGGGACCCAAAGTGTATCGGGTCAGCGCGGCCGGTAAACGAACAGCCCGCCCCCCGGTCGCGACGCGAGCCGGTACCGCTCCTCGATCGCGCGCACCAGCGACGGATCCCACCGGGCCCGTTCGTATGCCGGCGCCGTCGCCAGCTGCCCCAGATCGACCTCGCTGACGATCGCGGTGAAGCGCACGGCGCCGACGTCCGCGAGCAGCGCGCTCGGATCGAGCGCGCCGCGGGCCACCAGCCGGCTCCAGAGGAAGAGATCGTCCACGACGACCTGGTGGCCGGTCGCGACGAGCAGACCGCTGTCCTCCGCAAGGACGATGGCGTCGCTCGCGAGCGCGCCGCGGGCGGCCGCGATGCGGGACGCGTCGCCCCACGCTCCCGTGGTCGCCGTGCGCCCGGGCACGACCCCGAGCGGATCGAGCAGCAGCACGGCGACGAGCAGGTTCGCGATCGCGATGACCGGGTAGAACGGCGTGCGCGCGAGGGTCGGTGCCGCGGCCGCGAGAGCGAGCGAGCCCGCGGCGCCGAGATCGAGCAGGTAGTTGATCGTGGCGCCCTCCCGGCCCCCGAGGACCACGATCGCCACCGCACTCAGGGCGTACGCCGCGATCGGACCGCGGAAGCCACGCGACACGAACGCCGCACCCAGCACGCCGCCCAGGACGACGGTCCCCAGGAACGCGAGCAGCAGCGCGGACTCGATCGTCCACGGAAGCGCATTCCACGCCACGACGTGCCGCCACACGTCGGCGTACCCGAACGGCACGAGTGCGACGGCCGCGACCGCTGTCGATATCGCGGCGCGGCCCATGAAGCGCGGCAGCAGCGCGCGGTCCCGCCACGTGATCCATGCGGCGAGCGCGATCGCCGGAGCGAGCGCGGTCGGCTTCGTCACGCACGCGAGCACGAGGAGCACCGCGGCCAGGCCCACGCGCCGGCGCTCGACCGCGATGACCGCGCCGACGGTCAGCACGAGCGCGACGAGATCCGGCTTAACGGCGGGGCCCCAGATCGCGACGGGCGAGAGCGCGATGAACCCGAGCGCGAGCGTGCCCGCGACGAGCGGCCCACCGGCGCGCGCGCGCCACGCGATCAGACCGGCGATGCCAAGCGTGGCCGCGACGCTCACGAGCCTCCCGGTCACGAACGGATCGCCGACGGCGGCCAGCAGGAAGTAGAGCGGCGGGTAGTTCGCGGCGGTGAACGACGCTCCGCCCCCGCCGCCGTACGTCGCCAGGCCGCGGGTGAGGATCGCCGCGTGCGCCACGCCACCTTCGCCGTAGAGGACCGGGCCGACGATCGACACTGCCTGGGCCCACCTGAGCAGCGCGACCGCGGTCATGAGCCCGCCGACCAGGGCATACGCGACCCACGCGGACCCGTTCACGCGACGCGTCATCGCCGTGCGAGCAGCGTTCGTCCGGTCATCCGATCCGGCACGGGGATGTCGAGCAGGCCGAGGAGCGTCGGAGCGACGTCCGAGAGCTCGCCGTCGCTGATGCGCCAGCCGTCCGGGTCGCGCGACACGAACGCGACCGGGACCGGGTTCGTGCTGTGCTGCGTGTTGACCCCGCCGTCATGGAAGCGCATCTCTTCGACGTTGCCGTGGTCCGCCGTCAGCAGGACGCAGCCGCCCGCGGCGAGTGCGGCGTCCACCACCACGCCGACCGCGGCGTCCGTCGCGGCCATCGCTCGCAGCGCGGCGTCGATCACGCCCGTGTGACCGACCATGTCCGGATTCGCGAAATTCACGATCGCGAAGTCATACCTGCCCTGGCCGATGGCCTCTGCGAGCCGTCGCGCGACCTCGGCCGCGCTCATCTGCGGAGCCTCGTCGTACGTGCGCACGTTCGGCGACGGCACGAGCACCCGATCCTCGCCGGCGAACGGCGCCTCACGTCCGCCATTGAAGAAGTACGTGACGTGTGCGTACTTCTCCGTCTCCGCTATGTGCAGCTGACGGAGGCCGCGGTCGGCGAGGACCTCGGCCATCGGGATGACGGCTGCGGGCGGGAACGCGATCTGGATGCCGGGCAGATCCACCTGATAGTCCGTGAAGGTCACGTACGTGAGGTCGCGCGGTACCCGCCGTCGCGGGAAGCCGTCTAAGTCGGGCTGCAAGATGGCCCACGTGAGCTGGCGAGCCCGGTCCGGCCGGAAGTTGAAGAAGATGACCGCGTCGCCGTCCCGGATCGGACGACCGGAGCCGACGACGTGCGGTCCGAGCAGCTCGTCCTTGCACTCCGCCGACCGGTAGCACGCGCGCAGCGCGTCCTCGGCCGTCGCGATGACGGGGCCGTCCGCGTCGACGATGGCGCGGTACGCGCGCTCCGTGCGGTCCCAGCGCTTGTCGCGGTCCATCGCGTAGAAGCGTCCGTGGACGGTCGCGATGGGCGCGCCCACCTGCGCGATCAGGGGCTCGGCGCTCCGCGGCGGCATGTCGCGCCCGTCGAGGAAGGCATGCACCGCGACGTCGGGGACCGACTCGCGCTTCGCCAGCTCGATCAGCGCGGCAAGGTGGCGCATATCGGCATGCACGCCTCCGGTGGAGAGCAGGCCCATGAGGTGGAGCGTGTGGCCGGCACGCGCCGCGGCGCACGCGGCGCGAAGCGCGGGATTGGTGAAGAAGCTGCCGTCCAGGATCGCGCGGTCGATCGCGACGAGGGCCTGCGGGTCGGCGTATCCGGCGCCCATCGTCAGATGGCCGACCTCGCTGTTCCCCATGACGCCCGCGGGAAGCCCGACGGCGAGCCCGCTCGCCTCGAGCTGCGCGTGCGGGTTCTCGCGAAGGATCGCATCGAGCCGGGGCGTGTCCCCGCGCGTCGCGGCGTTCGACGGCGAGTCCGGCGCGATGCCCCACCCGTCGAGCACGCAGAGCACCACCGGCCGGTAGGCCGCGGTCACTCCACGAACGCCTGGACGATCTTGGCGAAGTCGTCCGGCTTGAGCGACGCGCCGCCGACGAGCGCGCCATCGATGCCATCCGCCGCGGCGAACTCCGCGGCCGTGCCCGCCGCGACGCTGCCGCCGTACAGGATGCGGATCGCGTCGGCGGGCAGCCCGTGTATCCGGAGCGCGGTCCGGATGGTGCGAGCAGCCGCGCTCGCGTGCGGTCCCGTGGCGGGCCGGCCGGTCCCGATCGCCCACACGGGCTCGTACGCGACGACAAGTGCGTCGGGCGTGGCCCCGCGCACACCCTCGAGGTCGCGCTCGATCTGGCGCTTCAGCACGGCCTCCGTTTCGTCCGCCGCGAACTGCGCCTCGGTCTCGCCGACGCAAAGGACGGCACGCAGGCCGGCCCCGAGCACGCGCCCCAGCTTCCGGGCGATGCGCGCGTCGTCGTCCCCCTGGTCCCGCCGCACTTCGGAGTGCCCGACGATCGAACCGGCAGCCAGACCCCGGAGCATCGCGACGCTCAGCTGTCCGGTGAATGCGCCCGTGTCCTCCCAGTGCACGTCCTGCGCGTACACGGCCACGTCCGTGCCGCGCAGGGCGTCGGCCACGGCGGCGAGCGCGATGGCCGGCGGCGCCACGGCAAGGCCGGCGCGGCCGTGCGGCATGGCTGCGACAGCCCGCGCGAGCGCGACGGCGTCCGCCTGGGTCGCGGGGTTCATCTTCCAGTTGCCGATGACGAGACGGCCGCGGGTCACGCGCCGGCCTCCTCGACGAGCCGGCGCAGCCGCGACCGGACCGCCCACTTCGTCGTGTCGAGGCGCCGCGCCAGATCGTTCAGCGTCGCCGTCGGCGCGCGCATGCGCGCGGTCGCCGCCTGACGGACCGGAGCCGGGAGTCGCGCGAGCCGGCCGTCCCGTGCCAGCACGCGGATGGCCTCCGTCTGCGCGCGCGCGGCGGCCACCGCGCGCCCGAGGTTGGCAGACTCCGCGTTCACCAGGGCGTTCGTCCGCCCGCGCATTTCGCGCGAGACGCGGCGCGCCTCGAACCGCAAGAGCGTCTCGGTCGCGCCGCACGCTCGCAGGTACGCGGCGATCGTCTCCGCATCGCGGATCGTGAAGACAAGCTGGCCTCGACGCGAACGGATCGTCGGAGCGAATCCTTCGCGACCGAGGATCGATGCGGCCCGCCGCACCTCGCCACGCGGAGGACGGATCTCGAGGAGGTACCCCGATGGGCCGGCGGACACGGAGCCGCCCGCGAGCACCAGCCCGCGCAGATACGTGCGCCGGCAGCATGCGCGCCGGAACAGCGAGCCCGGGTCCGCTTCCTCGGTGCGGTGCGCGAGGCGCCTGGCAGGAACGCCCAGATGGCCCGCGCGCGGTAGCAGCTCAGCGAGCACGCGCGCGTCGCAGGCCTTCAACGGCAGCCGCGCGAGCTCGGCCTTCACCTCGTCCGAGAGCGGCGATCGCTCGCGCGCGCCGACGCCCCGGGTCACGTGCGCACGTCGGGCTTGTCGCGGTCCCGATGCTCGACGACGACATCGCCCTTCCACGAGGTGCGCAGCCGGCGGGCGACCTCATCGGCGATCGCGACCGACCGATGCCGTCCTCCGGTGCAGCCGAACGCGATGCCCAGCCGGGCCTTCTTCTCATCTTCATATCGCGGTAGGGCGAACTCCAGGAGCGGCATCAAGTGATCGAGGAACGATCGCGTCGCGTTGTGCCCGAGCACGAACTCTCGGACCGGCTCGTCGCTGCCGGACAGCGGGCGCAGGCGGTCGATGTAGAACGGGTTCTCCATGAACCGCACGTCGAAGACCAGGTCCGCGCTGGGCGGCAGTCCGAACTTGTAGCCGAAGCTTTGCAGCTGCACGAGCATGCCCGCGGTCCCCTCGCCGTACAGCGAGTGCAAGGTGTCGCGCAGATCCTTCACCGAGAGATGCGTCGAGTCGATGACCTTGTCGGCGCGGGAACGGAGGTCGACGAGCAGCCGGCGCTCCTCCTCGATGGACGGTTGCACGCCGCCGGACCGCTCGAGCGGGTGGCGGTGGCGCGTCTCGCTGTACCGCCGCAGGAGGACCTCGTCGGATGCGTCGAAGAACAGGACGTGCGGCCGGGTGCCGGCCCGGTCGAGGCGCTCGAGCTGCGCGGCCGCGTCCGCGAACAGGGCACCGCTCCGGGCATCGACCACCATCGCGACCCGGGCGTGACCGCCCTTGCGCGCGACGTCGAGCGCCGAGGCCATCAGCGCCGGGGGAAGGTTGTCGAGGATGTAGTAGCCGAGGTCTTCGAAGACCTTCGCGGCTTGCGACTTCCCGGCGCCGGACAGGCCGGTGACCACGGCGAAGTCGGGGCGCGCGGTCACGACCTAATGCGGGATGATCCGCGCCGCGACGAAGCCGACGAGCCCGATGACGATCGCGCCGATGATCGCGGCGATGATGTTGTCCACCTGGAAGCCCAGTGCCGGGATCAACGAAACGAGGATGAGCATCAGCCCGCCGATGACCAGCTGGAACAGACCGAGGGTCAGACACGTGATCGGCATCGACACGAGCGAGATGATCGGGCGGACGAAGGCGTTCACGATCCCGAGCACCAGGGCGGTCAGGCCGAGCGAGATCCACTTGTCGGCCTCGCCGTAGCCGTAGGCCGTGTGGCCGTATGAGATGCCAGGGATCAGCAGCGCCGCGACGGCGATGGCGATCGCGTTGATGACGACCCGTCCCAGCAGACCCATCGTGTGGATAGTAGGGACAGCGCGACTAGTACTGGTTGAGGCTGCCGCGTACGCGGATGTGGTGGTCGGCGCGGCGGTACGCCCAGAGGCCCACCGGATACGCGACGACCGTCCCGGCGATGAGCGCCAGGTACTCGAGGACCGGATCGAAAAGGGGCCGGGTCCCGAGGGCCTGCTGCCGCAGGATGTCCATCGCGTACGTCGTCGGGAGGGCGAACGCGATGGGCTGGAGCACACCGGGCAGCAGCGTCACCGGGAACGCCACGCCGGACGCGGTCGCGAACAGGAAGTTGGTCGTGTCGATGAAGAAGTTCGCCTCCTTGATGACCAGCACGAGCGCCGCGAGCAGGTACGCGATCCCCACCATGGCGAGGACCGCCAGGACCAGCGCCGGCGCCGCGTAGACGATCTCCGGCCTGAACCGGAGGCCGAAGAAGACGATCCCGATCGCGAAGATGACGATCTGCCCGAACAGGAACCAGAACAGCCCACCGAGCGCGCGGCCGATGACGAGCGTCTCGCGCGACGTCGGCGTGAGCCAGGTCGGCTCCAGCGTCCCGGCCTCCATCTCGTTCCGGAAGCTCATGCCCATGGCCCAGAACGAGGTGGCCACGAGGCCGCTCATCACCCCGCCCAGAAAGATGAAGCCGGCCAGATCGGCCGTCCCGATGGTCTTCTCGAGGCCCACGACGCGCCCGCCCACCGCGAATGCGGCGCCGAACAGAAGCGCCGGCAGCACCCCCTGATAGAGCGGCGTGAAGATCTGCGACGCCACCACGAATCGGTAGCGCGACACATTGCGAATGTCCTTGCGCGCGACGGCGAAGGCGGCGCGGAACTCGTCCATCAGTACCGCCCGAGCATCCCGCTCCGGCGAGCTCCGGCCTCGAGCCACCGGAAGACGAACACCGCGAGGATGCCGAAGACGACCGCGAGCCCGAGCAGCACCCCGCCCAGCGGAGCGAGCTCGCCGAACGTGGCGCCACGCAGCAGCGCGGATCGCATTCCGTCGACGATGTACGTCGGCGGCATCACGGCCGCCGTCGCCTGCGCCCAGGCCGGGAGCATGACGATCGGAAAGGTGATCCCGCAGAGCAGCGAAAGGGAGCCGCGGACGAACTGCACGGCCGGCCCGATCTCCCCGAACCGCAGGACACCCGCGCCGAACAGGGAGCCCATGGCGTACATCGCCGGGACGCCGACGAGGGTGATGCCGAGGGCGTACAGCGCGCCGCCAAGCGGGAGCACGATGCCGAACAGCAGCCACACGCCGATGGCGGTCACCAGCATGTTCATGAAGACCCACACGACATTCGTCAGCGGCGGGCCGAACAACGGCACCATCCGCGACGCGGGGGTCAGGAACACCGCCTCGAGCGACCCGCGGATCTGCTCCTGGCGGAGCGCCGTGCCGGGCCCCCACAGGAGCGAGCTCAGCCACATGTACATCGCGTACCCGACGAAGACGAACACCGTGATGCCGGTGGTCCCCGCGCGGTCCGCGAACGCCTGGAGGGCCTGCGCATCACCGCCGCCGGAGTAGGCCTGGCCCATGAGGACCCAGACCGCCGGCAGCATGACCGGCCAGAAGATCATCCCGAAGAACGACGTCGGGTACCGGCGGAGCGTGCGGAGCTCCTTGAGGCCGGCGGCCCGGAGCGCCCGGAGATCACCGGCTATGTAGGTGGTGTTCACTCGCGGAGGGCGCGGCCGGTGAGCGAGATGAACACGTCTTCGAGCGATACCGGCACGACCTCGACGTGCTGAATGGTCGCGCCCTCGCTGCGCGCGGCGTCGAAGGCCGCCGGCACGAAGTCGCGCGCCGACGCGCAGTGCGCCGTCACGGACAGCGTCCCGTTGTGGCGCTCGCTGCGCGCGATGACCGCGCTGCCGCCGAGCCGCGCGAGCATCGGCGCGTCTGCGCCGGTCATCCCGATCTCGAGGCTCACGACCTCCTCCGCCCGGATACGCCGTTTCAGGGCCGCCGGCGTGTCGAGTGCCACGATCTCACCGTGATCGATGATCGCGATGCGGTCGCAGAGCTGGTCGGCCTCTTCCATGTAATGCGTGGTGAGAAGGACGGTGCGGCCCTGCCGTTTCAGCTCGCGGACCCGATCGCGTAGATCGCGCGCCGCCTGCGGGTCGAGGCCGACGGTCGGCTCGTCGAGGATCACAAGCGGCGGGTCAGGCAGGAGCGCCCGAGCGAGGGCGAGCCGCTGCCGCATGCCGGTCGAGTAGCGCTCCACGTAGTCGTCCGCGCGGTCCGCGAGCTTCACGGCGACGAGCGCCGCGTCGATCCGGGCCTTCGTCTCGTTCGGCGGCACGTGGTAGAGCGCCGCGAAGTACTCGAGGTTCTCGCGCGCGGTCAGCTTCCAGTAGAGGCTCCGCTCGCCCGAGAGCATCGCGCCGAGATTGGCGCGGATCTCGCGGGGATGCGTGCGCACGTCGATCCCGAGGACCCTGGCCTCGCCGCTAGTCGGCTCGAGCAGCGTCGCGAGCATCCGGAGGGTCGTGGTCTTCCCCGCCCCATTTGGCCCGAGGACCCCGAAGATCTCGCCGCGCTCGACGCGCAGGTCGATGCCGTTGACGGCGACGAATGTCTCGCGCTTGTCGGGCTCGCGACGGAGCCGCTGCCAGACGGTCCGGCGGCCCTTTTCGAAGATCTTGGTGAGGCCGGTGACCTCGACCGCGGGGCCGAGCGCTGTCACTCGACGACGATCATCACCCGGTCGTCGCCGTCGGAGACGTCCACGATCGGACCGGAGTGCGAGATGTGCCGCAGCACGTCATCCAGGTCGATGCCGAACTTCGCGAGCTGCTCGCGCACGAGCCCGCTGGCCGCGATCTTCGTCTTGCCCATGCGCGCGATCCCGAGCGGGATCGCGATGTTCACCTTGGATTTTCCGCTCGAGGTCACCATGATCCGCAGCGTCCGCCGCCCGAGTCCGGGCGGGATCGGCGCGTCGGGCGGGAACAGCGGCCGGTCCGCCGCGCCGTGGCCCCCTCCGGGACCGGCCGATCGCTCCTTCTCATCGACGTCGCCGATGGCCTTGAGGAGCCGGTAGGCCTGGTCCGCGTCGATCTTCCCTTCGGCCAGGAGCTTCAGGACCTGCCTGCCTTCTTCGGTCGGCATCAGTGCTCGCGGCGCGCGTCGAGCGCGGCCGCGGCGGCGTCGACGTCGATGTCGCCCTTGGCCAGGCGCTCGAGGAGCTCGCGCACGTCGGCTCGCGGCGGCGTGGGCGGCGTCGGAGCGACGGGAGGCACGGGAGCCGTGGGCCGCATCGGCTCGGTCCGCTCGGTGTCGTCCTCCCGCTCGGCTTCCATCTCGGACATGGGGGTGGCCCCGGGTGTGGCGGCATCGGACGGCCGGATCTCCAGGTCGCCGCTCATCGTCTTCACCGAGACCCTGGTCTCCGCGGAGCCGATGACGATGTGCTTGTCCCGGCGCCCTTCCTTGCTGATGTCACAAGCCATCTCGCTGTCGAGGTCGCCGCTCATGCTGCTGAACCGGATGTCGTACGAACCGCCGGTGAAGTGCAGGTCGACGTCACCGCTGATCGTCTTCATCCGGTGGTCGCGAGCCTTGTCCAGCTCGCCCTCGAAGCGCACGTCGCCGCTCACGGTGACGATGTCGGATCCGTGCAGCCGCGCCCCGGAGAACGTCAGGTCGCCGCTCACGGAGTTGGCGAGGAGCTGGCCCGCGAACGTCGACAGCAGGCCGTCACCGCTCACGGTCTTGAGCCGCAGCGGGCCCTGCACGTCCGTCAGGCGCACGTCGCCGGACACGCTCTGCACGTCCATCGGCCCGCGGGTGCCAGCGACAGCAACGTCCCCGCTCACCGTGTGCGCCTGCAGCCGAAGCTCGGGCGGCACGGTGATCTCGAAGTCCACGGCGACCCGGCCGCCGCGGAAGAGGTCGGCCCAGCCCCGGTCCTGCTCGTACAGGTGCGGCTTCAGCAGCACGTCGTCCCCGTCCTGCTCCATGCGGACCTCGACGTTCTCGAGGAGGCGCTTGGCGCGCTCTTCGCTCGTGCCGCGCACGCGCTTGCGCGCGGTGACATGGATGATGCCCGGATCGCCGACGCTGATGCGCGTGTCGCCCGACACGTTGCGCACGTGCAGACCCGCGCCCTGCCCCACGGTGAAATCACGCTCGATGATCTCGGAGTACTCGTCGCCGACGCCCAGGTCACCCACATCGACGTCACCGACGTCGACCTTGAAGCTCATCGAGTCTCGGATGGTCTTGCCGATATGCCGGCCGAGGCCGGGAACCATGGTCTCATCCACCGAGCGGCGGATCACGTCACGCAGCGTGCGGCGCTCGTCGCGCGTGCGTTCGCGCTCCTCGCGATGCGCCTCACGCTCGCGCTCGCGCTCCTCCTGCCGCAGATCCCGCTCCTGTTGGCGGAGGTCGTAGTAGCGCTGGCGCGCTTCCTCGAATTCCTCGCGCACCGTCTTCCGGCGGGACTCGCCCTCTTCGTCACTCATCACTCAGCCTCCAACAGCGTCGCCGCGTCGTCGGGAGCGATCTTGCCCTCGGCGAGCTCGCGCAGGATCTCCTTGCGGCGCTCGGCCTCGCGGTCGGGCTCGGCCTGGGACGGGAACCCGAGCGCGCGGATCACCGCGTCGAGCCGCGACCGAACGGTCGGGTATGAGATGCCGAGCTCGCGCTCCACATCCTTGAAGTTGCCGCGCGCCCGGATGAAGGTCTCGAGGAACTCGAGCTGCTCGGCGCTCAGGGAATGGAACCGGCCGAGCGTGAAGTTGCCTTCGAGCCGCGTGCCGCAGCCCTCGCAGTCGAGGCGCACGACCCTGAGGGTCTCGTTGCAGATGGGACAGCGGCCGATGACCGGATTCGCCATGACCCGACTTTCCGCCCCCGCTCACTGATTGTCAACGCAAACTCAACGTTCTGTAGCGCAATATGCGGATCGTTGAGCTTGACCTCAACGAGTCAGTCGATCGCCTGCTTGATGCGTTCCGCCAGGGCCGGTCCGACCCCCGCGACGCCGGCCAGGTCGGCCTCGCTCGCCTCGCGCATCCCCTTCACCGAGCCGAAGGTGCGCAGCAACGCCCGTTTCTTTGCCGGGCCGACCCCCTGGATCTCATCGAGCACGGAGCGCACGGCGCGCTTGCCGCGCAGCTGCTGGTGGTACGTGACGGCGAACCGGTGGGCTTCGTCCCGGATGCGCTGCACGAGGAACAGGCCCTGGGAGCGGGCCGGCAGCACGATCGGCTCCGGCCGGCCGGGGACGAAGAGCTCCTCACGTTCCTTCGCGAGGGCGGCGATCGGGATCTGCAGTAGGCCGGCGTCCGAGAGCGCGCCGATGCCCTCGGCCAGCTGCCCTTTCCCGCCATCGAGGATCACGAGGTCGGGCACCGGCCAACCGTCGTTCTCACCGGCGGCGCTCCGCGCGAACCGTCGTCTCAATGTGTCGCGCATGTTCGCGAAGTCATCGTTCCGGTCGCTGAGCTTCGCTTTGAACCGCCGGTAGCCCTGCTTCGCCGGCTTCCCATCTTCGAACACGACCATCGAGCTGACCACATTGGTCCCCTGGACGTGGCTCACGTCGAAGCACTCGATCCGCTTCGGTGGACCCTCGAGGCCGAGGGCCTGCTGCAGCTCGACGAGCGCCGAGTCGGTCTTGCCCTTGTCGGACAGCCAGCGCACGCGCT
Organism: Candidatus Limnocylindria bacterium; assembly: GCA_038207785.1. GTDB lineage: Bacteria > Chloroflexota > Limnocylindria > P2-11E > P2-11E > UBA4735. Next base: position 9,896 of record JBBQZK010000037.1, on the reverse strand, counting down.
CCTGCTCGAGGGCGTCCTGCGCGTTGCGGACCGCAAGGTCGATGAGCCGCCGCTTCTTGCCGCGCTGCGGCACGTGCAGCTGGACGTGGGTCCCCCGCTTCTCCTCGGCGAAGGCGACGAACGTCTCGGCGTCGGGGATCGTCTCGGGAACGACGATCTCCGGCGGGAACGTCGATGCCGCGGCGTAATGCTGGCGGAGGAACGAGCCGAGCACCTCGCCGGGCGTCGCGCCCTCCGCGCCCTCGAGGAAGAAGTGATCGCGCCGAACGATCGTCCCATCGCGGACGCGGAGGAGCTGGACGGCGGCGTCGCCCTCCGCGAGCGCCACGCCGAGCGCGTCGAAATCATCGCCCTTGTACGCGTGGACCTCCTGCCGGTCCATCGTGCGGTCGATCGCGGCGACGCGGTCTCGCAGGACGCCGGCGCGCTCGTAGTCGAGCCCCTCTGATGCGACCTGCATCTCGCGGCGCAGGTCGCGGGCGAGTGCGTCGTACCGGCCCTCGAGGAACTGGATGCTCCGCTCGATGGTGGCCCGGTACTCGTCACGGCTCGTCGCGCCGACGCAGGGCGCGGTGCAGCGCTTCAGATGGAAGAGGAGGCACGGGCGTCCGCCCGGAAGCGCGGATGGCGGTACGGTGCGGCCGCGGCCGTCCTCGGGCGATGCGGTGATCGTGAGCTTGCAGGTCCGATACGGGAAGAGCTTTTGCAGCAGATCGAGCGACTCATCGACGGACTTCGCATTCGCGTACGGTCCGAAGTAGCGAGCCGTCCGGTCGCCGAGCTGGCGCGTGCGCAGGATGCGGGGGAAGTCCTCGCCGAGCGTCACCTTCACGTAGGGATAGGACTTGTCGTCCTTCAGCCGGATGTTGTACCGAGGCCGGTGCTGCTTGATGAGGTTCGCCTCGAGCAGGTAGGACTCGGACACGCTGCTCGTGAGCACGTACTCGAGGCGCTCCGCGCGCTCGACCAGCCGCACGTGGCGGACATCGAGGCTCGGCCCGAAGTAGCTGCGGATCCGGTCGCGCAGGACGTCGGCCTTGCCGACATACAGGACGCGCCCGCGCGCGTCCTTGAACAGGTACACGCCCGGCGAGGCCGGGAACGAGGCGGCCTGGGCGAGCAGGGTGGTGCGGCGGTCGGCGGCATTCGGCATGTGAAAAGGATAGGAACGGCGGCCCGGCATATGATTTCGCTCCTCAGATGGGGAATTCCGAGCCGTGAAAGAAGCCACCGAGCCGCGGCGCTCCCGGCGGTCGGTCCAGTCGGTGGACCGCGCGCTGGATCTGCTCGAGGCGCTCGCCGGCGCCGACGGCGAGGTGAGCATCACCGCCCTGGCCGCCCGCACGAAGCTGCACGTCAGCACCGTGCACCGGCTCCTGGCGACGCTCCTGCGCCGCGGGTACGTCCGGCAGAACCCCGACACGAGCCGGTACTACGCCGGCGCCAAGGTGTCGACGCTCGCGGAGAGCCGGAGCCGCTACAACGAGCTTCGCCTCGCCGCGCGCCCGCTGCTGCGGGCACTGGTGGAGGCGACCCGCGAGACCGCGAACCTGTGCGTGCTCGACGACACCATGGCGGTGTACATCGAGACGGCCGCGAGCCCGCAGGTGGTCCGGCTCTTCACGGTCGTCGGCAATCGCGTCCCGCTGCACGCCACCGGTGCCGGAAAGGCACTGCTCGCCTCGCTGCCCCAGCCACGGCGCGATGCGCTCCTCGATCGCACCGATCTCACCACGCACACGGCGAAGACCCTCATCGACCGAGCGGCCCTCGCGCGTGCGCTGGACGAGGCCCGCGAGCGCGGCTACGCGCTCGACGACGAGGAATACGACGACGGCGTCCGCTGCGTCGCCGTGGCGGTCGGCCCCATCGGCGCGCCAGTGGCGGCCCTGTCCATCTCGGGTCCGGCGAGCCGGCTGACGAAGCAGCGATGCGTCGAGTTCGTCCCGCAGATGCGGCGCGCCGCCGGCCAGCTCGCCGAGTCCCTGCGGACACGCGAGGGCACCGGGGCATGACAGCCGCGCCGGCGGTCGTGCGCGCCGGACTGCGCGGACCCGAGCTCGCCGGAGCGTTGCGCTCGCTCCTCGGCGCGGAGAAGGTGCTCTGGGCCCGCGAGGATCTCCTTCTCTATGAGTACGACGGAGCCATCGACATCGCGACGCCGGACGCGGTGGTCCTGCCCAACGAGACCGCCGACGTCGCGAAGCTCGCGCGGTTCTGCGCCGAGCACGCCGTGCCCCTGGTCCCACGCGGAGCGGGCACCGGCCTCTCCGGTGGCGCGATCCCGGTCGAAGGCGGCGTCGTCATCTCGTTCGCGCGCATGTCGCGGATCCTCGAGATCGACGTCCCGAACCTGCGGGCGGTGGTGCAGCCCGGCCTCGTGAACCTGCACCTGTCGACGGCGGCCGCGCCGAGCGGCCTCTACTTCGTGCCGGACCCCTCGAGCCAGAAGGCCTGCACGCTCGGAGGCAACGTCGCCGAGAACTCGGGCGGGCCGCACACCCTGGCCTACGGCGTCACGACGAACCACGTCACGGGGCTCGAGGTCGTCCTGTCCGACGGCACCGTCGTCCGGCTGGGCGGGAAGGCCATCGATAGCCCGGGATACGACCTCGTCGGCACATTCGTCGGCTCCGAGGGCACGCTCGGGATCGTGACGGAGATCACGGTGAAGCTCACGCCGCTGCCCGAGGACAAGCGCACCCTGATGGCCGCGTTCCCGACGATGGATGACGCGTCGAACACCGTGTCCGCGATCATCGGCGCGGGCATCGTTCCGAGCGCCATGGAGATGATGGACCAGCTCTCGACCCAGGCCGTCGAAGCGTCGGTCGGCGCCGGCTACCCGCTCGATGCGGGCGGGATCCTGCTGCTCGAGGTCGACGGCGTCCGCGATGGCCTCGACGATCTGCTCGATCGCATCCAGGCGATCTGCCGCGCATCGCACGCCCAGGAGCTGCGAGTCGCGACCACCGCGCTCGAGCGCGACAAGCTCTGGGCCGGCCGCAAGGGCGCGTTCGCCGCGATGGGCCGCCTGGCCTCCGACTACTACGTCCAGGACGGCGTGATCCCGCGCACGAAGCTGCCGCAGGTGCTGCGGCACGTCATCGACGTCGGCGAGCGCTACGGCCTGCGCATCGCGAACGTGTTCCACGCCGGCGACGGGAACCTGCACCCCCTGATCATGTTCGACGGCTCCAAGGGTGCCGAAGAGGTCGAGCGGGTGAAGGCCGCGGGGCGCGAGATCCTCGAGATGTGCATCGCCGTCGGGGGATCGATCACCGGAGAGCACGGGGTCGGCATGGAGAAGAACTGCTACATGCCGCTCCAGTACTCCCCGGTGGACATGGCAGTCATGCGGCGGGTCAAGGAGGCCTTCGACCCGCTCGGGCTCTCGAACCCCGGCAAGGTCTTCCCCACGCCAGGCAAGTGCAAGGAGTTCTCCCTGCATGCCGCGCGCTGAGCGGCCGGCGAGCGCCGAGGCGTGCGCCGAGCTGCTGCGGGACTGCGCCGCCGATCGGCGCACCGTGCGCGTGCGAGGCGGCGGAACGAAAGACCACCAGGGACCGCGGCGGGACACCGACGTCGTCCTGGAGACCGCCGCGTTGGGTGGCATCGTCGATCACGTGCCCGAGGACCTCACCGTGACCGTCGGCGCGGGCACGCCGCTGGCGGCGCTGCGCGAGCCCCTTCGCGCGCACGGCCAGTTCCTGCCGCTCGATCCCCCCCATATCGGTCGTGGCGCCACGGTCGGCGGGATCATCGCCGCGAACAGCGACGGCTTCGGCCGGTATCGATATGGGGGCGTCCGCGACCTGCTGCTCGGCGTCCGCGCCGCGCTGGCGGACGGCACGGTCGCGCGAGCCGGTGGCCGCGTCGTCAAGAACGTCGCCGGCTACGACCTCAACAAGCTCTTCATCGGCTCGCAGGGCACCCTTGGGGTGATCGTCGAGGCGACGTTCAAGATCCTCCCGATCCCGCCGGTGGCTCGCGCGGCGAGCGCCACCTTCGCGTCCGCAGGCGTAGCCTTCGATGCCGCCGACGCGATCGTGCGCACGTCGCTCCGGCCGATCGCGGTCGTTGTCGAGCGCACCGCCGACCGGCGCTGGCGGCTCGTGCTCGCGGCCGCCGGCGAGGCCGCGCCCGTGGAACGCGCGATCGCGGAGCTCGCGGGCGCCGCCGGCGCGCGCGGCGTCACGGCCGAGGCCCACGATGACGTGGAGGCCTTGCTCGGTCCGCTGCGCGAGCTCGTGGACGACAGCGCCCCCGGGAGCGTGGTCCGCGTTGCCTTGCCGCTCTCGGCCCAAGCCGCGTTCGCGGAATCGGCCGTCCGAAGCGACCGCGACGCGCGGATCGTCGCCGACGCCGCGAGCGGCATCGTGCTCGTACGGCTGCGCGAAGAGGCGGCGGTCGACGGCCTGCTGGCCGGCGCCCGCGTCCTCGGCGGCAACGGTCGGATCGAGCGCACGGTGGTCGCGCGCGTCGATGGGAGTCCCGAGCCACCGGGCGCGTTCCTGATGCGGCGGTTGAAGGACGCATTCGATCCACATGGCATCCTCGAGCCCGGGCGCTCGGTCGTCGGCTGATGCAGCGGATCGGCTTCCCGAATGCGGACGCGCCGCTGCCGGAGCTCATCTCGCGCTGTGTCCACTGCGGCCTCTGCCTGCCGACGTGTCCGACCTTCGCCGAGCTCGGCGTCGAGATGGACTCGCCACGCGGGCGGATCCGGCTCATGAAGAACGTGCACGATGGCCGGCTCGACGCGGACAGCGCCGCGTTCGCGGATCACATGGCCAAGTGCCTCGACTGCCGGGCCTGCGAGACCGCCTGCCCCTCGGGCGTGTCCTTCGGCAAGCTCATGGAAGCGGCCCGATCGCAGGTCGTCGCCGCCCGAACGCCGAATCTCGCTGAAGGGCTCCTCCGGCGGGCGGTGTTCCGGGGGCTCATCACGTCCCCGACCCGGCTCGCGCTGTTCGCCCGGTTCGGATACCTCTCGAAGCGCCTGGGCGGGCGCACGATCCTGCGGCTCATCGGGCTCAAGCGACTGGCCGAGCTGCTGGATCTCGTACCGCGCACGGCGCCGTCCAGCGCGGCGCTGCCCGCGCGCTTCGAGGCCCGCGGGACGAAACGGGGCACGGTCGCGCTGTTCACCGGTTGCGTCATGCGCGCCGCGTTCGCCGATACGAACGCGGCCACCGCCCGCGTCCTCGCGCGCAACGGCATCGAGGTGCTCGTGCCCGAGGCGCAGACGTGCTGCGGCGCCCTGCACGCCCACGCCGGCGAGCGCGGCGATGCGCGCGTGCTCGCGAAGCGCAACATCGCGCTCCTCGAGCCGCTGGCGGTCGACGCGTTCATCGTGAACGCCGCCGGGTGCGGCGCGAACCTGAAGGAATACGGCTGGCTCCTGAAGGACGATCCGCGGTGGGCCGAGCGCGGCGAGCGCTTCTCCCTGCGGGTGAAGGACGCCAGTGAGTACCTCGCCGCGGTGGGACTGACGGAGGTCCCTGGACCGCTTCGCGCGACGGCGGCGTACGACGAGCCGTGTCACCTGCTCCACGGCCAGAAGATCAGCGCGCAGCCACGAGCCCTCCTTGCCGCCATCCCCGAGCTGCAGCTCGTGCCGCTCGCCGAAGCGGATTGGTGCTGCGGCAGCGCGGGCACCTACAACGTGACGCAGCCCGAGCTCGCCGCGCGACTGGGCCATCGCAAGGCGCAGCACATCGTGCGCAGCGGGGCGGCGATGATCGTGACGGCCAATCCCGGCTGTCAGATGCAGATCGAGGCGGCGCTGCGCCGCGAGGGCAGCACGACCCCGGTGGTCCACCTTATGGACGTCCTCGACCGGGCCTACGCGCGCGCTGAGGCCCGGTAGACCGGATGGACCTCGGCGCCCTCGCCTCGGCGGCGCTGCCCGCGTTCGCCGCGAGCGCCGTCGAGTTCGTCGAGGCGACGACGATCGTCCTCGCGGTGGGCGTGACGCGCGGCTGGCGCGCGCCACTCTATGGATCGGTCGCGGCCGCGATCACGCTCGCGATCATCATCGCCGCGCTCGGCGTCACGATCGTGACCCTCGTGCCCGAGCAGGCCCTCAAGGCGTTCGTCGGCGCGCTGCTCTTGTTATTCGGCCTGCGGTGGCTGCGCAAGGCCGTGCTGCGGTTCGCGGGCATCGTCGCCCTGCACGACGAGGAGCAGATCTACGCCCGCGAGATCGCCGACCTCAAGGCGCGAGGCGAGACGCGCACCGGATTCGACCGCGCGGGCGCGATCGTCGCCTACAAGGCCGTCCTGCTGGAAGGCACCGAGGTCGCATTCATCGTCATCGCGTTCGGCGCCGGCGGCACCGCAGCGCTCAACGCCGCGATCGCGGGGGCGATCGCAGCGGGCATCCTCGTCATCGCCCTCGGCATCGCGCTGCGCACGCCGCTCACGATGGTGCCGGAGAACTGGCTGAAGTTCGGCGTGGGCGCGATCCTGTCGGCCTTCGGCGTGTTCTGGTTCGCGGAGGGGCTCGGCGCGACGTGGCCGGGCGACGCGCTCTCCATTCCCGTGATCCTTGGGGTATTCCTCGCGGCGAGCTGGCTCGCGGCGCGGATGCTCGCCGCCATCGTGCCGGAAGGCGCCGAGGTCGCCGCGAAGCATGTCTAGCGCGCGGTCGGTGTGGGACGCCGTCGTGGGACTGCTCGTGGAGGACGGCTCGCTCGCCGTCGGCATCATCGTCGCCCTCGCTGGGACGTGGCTCACCGCGGCCTTCGTGCCTGACATCCGGGACCTGTGCGGGTGGCTGCTGCTCGCGCTCCTGGTCGCGCTCGTGGTCGTCAACCTCCGCGCCGCCGGCATCCGGGCGCGTCGCCAGACGACCGCGCGCAGCTAGACCTGCGGCCCGTCCCGCCCGCGCAGCTGCGGCACCGCGGCGACGATCCCGGCGAGCCCCGCGAGCACCACCACGGCCGATCCCGCGACGGCCAGCGGCGGCGCGAGCACCGTCGCGAGCACGCCGAGGAGCGGGCCGTTGATCACGCGGAAGCCCTGCGTGCCGAAGCTGTACGCACCCATGACCCGTCCGCGGATGCGATCCGGGGCGGCGAGCTGCAGCGCGGTGTTGTTGAACGACTGGGTGAGGACGGTGGCCGCGCCGATGGCGACCATGAGCACCACGGACAGGACATAGCTCGACGAGAGGGCGAAGACGAGGATCGCGACGACCTCCACCGCCGCGGCCGCGACGATGATCCGGGCCGGATCACCGGGCCGGCGGCCGTACGCCATCCACATCGCTGCTGTGAGCGCACCGATCCCGCTCGCGACCAGCAGGAACGAGTAGCCGAGCGTCCCGGCGTGGAGATAATCCGCCGCGAAGACCACGAGGAGCGAGTTGAACGTGTGGCCGAGGAAGATCACCGGCAGCATCTCCACCCCGATGAGGCCGCCGATACGCGGCTTCGAGCGGACGAACGCGAGCCCTTCGCGCAGCGCGTCGAGCACCGCCTGCGGGGCGATCTGCGCCTTTGGGGCGAGCCGGATGAAGAAGGCGAGGAAGACGAGGAGCGGCACGAAGGTCAGGCCGTTCACGAACAGGCCCCAGCCCGGGCCGAACTGCAGGTAGATGAAGCCGGCGACGGCCGGCCCGATGACCTGCGACAGCTGCCTCGCGGTCGAGTTGAGGCTCACCGCGGACAGCAGGCGGTCGCGGCCCACGATCGAATGAATGAGGGTCTGCTGGGCCGGTCCGCCGATCGCGCCGGCGAAGCCGTGCACCAGGAGCAGGCCGAATATCCACCACACGGTCACGACCCCAAGCAGCGTCGCAGCCGCGACGCCGAACGCGGCGGTCATGAGGAGCAGCTGGGCCACGATCTGCACCTTGCGGTTGTCGTAGCGGTCGGCGAGCGTGCCCCCGTAGAGCGAGAACAGCGTGAACGGGACCCAATGCGCGAACACCATCATTCCGAGCCAGAACGGCGCGGCCGCGATGCCGACGAGCTGGACGACGAGGAGACCGCGGATCACGTTCTCCATGCCGTCGCCGGTGGAGGAGATCCAGCTCGTCAGCCAGTACCAACGGAACGTGGACACCTCGAGTGCGGCGAAGCGCATCGGTCGGATCTCGGCGTCCTCTTCGAGCGGCGTGACTCCGCCGGCGTGCGACATCGCGCGAGCCTATCCGACCGTGCGCTGCCCCTCGCTGCTGCGCACCGACTCGCGGACCGAGTCGATCTCCTTCGGGGAGCGCTCCTCGATGCCGATCTTCGCCCTGTCCGCGTCGAGCGCGCGAATGATCTCGTCCAGCTTCACCTGCGTCGCCGCGCTGTTCCGATAGGTCTCGTGCTGGATGAGGAACACGAGAACGAAGGTGCTGAGCGCGATGAGGAAGCTCAGCTCGAGCGGCTGCGCGGGAAGGCCGATGGCCGGACCGAATACGAAGTACGCGGCCACGAGCGCGAGGGCGACCACGAGAGCCCACGGGCTGGCGAGCGCGCCATTGACCCGCTTCGCGAGGGCGCCGAATCCTTCGTGCACGCATCGCTCGTTGCACGTTTCGCGCCGGGTCGGGCGTTGCTACGGGGTGACGAACAGCTGGGTGAACATCCGGCCATACGAGCCGGCTGAGATGATGCCGATCCCGATGCGGGTGAACTCGGGCCGGAGGATGTTCTCGCGATGCCCGGGACTCTCCATCAGGCTGCGGTGCGCGACGGTCACCGACTGCGCGTACGCGAGGTTCTCGCCCGCCCGGCTGTACGACGCCTTCGCCGCCGCGAGGCGGTCGAACGGCGAGCCGTTCACCGGGGACTGATGCCCGAAGTACCTGAGGCGGAACATCTCCTCCGAGTGGGCTCGCGCGATCGGCACGAGACGCGGATCGAGATCGAGCGCCGCGAGGCCCTGGGACGTGCGCTCATCGTTCAGGAGCTTGAGGACCTGCGCCTCGGCATCCGGGTCGGGTACCAGGACGAGACCGTCCGGCAGGTCGAGGCGCTGCGTCTGATCGGCGCCAAGACGCGTGACGAACAGCGCGCCCTCGCCCTGGTCGCCGGCGAGCGCGCCGAGCGCCGGCTGCACGGCGGCGACCTGCTGGACCAGCACCTGGCCGATCCGCGATCCGTCGATCGCTGCGCGCACGTCGTTGCCGACCGGCAGGACGAGCGCGGCGGCCAGGGCCACGGCCGCGATGACGAGCGTGCGCGCGACGGACGGCACGACCCCGAGCACGTGATCGGCCGGACCGAGGATCCGGTCGGCGTGGACCTGTTTCACGAGCGGCGAGATCGCGACGATGCCGAGCGCGGCAAAGCCTCCCTCGATGAGCAGCAGAACGAGGACGAAGGCGATCGTCCGTGCGAACGCCAGGGCGATCCCGATGTTCGCGAGGACCGCACCGAGCGGGCCTTGCAGCAGCAGGGCGACCGGGATCGCGACGAGCCAGGTGAGCAGCGCGAACAGCGTGGCCACGAACCCGGAGCGGACGCCGCTGACCGCCGCGTAGACGAGGGCCGCGACGATGAGCAGGTCGACCAGGTTCACGCCCGGAGGCTAGGCGATGCCGCGGAGCTCGCCGGTCGTCAGGATCTCCCGCAGATAGCGACCGGTGAACGAGCGGCGCACCTTCGCGACCTCCTCGGGAGTGCCTTCGGCGATGACCTCGCCGCCGGCCTTGCCGCCCTCTGGCCCGAGATCGATCACGTGGTCGGCGGTCTTCACGACATCGAGGTTGTGCTCGATCACCACGACCGTGTTGCCCGTGTCCACCAGCCGGTGCAGCACCTCGAGCAGCTTCTCGACATCGGCGAAGTGGAGGCCGGTCGTCGGCTCGTCGAGGACGTACAGCGTCCGCCCGGTCGCCCGCCGCGACAGCTCGGTCGAGAGCTTGACCCGCTGGGCCTCGCCGCCCGACAGGG
>JBBQZK010000036.1:0-22246 GCA_038207785.1 Candidatus Limnocylindria bacterium | reverse complement strand
CTCGCGGTCCGCGGCTACCTCACGATCACCGAGCACGCGAAGCATGGGCTCTTCGGCCACCCGGACTGGACCCTCGACAAGAAGAAGGACGGCGCCGACCTCCTGCCGTACGAGCGGACGCTGTTCGACGGCCTCTTTGCCGGCGGGGACAGCGTGCTGCTCTCGACGCTGAAGGGATCGTTCGCGCCGACGCTCGCCCGCGCGCAGAAGCTGCTCTACACCGATGCGACCGAGCGGGGTTGGTTCGTCGCGGACCCGTCATCGGTGCGCACGCTGTACGCCGGCCTCGGCTGCGTGACCGCGCTGGCCGGGATCGGCCTTGTGTTCCTGCTCGGGCAGCTCCTCGGCTGGGGCCTGGTCGGGATGGCCGTCGTCCCTGCCGGCATCGCGCTCCTGGTCCTGAACCACGCGATGCCCGCACGGACCGCGACGGGGGCCGCGCTGTTCGCGCAAGCGCTCGGCTTCAAGCGCTACATGGACACGGCCGAGACCGATCGCGCGGCCTTCGCCGAGAAGGAGGGACTGTTCACCGCATACCTGCCGTACGCGGTGATGTTCGGGAGCGTCGAGCGGTGGCTGCGGGCGTTCAGCGGCCTCGACCTGACCCGCGCCGTGTCGGGCTGGTACGTCGGCCCGGGCACCTTCCAGCCAGGGGTGTTCGGATCGAGCTTCAGCTCCTTCTCGAGCACCCTCGCCTCCACGGTCGTGACCACCCCTGCTGCGAAGGGCGGCAGCGGATTCTCTGGCGGGTTCTCCGGTGGGGGCGGCGGCGGTGGGGGAGGCGGGAGCTGGTGAGCGGCCCCGACCCGCAGGCGCTCGCCCTGCGCGTGCGGGCCGCGATGGAAACGTACGTCGTGCCCGGCGTTGCGGTGGGGGTGCTCGACGCAGACGGCCCGCGCACCTGGGGCTTCGGGATCACGAACGTGGACCATCCACTGTCGGTCGATGCCGCGACCGTGTTCGAGATCGCCTCCGTGACCAAGACGATGACCGCGACCGTCGCCGCGCGACTCGCGGCTGATGGCGCGCTCGATCTGGATGCGCCGGTGCGGCGGTACGTGCCGGACTTCCGGGTGGCGGACGCGGAGCAGAGCCGGACGGTGACGATACGAGACCTCTTCACGCACACCGCCGGCTGGTTCGGGGAGCACCTCGCTCCGACCGGCCGCGGCCTGGATGCGATCGAGAAGGGCGTCGCGGCCATGGCCGACCTGGAGCAGGTCACGCCCGTAGGGGTCTTCTCGTACAACAACGTGTCGCTCGTGCTGGCCGGCCGGGTCATCGAGGTCGTCAGCGGGCGCCCGTACCGCGACGCCGTTCGCGAGCTGCTGTTCGCGCCGTTGGGCATGGATCACTCCGCGTTCGACGCGGCGGATGTGCTGTACGAGCGCGTGGCCGCCGGTCATACCGTCGTCGACGGCACGGCGGTGCGCGTGCGTGGCCGGCTCAGCGACAGCACGAACGGCGATCCGGTCGGCGGCGTTCGTTCGACGGTCGATGACCTGCTGCGCTACGCGCGTTTCCACCTCGGCGACGGGACGTCCGCCGATGGCACACGGCTCATGCCTGCCGCGGCGCTCGAAGCGATGCGCGAGCCCCGCGTGCGGACGGGGCCTGCCGGCCATGTGGGGCTCGCGTGGTTCATCGACGAGCGCGACGGCGCGCGCATCGTGTCGCACGGCGGCGCCACCGTGGCACACATGAGCCAGCTCGCGGTCGTGCCGGTCCGCGGCGCCGCGTTCGTCATCCTGACGAACGGCGCGAACGGTGCGCGGCTCTGCGCCGATCTACAGGAGTGGTTGCTCGCGACCTGGCTCCGTCTGCCCCGCCGTGCGCGGCCGCCGCGGCTGGAGCCGCAACCCGACCTCGCCGAGTACGTCGGGACATACTGGGCGCCGCTTTCGGACGTCGTCCTCTCAGCCGAGGATGGAGCGCTCGTCATGCGTCTTTCGTGGAAAGGCTCGGTCGCGGAGCGCCCGATCCCGCCGCCGCTCCGGCTCGAGCTCACCGGACCGGACACCGTGATCGCCGCCGGACCGGACGACGTGTCGCCGATGGGCGATTTCCTCCGCGGGCCGGACGGCGCGGTGGCGTATTTCCGGTGGGGAAGCCGGGCCCGTCGGAAGACGTAGGTCGCGCCGATACCGAGCGGGCACCATTCCGCGCCGCGCCCGCAACTCTGCGCCGGAAGGAGCTTCACTACAGTTCGCGAGGGCCGAGCCGGTCGGGGCCGCCCCTAGCGAAGGAGAGTCGACATGAGTGTCTATCGCGCCGAATACATCTGGATCGATGGCTCCAAGCCCACGCCGAAGCTCCGGTCGAAGGCGAAGGTCGTGCCGATGGGTGAAGCACCGCCGGTGTGGGGATTCGACGGCTCGAGCACGAACCAGGCGCCGGGCAAGAACTCCGACTGCGTCCTGCAGCCCGTCTTCGTGTGCCCGGACCCGGTCCGCGGCGGCGACAACAAGCTCGTCATGACCGAGGTGCTGCTTCCGGACATGAGCCCGCACCCGACGAACACGCGGGCCGCGAATGCGGCCGTGGCGAAGCAGTACGCGAGCGACGAGACGTGGTTCGGGATCGAGCAGGAGTACACGTTCTTCGACGGCTCCCGGCCGCTCGGCTTCCCGGAGAACGGGTTCCCCCCGCCGCAGGGGGGCTACTACTGCGGGGTCGGCGCGGACGAGGTCTTCGGCCGCGAGGTCGTCGAGGCGCACCTCGACGCATGCGTGAACGCGGGGCTGAAGATCGCCGGCATCAACGGCGAGGTCATGCCCGGCCAGTGGGAGTTCCAGATCGGGCCGGTCACCGCCCCGCAGATCGGCGACCAGCTGTGGATCGCGCGCTGGCTGCTGTACCGGGTGGCCGAAGACTTCGGGATCAGCGCGACGCTGTACCCGAAGCCGGTGCGAGGCGACTGGAACGGCGCCGGCGCGCATACGAACTTCTCCACGAAGCTGATGCGCTCGAACTACGACGCGTGCGTGGCCGCCGCCGAGGCGCTCTCGACACGCCATGACCTGCACATCCAGAACTATGGCTACGCGATCGAGGAGCGGCTCACCGGTCTGCACGAGACCGCCTCATACAAGGAGTTCAGCTACGGCGTGTCCGACCGCGGCGCCTCCGTCCGGATCCCCTGGCAGGTGGCCCGCGACAGGAAGGGCTACATCGAAGACCGCCGCCCGAACGCGAACTGCGATCCCTACGTCGTGACCCGCCTCATCATCGAGACCGTCTGCGGCGCCGCCGAAAAGCGTCGCCCGACCCTGCTGAAGCCAACGAAGGCTCCCGCGAAAGCAAAGGGAAAGGCCAAGCGGACCGCCGCATAGAGCAAAGAGACCGTCGAGTAAGGGCACGAGCGCGCTGCGACCACGCGTACGCCGGGCCCGGCTATGCCGGCCCCGGCGAGCCCCATTTCAAAGGGTGGACCCGGCTGGAGTCGGGTCAGCGCGACACACCTTCGGGTTGACGCCCTAACAGCGGCCGGGCATAGGCACTGGGTTGAGGCGAGCGCCTGATTCTGGTCGTGGGTCGGCGTCGGTAACGGTTTCGACTCGGGAGCGCGGAGAAGCTCTCCTCGCTGACCGCTGCCGTGTGCCACGGCTATTGCGCGCCTCTCGGCTCGCGGCCTCGTGTCGCCGCGCGGATCTAGTCGAGGAGCGCGCCAGGCGGGGAGCGCGGCGGCGACCGTGGACCAGGCCGGGGGCGTGCCGGAGATCACGACGTCGCTCGTGGCGTAGTGCTTCTCGGCATGGGTCGTCTGCTGATCGAAGAGCTGTCCGAGGTCTGAGTACGTCGCGAGCTCCGCGACGTTGCCGAACTTGACCGGCAGCATCGGCTTGATCTCGTGCTGGAACTGGGATCGGGTGAGCACGCGCGCGCGGAAGAAGTACAGGTCGTAGGCGTCGCCCGCCGAACCCGCGATCGAGGAACGCGCGCAGCTTCTCGGCGGCGCGCTCGACTCGGTGCCATGACGCGCAGCTGGACCGGATCACGGTTCTCCGCCTTGATGGTCAGCCGCTCGCCGGTCGGCCGAATGGGCGCCTCGCTCCAGTTGATCTCGCCTTATGTGCGATCCGGTCAGATAGCGGTAGTTCGAGGCGGAGGCCCCCGTCCCGGATTGATGCACGCGTGGTCCGCGGACCGAGCGCGTAAGGCTCGCGAGGACGCTGGGATGTGCAAAGTCGAGAAGCCCCTGGATCAACTTCGCTTCGACGCTCGAGACTGTTCGGAACCGTAGGTGGTGCCCGCAGGTCTGACGGCGTCGGACCGTGAGATGAGCGTGAGCGTGAGCGGGCGGGTAAGGCGGAGAACAACTCAAGTGTCTGGACCACGTCCTGGCCTGCGCGCAGATCGCCGGAATCATTGGCGCGGTCGACGGTCAGCTGGACGACGCGATTCCCGAAGGCGTTGTTACTGGTCCGGTAAGGAAACGTCGCTCGAAAGATTTTGAATGTCGTTGTCTCGCGGTTATGGTCCCAAGCATCGAGTTCGACCGAGTTGAATATCGCTAAACAGCATCGTGGAGTGTCGTTGTGAGGATCAAACTGATCAGCTTCGCAGTCGGCCTTGTGGCGGCACTCATCATCGTGCCCGCCCTACCGGGGCGTACTGCGCTAGCGACGCACAACGTGGTTCACGGCAAGGTCTTCGTCCTCGATCCGGGCCATGGCTCAACGTGTCCCGGCACGTCCGGACCGTGGAGTGGCCAACAGGAGCACGATCAGACTTGGGAGGTTGCCAACTCGGCAAAGAATTACTTGGAAAACCTCGGAGCAATCGTTTACTTCACGAAGCAGCAGGTGAGCGATTGCCCGACGGTGCAACAGCGCGCCGACTTCGTGAACAGCATTAGGCCGAACGCGTTTGTGTCCATCCATCGGAACTCGGGCGATCCGTCTGCCCGGGGCATCGAAACTTGGTACGGATTCTCGAATCTTTCGATCTACGTGAACGACGCCTTGGTCGCCGAGTTGGGCTGGCCGAATCGCGGAGTCAAGACGGACTGCGTGAACGTGTCGCTGCCGTGCGCTGTATACCCGACCCCATCCGCGCTCGCGGAGGTGGGCTTCATGTCAAACCAAATCGAAGATCTGGGCCACGACACGTGGGCCGAGTGGCAGCAATCTGGCCTAGGCATCGCCAATGGCATTTACAACTTCTGCCTCTATAACGGTTGCTGAGGTAAAGATGCGTCGGACGCTGGCGCCCATTTGCGCCAAGATAGCCGGGGTTTGGCGGATGACACGGCGTCGGCCGCGAACAGTTCAGCCGTCTGCCGCGTCTTATATGTAATGATCAGCAGAACAGTGGACGCGTATCCGGCAAAGGATCCGGTACGCGATGTCGGAATCGTCCGAGCGGCCCAGTCCGGCGACGCGGCGGCCCTCGAACTACTTCTCAGTGCGCTCGCGCACGAGTTGTTGCCGCTGGCGGGTGCGCTCACCGGCGAGCGGCGCGAGGCGGAGGAGCTCCTTGCCGACACGCTTAGTGTCCTTTACGAGCGCCTGGGCCAACTCGAGCAGCCGTTATCGGCTGGAGCCTGGGCGCGACAGGCCCTCATCAGGCGATTCAGAGACGGCAGACGCTGGCACGCGCGTCGGCCCAGCGTCCCGATCGATATGGTCACGACCGCAACCGGCGACACGGCGCGGCCGGAGCTTGTCGACCTTCGCCAATCAGTACGGCGATTATCCCGTGATGATCGAGCGCTTCTCGCCCTGCACTACTGGCATGGCTACTCGATTCGCGAATGTGCGGTCGAGCTAGGAATTCCAGAAGGCACCACAAAGTCACGCCTAAACAAGGCTCTCGCGCGGCTGCGTAGCAGCTTGAAGGAGGACAACGATGAGCCAATTTGAAGAACGTCTTGAGGATCTCTACGCTACGGATGCCCGGTCCTGGCGAGTCGCGGGCGTCGGACCGGTGCGACGCCATCACGGTTGGATCAGCGGGGCCACGCTGATCGCTGCGACTGTGGCCACATCAATCGCGGTGATCCTCTTGGTCGGGGGGCCGACGCTAGAGCGAGGCCAAGCGGGGTCGCAGGGGGCGGTCCCGACTGCATCCGTCGCGGCCACAGGGGCGGTTGCTGCGGCGGGCTTGCCTGCACTTACGCCCGATCGAAGGACGCTGACACAGAACGGTCAGGCCGTCCTCGCGATCGATAACGAACAAATCGTGCAGTGGTTCCGCAACGAGAGCCAACTCTGTGACGCGCGGAACATCGGCGCCACCGCCGATCGCCGCTCATTCTGCACGAATGTGGCGACCTTTAAGGACAAGACACACTTTGCCACGGCTATCTCGTCGCCGGACGGAATGACTGTTGGATTCACGATTCAGAGCGACACGCTGTCTCCAGATAGCGTGGCGGGCCTCTTTGTCCGGGCGTCTGGCACCGTCACGTTCCTCACCTCGTATTACATCGGAAACGAGTTCAACAGCTTCTCGCCGAGTGGTAGTCGTTTCGTGTATCAGGGTGGCTGTTATGAAGCGAAGTGTGCGTTGTATGTGCGTGACACGGCGACGCTTGCCGAGCGGTTCCGCATCAACGCTTCAACGGGAGGCACAGACCGCACACAGAGTGCAACGTTCGTACGCTGGGTCTCCGACTCGAGGATCGAGTATCGGCTGGGTAGTGAGCTGAGTACGTCGTCCTTTTGACGTCGTGTGAGGGCGTCTTCTATCAGAATCGCGGTCTTATGGCGAACAAGTATTGGTACTTCACGCGCAACGGCGAGGCCGCATTCAAGCCACCCGGCTGCTGGCGGGTCTGGCTCGAAAACCGGGACCCGCGGACGGCGGTCGTCACTGTCGTTCGCTGACTGGGAAAGCTCTCGACGACGTGCGTCCGCTGGCGGATATAGAGGCATCTAGTAGGCAGGCATGTCCCGGTCCTCCAATGCAACCGCGAAACGCCACAGGGCCTGTTCCACCAGGATGGGATCCGGTTCGCTACGCAGTGCTGCTCGCCTCTTTTACTGACGCGTGGCGCGTACAGCACCGCCGAGCTCGCCTCGGCCTGGCGTGACGACCGGGCCGGCAACGCCGACATCCGCGCCGCCCGGACCGCCTACACCAGCGGCCTTGATCACTTCGCCTACGGCTACGACGGCCTCGAGCGCCTGACCGGGGTCAGCGTCACCCAGCCGGAGTCCTTCACATTGGATGCCGGATCGAACATCGCCTCGCGGACCGGGCCAACCGCTACATATACCTACGACACCGCCAATCGCCTGACCAACGACGGAACTCAAGTGTTCAGCTGGAACACCGCCGACCGGCTCACCGGCCGGGGCCCTGACACCTTCGGCTTCGACCCGCTCGATCGCATGACCAGCTCGACCGTCGCCGCAACGGCCCGGACCTACGTCTACAACGGCGACGGCCTGCTCAAGAGCCGGATCCAGGGCACGACCACCAACTTCCTCTGGGATCCCTCGAGCTCACCCAGCCGTTTGCTGATGCAAGGCTCCGACCGGCTGGTTTACGGCCTCGGCCCGCTCTACGTGGTCAAGGCCGACGGCAGCACCTCGTCCTTCGCCCGCGACGGCGGCAAGTCGGTCCGGGCCGAAGTGAACGGCTCCGGTGTCGTCACCGCCAGCTTCCGCTACCGGGCCTACGGGGCGATCGCCGTTTCGAATGGCGCGTCGGTGCCGTCGTATCTCGGCTACGCCGGCCAACTCCAAGATCCCTCCCGGCTGCTGTACATGCGGGCCCGGTGGTACGACCCTGCCGTCGGCCGGTTCACGACGCGGGACCCGGCCGCGGGCAGCGCTGACGTGCCCGCGACGCTGAACGCTTTCAACTACTCGGCCCTGAACCCATTACTGCTGACCGACCCGTCTGGTTTGGCTTTTCAGGAAGAGATCGCCGCCGGTGGATGTGACGACACCTGCGACTCTTCCGGTCAAAGCACCACAACTGTTCCCGCGCCAGCGCAGCAGATCCTCGTCATGCGCGAGATGGTCGCCACGTCCCGCCGCGATCAACACCATCCTGCTCGCCGTGTTCGTGGGAAGGCGATCTCATTCTTGGCCTGGACAGCTCGGCGATCGGAACCCTCGTCGAACGCACCACCCGGTTCACCATGCTGCTGCACCTGCCTCGCATGGAGGACCACGGCCAGCCCAGGGCCAAGAACGGTCCTCCGCTGGCCGGTCACGGCGCTGAGGCGGTGCGCAACGCGATCGCCTCCTCCATCACGACGCTTCCCGACCAGCTACGCAGATCATTGACCTGGGACCAGGGCACCGAGATGGCGCAGCACGCGCGCCTGCGCATCGACACCGACCTGGCCATCTACTTCTGTGACCCGCACAGCCCCTGGCAACGCGGGACGAACGAGAACACCAACGGCCTCTTGCGCCAGTACTTCCCGAAAGGCACCGACCTCTGCAAGCACACCCTCGACGACCTCGCAGCAGTTGCCGCGACCCTCAACGGTCGGCCCCGCAAGACCCTCGGATGGAAGACGCCAGCCGAGGTGCTCAACGATCACCTAATCTCAGTCCAACAAGGCAACGTTGCGACGGCCCCTTGAACCCGAGCAGTACACCAGCTTCGCCATGGGCCATCGCCTCCGCGAAGCGGGCATCACTGCTTCGATGGGCTCGAGGGGCGACGCGTACGACAACGCCCTCGCCGAGAGCTTCTTCGGCACGCTCGAGTGCGAGCTGCTCGACCGCGTTCGCTTTCAGACCCGCGAGCAGGCTCGGCTGGCGCTCTTCGAGTGGCTGGAGACCTGGTACAACCGACGGCGCCGGCACTCCTCGCTCGGGATGCTGGCACCGCTGGAGTTCGAGCGGAGGTGGCAGCAGGAGGCTGTGCTCACCTAACTTGCGACGCTCCACGGAGGCGGGTCAACTTCAGGACAGCCGCTGAACGAGCTCCAGACCCCGGTACCAGTGAGTCGGGAGTGCCGGCTCTTTCGAGTCAAGCGTGCCGGCCTGTGGAGGGTTTACACGTCGCGCGGCGGCGAGTGAAGGCCAACCCGCCGTGGCGGCGTCGTCTGGTCGCGCCGGGCATCGTCTCCGAACGGCGCGGTGTTCAGCGTTCTATTGAGATCCGCAGGAACTGGTGCGTGACAGCGATTGGTTCGGCATTAGGGCCTTTGGTTCACGCAGGCCGGGAGTTGGGTGCGGCTGATGTCCCGTCTCTCGTTCGCGTTCATCGGCTTCGCCGTGGTGAACCTCATCTTGGTGGTGCTGACCGAACTGCTGATCTTTTTCCCTGAGTGCCTCGATGGCACCGGGCACGGAGGGAATGCGTGCGCTCGCCGTTGCTCCAATCGTCGCCGTGTTCGTCGCCTTGACCGGCGCTTGGGCGCGAGCGATTGCGACAGTGCGCGACTCCACAGGTCACTAAGTACCACGATTGTGGGCAAAGTGACCACAGTCGTGGTAACATCGCGGCATGACCATTTCGCTTCTTGGCCGCGGTCGAGTCTCCCCAGAGGTACTCGGCCTCCTAGTGAGCACGCCGGGCCAAGAACTGCACACACGGGAGATCGCCCGCCGGGTCAACGCTGACGCCCATCCCGTACAGCGAGCTCTCGAGCAACTGCTCGCGTTGGGACTCGTCCAAAGCCGTCGCCTCGGCAACCTGCGCCTGTGGTCCGTCGTACAGAGCAGCGCACTCCTGCCGGCGATCCGGGACGTCCTTCAGCAAACGACCGGAATAGCGGAGGTCCTGCGGGGTCGCCTTGCAACGATGCGCGGCCTCCAGCTCGCGTTCCTATTCGGTTCGTACGCCTCGGGCCGCGACGTGCTCGGGAGCGACGTCGACTTGTTCGTCGTCGGCAAGGTGGACTGGAATGCGCTTAGCAAGGAGCTTGAGGCGCTCGCGGGCACGCTGGGTCGCGAGGTGAACCCGGTCGCGTGGAGCGTCGACGAGCTCGCGCGTCCCACGCCTCGGCAGGCAAGGTTCCTCCGCAACGTACTGAGCAAACCGCGGATTTGGCTCGTGGGAGACGACAGTGAGCTCGAACGAACGCGTTCTTCAATGGGAGCAGCGGTGGTCCGAAGCGCGGCTCGTCAAGCGCGTCCGCGTGGACGTGGCGATCGCAAGGTCACGACTGCGACTCGCGGAACAGAACGTCGAGCGCGCGCGACGTGAGAGGTCCGGCAAGGACTTTGATGCCGCGCTCATCTTCGCAGAACAGGCGCTGATCAACGCAGCGGATGCGATCCTCGCACGCGACGGCTTCAGCGCCGGCTCGCACGTCGTTCGCTTCAGCTATCCGCAGTTGCCCGGCATCTATGCGGAGCAGCGCGGACTCATCGATCAGATCCGCTCGTCGCGCAACCGGGCGCAGTACGACTCGGGTGGCGACATTGATGAGCAGTTCGCGACTCGGGCGATCGACCTCGCCTCCCGCATCGTCGCAGAGGTGATCGCGCTCTTCGACTGAGAGGGGCAAACGCGGCCTGCTGCCCGCCTCGCTGCTTTCTGGAGGCGGAGGCGTTCGAGACTTCCAAGTTTGCGGCTCTGTACTGCTGGGGCCTTGGACACGAAGGAATCGCCGACCGGATCGCGACCGTGGACCCGGCTGGATTCGAACCAGCGACCCCTCGGATGTGAACCGAGTGCTCTAACCGCTGAGCCACGGGTCCGTCGCGCGCCGGTGTCAGTCTAGGACGCTTGCTTTGGGTTCCCGCGGGTGTCGAACGGGGCCTACGGCAGGAGCGCGTTCACCGCGAGGTCGCTCACGATGAGCAGGACCACCATCACCGCGACGACGATCCCGATCCGCCGGAAATCCTTCGTGACGAACGCACGCTCACGCTCGGCTTCGCGCTCGAGCACCGCGGACGGCTCGCCAGCGGCGCGCGGGACGCCCGGACGGACCGCTGAGCCCGCGCGCTGCGAGCCGCGCCTGACGGTCGTGGTGGGCGCGTTGACCGGGCGGTCGTGCACCGCCGGACGCTGCGCGCCCGATGTTGCCCGGCGTTCGCGCGAGGTGCGTCGCTGTCGCTTCGGCATGAGCGGCCAAGGATACGGGAACGCACTACCGTAGGTCGCCATGACGCTCGATCCGTCCGCGCTATCGCTCGCGGTCATCGTGCTTGCGATCGCGCTGGTCGCGCTCGCCGGCTGGCTCGCCGCGGTGCAGCGCTCCGAGTCGCGGATGCGGAGCCGGCTGCGGCGGATCCTCACCGACAACGGGACCGCCGGCCTCGATGAGATCCTCGACGCACAGGCCAAGCGCGTCGAGCAGCTGCTCACCCGCGTCGATGGACTGAACGCGCTCGAGCAGGAGCTCGAAGCGTCGAGCCGGCTCGCGCTCCAGAAAGTAGGCATCGTCCGGTTCAACCCCTTTCAGGACAGTGGCGGTGATCAGTCATTCGCGATCGCGCTCCTCGATCAGGGCGGGAGCGGGATCGTTCTCTCGAGCCTGCACGGACGCGCGGAGACCCGGATCTTCGCGAAGCAGGTCGTGAACGGGCGCTCGACGCATTCGCTCTCCGATGAGGAGCAGCAGGCGATCAAAGCCGCGATCAAGTGAGCGACGCCGCGGCCGCGAGCGCGATCGCCATCCTGAACCCCGAGGCCGGGCACGGGAAGGGCCGCAAGCTCGCGGCCACGCTGGCGAAGACCTTCCGCGACGCCGGGATGCGCATCGAGGTCCTCGTCACCGCGGGGCCGGCCGAGGCGGCGCGCCTCGCCGCGGAGGCGTCGGACGATGGCTACGCCATCGTCATCGCCGCGGGCGGCGACGGGACCGCGAACGAGATCGCGAACGGGCTCGTCGGCACGACGACCGCGTTGGGCCTGTACCCGCTCGGCACAGGCAACGACCTCGCGCGCAGCCTTGGGTACCCCAAACGGCTGCGCGACGTCCCGGCGTTCCTCGCCGCGGCCCGCCGGCGCGTGATCGACGTCGGCGAGCTGAACGGCCGCGTGTTCGTGAACGCCGCAGGTGTGGGTATCGATGGCGTCGTCGCGGAGGGTGTGAAGGGAAGCTCGCGTTTCGTCGGCTCGAAGCTGGGCTACTTCGCGGGCTCCCTCGGGGCGATCGCCCTCTACCGGCCGCTGCCGATGCGGATCACGATCGACGGCGAGACGCGCGAAGGGCGCCATCTCATCGTCGTCGCGTCGAACGGCCGGTATTTCGGCGGCGGGATGCAGCCCGCGCCACGCTCCGTATTGGACGACGGCTGGCTCGATCTGACGATCGCCACGGGCATCGGGAAGCTGGCGACGCTTGGCGCGCTCGCGCGTCTCTATCGGGGCACGCATCACAACGGCACGTCCATCCAGGAGGTCCGGGCGCGCACCGTGGACATCGCCCTCGACCGGCGGGTGGCCATCGAGATCGACGGCGAGGTCATCCACGCCGCGGACGTCGCGATCAAGATCCGTCCCGGCGCGCTCGCCGTGCTCACCGCATGACCGACGTGCGCCGCCGCGTGCCCTCCGTGGATGCGGTGCTCCGCGCCGCGCCCGCGACGCCGACCGAACGTAAGCGGCTCGTGCCTGCGGTGCGCGAGGTCCTTGCGGACGCCCGGGCGGGCGCGGCGGAGCTCCTCGATCCGGCCGCCTACGCGCAGCTCGCGCGCGACCGCATCGCCAGACGCGATGCGCCGACCCTGCGATCGGTGATCAACGCGACGGGCGTGGTCCTCCACACGAACCTCGGACGCGCGCCGCTCTCCGAAGCGGCGCTCGCGGCGATCCGCGACGCCGGCGGCGCGGTGACGGTCGAATACGACCTCGAGCGCGGTGCACGGGGCGAGCGTCATGGCCATGCCGCGCGCCTCCTCGCGGATGCGAGCGGCGCCGAGGACGCGGTCGTCGTGAACAACGGCGCGGCCGCGGTGCTGCTGGCACTTGCTGCGATCGCGGGCAAGCGCGAGGTCATCGTCGCGCGCGGGGAGCTCGTGGAGATCGGCGGCGGCTTCCGGATCCCCGACGTCCTCGCGCGATCTGGGGCGAAGCTCGTCGAGGTCGGCACGACCAACCGGACGTACGTGCGGGACTATGCGAATGCGATCACCGCCAAGACCGGCGCGATCCTCCGCGTCCACGCAAGCAATTTCGCGATCCGCGGCTTCGTGGCGAAGGCCGCGTCGCGGGATCTCTCGGCGCTCGCAGGCGAGCGGGGCGTGAGCTTCATCCACGATCTCGGCAGCGGCACGTTCCTCGACACGGCCCGGTTCGGGCTCGGTCGGGAGGAGACGGTCGGCGAGGCCGTCGCCGCTGGCGCCGACGTCGTGACGTTCAGCGGCGACAAGCTGCTGGGCGGGCCGCAGGCCGGCATCGCGGCCGGGCGCGCCGATGCGATCGCGAAGCTCCGCACACATCCGCTCATGCGCGCGCTGCGCCCGGACAAGCTGACCATCGCGGCCCTGGTGGCGACCGTCGCGGCGTACCGGGACGGCACGGCGGTCGGATCGCTGCCGGTATGGCGGCTCATCGCCGAGACGCCCGCGCGGCTGGCGCGCCGCGCGAAGGCCATCGGCGCGCGCCTCGAGGCCGCGGGCATCCCAGCTGATGCCATCGAGACGACGTCGACGGTCGGCGGCGGATCGCTGCCGGAGGAGACCCAGCCGTCGCGGGGTGTCGCGCTCACGGCGACGTCCGCCGCCCGCGCCGTCGCGGCGCTCCGCCGAGCCGATCCACCCGTGATCGCCCGGATCGTCGACGACCGCGTCGTGCTGGATCTGCGGAGCGTGCTCCCCGAGCAAGACGACTCGCTGGCGCGTGCCGTGATCGGCGCGCTCTCGGGCGCGCCGAAGTAGAGAAAGGGGTAGTGACATGCCTACCGATATCCGCATCATCGCCACCGACGCCGCACCCAAGGCCATCGGGCCGTACAGCCAGGCGGTCGCCGCCGGCGAGCTGATCTTCTGCGCGGGTCAGGTGGCGCTCGATCCGGCTAGCGGCGACAGCGTCACCGGCGACGTGCGCGACCAGACCCAGCGGGTGCTGGACAATCTGACCGCGGTGCTTACCGCGGCCGGCTCGGATCTTCGGCACGTCGTGAAGACCACCGTGTATCTCGTGGACTTCGACGACTTCGCCGCGATGAACGAGGTGTACGCGAAACGGTTCGGTGACCATCGCCCGGCCCGTGCGACCGTCGGCGTGTCCGCGCTGCCCAAGGGGCTCCGCGTGGAGATCGAATGCGTCGCGATCCGCGCGTAACGGAGCAGCGCCGGCAGCCCCTGCCGCTCCGGGCGACCGTGATCGTGCTGTCGGTGTGGGTCGTCGGGCTCGTCCTCGTCGCGTTCGTTGTCGTGCCGGCCCTGTTCGCGATCTGCACTGCCGCACCGCCGCCCGCGCCATGACCTCCGACACGCCGATCCGGGTCATCGGAACGGCCGGCCATGTCGACCACGGCAAGTCGACCCTCATCCGCGCGCTCACCGGCATCGATCCCGATCGGCTTCGCGAGGAGCGCGAGCGCGGGATGACCATCGACCTCGGCTTCGCCTGGCTGACGCTTCCGGGCGGCGCGGACGTCGGGATCGTCGACGTGCCTGGACATCAGGATTTCATTCGCAACATGCTCGCGGGCGTTGGCGGCATCGATGCGGTCATCCTCGTGATCGCTGCCGATGAGGGGGTCATGCCGCAGACGCGCGAGCACCTCGCCATCCTCGAGCTCCTCGGCATCGAGCGCGGTGTCGTCGCGCTCACGAAGCGCGACCTGGTCGACGACGAGTGGGCGGCCCTCGTACGGACCGAGGTGCGCGGTGCCCTTGCGGACACGCCGCTCGCCGCCGCGCCGATGGTCGAGGTCTCCGCAACGACCCGACGCGGGCTCGACCTGCTCCTCGTTTCGCTCGAGCAGGTGCTCGGCACCGCGCCGCCACGCCGCGACCTCGCGCGGCCGCGGCTGCCGATCGACCGCGCGTTCACGATGGTGGGGTTCGGCACGGTCGTGACCGGAACGCTCGTCGACGGCACGCTGCGGGTGGGGGACGAGATCGAGCTTGTGCCGGGCGGCCTGCGTGGCCGGATCCGCGGCCTCCAAACGCATCGACGGGCCATCGACGTGGCGCGGCCGGGCTCGCGCGTCGCGGCGAATCTCACCGGGATCGAGAAGGAGTCCATCGACCGCGGGATGGTCCTCGCACACCCCGGCACCATCGCGCCGACGTCGGTCATCGGGACGCGCCTGGAGCTGCTGCGCGACGTGGGCGGTCCGCTGGAACACGACGATGCGGTGCGCGTGCACGCGGGGACGGCTGAGGCCATCGCGCGCGCGTCCGTGCTCGAGCCCGGCCCTATCCAGGCCGGCGGGCGCGCCTGGGTACAGCTCCGGCTTTCGGCGCCGCTCGCCGTCGCGGTCGGCGACCGGCTCGTGGTCCGCCGGCCATCGCCGTCGGAGACGATCGGTGGCGGCGCGGTGGCGGACATCAGCGGGGAACGGTCACGGACGCGCGCGGACACGGTGGCGTCGCTCGAACGGCGTACGGCGCCCTCACCGGCCGATCGGCTCCTCGCGTCCTTCGAGGTCCCGCGCACGGCGGCCGAGGCCGGCCTGCGGAGCGGCCTCGATGCGGACGCGCGCGATACGGCCTACGCCACGCTCATCGAGAGCGGCCGAGCCATCGCCCTTGCCGACGCGGCCGTGTCGCGGACGGCATTCGATGCGCTCGCCACCCGCATGGTGCGCACGCTCGCCATGGCCCATCGCGCCGCGCCGTTGCGCGCGGGTCTTTCGCGCGAGGAGGTGCGGAGCGCGCTGGATCTCCCGCCGAAGCGCTATGCAGCCCTCGTGACGCGGCTCGTTGCCGATGGTCAGGTCGCCGAGCGCGGCACGGCCCTCGCCCTCCCGTCGCACCGGCCCTCGCTCACGCCGGATCAGGAAGCGAAGTGGTCGCGGGCACGTGCCGCGCTCGAGCGCCAGCCCCTGCAGCCCCCGAGCGTGGCCGCGCTCCAGCGCGAGTTCGGTGTCGACGTCGACGTCCTGATGGCGCTCGCGGATCGCGGTGACGTCGTGCGTGTCGGCTCCGAGGCGGTGTTCCTATCCGACGCGGTCATTCGATTCGGCGACGCGATCATCGACGCGCTCGGCGATGGCCCGATCACGGTCGCCAAGGCGCGCGATCTCACCGCCTCGAGCCGGAAGCACGTGCTTCCGTTGCTACAATTCCTCGACGATCACGGTCTCACGCGACGCGTCGGCGACGATCGCATCCTCATTCACGATCCAGACACCAGTCGCGCGCAGCTTCGTCGCGCCGTGCATCGCGCGCCCGCGCACAAGGGGGATACGAAATGAAGTTCCGCGCCGTTCGCGCCGCCGATCTCGCGGGGGCCGACGTCAGCATCGTTCCATTGTTCGAGGATAAGCAAGCCTCCCCAGCCCTGCCCCGCGCGAAGCGCGCGGTCGTGGAGCGCCTGGGGGGCGAGCGCGGTGCCGCGACCCTCTACAACGTCTTCACGCACGTCGGCGGTGGCCGGGACGGCCGCATCGTGGTGGTCGGCGCGGGCAAGCGCGCCGAGTACGACGCCGAGCGCGCGCGGAACGTCGCGGCGGCCGGGATCAAGTCACTCTGGCGGACGGACGCCAAGACGGTGGCCATCTACGTCGACGCCACGGCGATCGGCGAGGCCCGCTCGGCGCAGGCCGCGGTCGAAGGCGCGCACTTCGCGATGTGGCGGCCCGAGGCGCACCGGAGCAAGCCCGAGGATCGCCGACTCCCGCCGCTCACGACCGTGTCCATTGCCGTCGACGGTGACGTCCGCGCCGCCAT
Source organism: Candidatus Limnocylindria bacterium (assembly GCA_038207785.1). Taxonomy (GTDB): domain Bacteria; phylum Chloroflexota; class Limnocylindria; order P2-11E; family P2-11E; genus UBA4735. Next base: position 5,531 of record JBBQZK010000036.1, on the reverse strand, counting down.
CAAGCGTGGCGACGCCGTCGGCCGGGCCGTGAACACGGCGCGGCGCATGGCCAACGAGCCGGCGAACAAGATGACGCCGACGATCGTCGCGCAGGAGGCCCGCGCCCTCGCGAAGGAGGCCGGTCTCGACATCGAGGTCCTCGATCGCAAGAAGTGCGAGAGCCTCGGGATGTGGAGCTATCTGTCTGTCGCGCAGGGCAGCCACCAGCCGCCACAGTTCATCGTGCTCCGCTACAACGGCCGCGGCGGCTCCGGGTACGACCTCGGTCTGGTGGGCAAGGGCATCACCTTCGATTCGGGCGGCATCTCCATCAAGCCGGCCGAGGGCATGCACCACATGAAGGCGGACATGACTGGCGCCGCCTCGGTCATCGCCGCCATGACGGCGATCGGCACGCTCAAGCCGAAGGTGAATGTGATCGCGGTCGCCCCGTGCACCGAGAACCTGCCCGGTGGGGGAGCCACCAAGCCGGGTGACGTCTTCACGAGCATGAGCGGCAAGACGGTCGAGGTGATCAACACCGACGCCGAGGGCCGGCTCGTGCTCGTCGACGGCATGAGCTACGTCCAGCGGGAAGGGGCCACCCGGGTGGTCGACGTCGCGACGCTCACGGGGGCGATCTCGATCGCGCTCGGCGCGCACTTCAGCGGGCTCTTCGGGAAGCCCGCCTCGTTCGTCGAGGAGGTCCGCGCCACCGGCGCCCTGGCCGGCGATCGCCTCTGGCCGATGCCGCTGACAGACGAGTACCGCAACGAGATCAAGAGCGACATCGCCGACATCACGAACAGCGCCGGACGCGAGGGCGGCGCGATCAAGGCGGCGGCGTTCCTCGACGCGGCGGTCGAAGACGGCACCCAGTGGGCCCACCTCGACATCGCCGGGACGTTCTGGAGCGATCGCGACCGCCCGCAGGCGCCGAAGGGGCCGCAGGGCCCGTCCGTCCGGACCCTCATCGCGCTCGCGGAGCGATACGCGCGATAGGCCCGCGCCTCTGCGCATCGGCCGACGTCAAACCCGGCCGGTAGAATAGAACGGATGAGCGAATCCGTTCTCGTCGTCGGCGCAGGGCTCGCGGGGTCGGAGGCGGCGTGGCAGCTCGCACGGCGGGGGATCGCCGTGGAGCTCCTCGAGATGCGGCCGGCCAAGTCCACGCCGGCGCATCGCACCGCCCGCGCTGCCGAGCTCGTGTGCACGAACTCGTTCAAGTCCGACACCCCCGAGGTCGCCGCGGGCCTCCTCAAGGAAGAGCTTCGCCACCTTGGATCGCTGGTGCTGCAGGCGGCCGACGGGGCGCGGGTGCCATCGGGACAGGACCTCAGTGTCGACCGCGACGCCTTCGCGGCCGCGGTCGAGGCCGGACTCGCCCAGGCCGGCGTGCGCCGCTTGGCCGGGGAGCAGGTCAGCATCGACCCGGCGCGCACGACGATCGTCGCGACCGGCCCATTGACGTCCCCGGATCTTGCCACCGTCCTTGAACGGCTCACCGGGCAGGGGCACCTGCACTTCTTCGACGCCGCCGCCCCGATCGTGGTGGGGGAGTCGATCGACCAGACGCTGCTCTTCCGCGCGTCGCGGTACGGCAAGGGCGGGGACGCCTACCTCAACATCCCGCTGGACCGCGGGGAGTACGAGGCCTTCGTGGCGGGGCTCGTGGCCGCGGAGCAGGTCGAGCTCCGCGACTTCGAGAAGACGATGTGGTTCGAGTCGTGTCTGCCGCTCGAGGAGATGGCCCGCCGCGGGCCTGAGACCCTCCGGTTCGGACCGCTCAAGCCCCTCGGGCTCACCGATCCGCGCACCGGCGGCCGCCCGTACGCCGTGGTCCAGCTCCGGCCCGACGACGCTGCGAGCGATCTCTACAACCTCGTCGGGTTCCAAACGAACCTCCGCTGGCCGGAGCAGCGGCGTCTGTTCCGCACCTTGCCCGGGCTGGGCCGCGCGGAGTTCGCTCGCCTTGGGGTGATGCACCGGAACACGTTCGTGAATTCGCCCGCGCTCCTGCTGCCGACCCACCGGCTGCGATCGGCGGCGCGGACATACCTCGCGGGCCAGCTCATCGGCGTCGAGGGCTACCTCGAGTCGGCGATGAGCGGGCTCGTCGCGGCGCTCAACGTCGCCGCGGCCCGGCAGGGTCTCGAGGACGTCGTCTTTCCCGAGGACACCGCTATTGGGTCCCTGGTCCGATACGTCACGACAGCGCAGCGCGAGTTTTCGCCGATGAACGTCACGTGGGGGCTGTTCCCGCCGCTGGGCGACGAGCTCCGCCGGACCGACAAGCGGACGCGCGCGCGGGCCCACCTCGCTCGGGCCCGCGGCGCATTCGCCGCGTTCGTCGCCTCGAGACCGGATTTGGTTGCGGTCCGACCGGCGGCCGCGGAGGCGCTCGCCGCCGTCCGGTGACCGAGCAGCTGCGCTTCGGGCTCGGGGAAGAGCGCCCCGACATCCTCCGGCTGCTCACGCCGGAGCAGCGCGAGGCCGTCGAGCATGGCGATGGCCCGTTGCTCATCGTCGCCGGCGCCGGCACCGGCAAGACGCATGTGCTCACCGCGCGCATCGTGCAGCTCATCGCGTCGGGTCGCGCCAAGCCCCACGAGATCCTGGCCCTGACCTTCACCGAAAAGGCCGCCGCGACCATGCAGGAGCGCGTCGACCTGTACACGCCGCTGGGGCTCAATGACGCGGCCATCCGCACCTTCCATTCATTCGGCGACGAGGTCTTCCGCGAGTTCGCGCTCGAGCTCGGCCGGGCGGGGGAGCTGCGGGTGCTGTCGCCCGCGGAGCAGGTCATCTTCGTGCGCGAGCATCTCTATTCCGATCTGCCGCTGAAGCGGTACCGCCCGGCGGGCGACCCGCTGCGGCATGTCCGCGCGCTCCTCGATCTGTTCGGCCGGGCTCGCGATGACGACATCTCGCCCGAGGAGTACGTCGTCTTCGCGCAGAAGATGGCCGCCGCGGCGGGCGACGACGCCAGCCGCGACGAGGCCGAGGCCCAAGCCGAGCTCGCCGGGACCTATGCGGCGTACACCGCGCTGAAGGAGCGGGAGGGGGTCATCGACTTCGGTGACCAGATCGCGCTCTCCCTCCGCGTGCTGCGCGACCACCCGGGCGCCGCGCGCCGGCTCGCGGAGCGGTACCGCTACGTCCTGGTCGACGAGTTCCAGGACACCAACGACGCGCAGTTCAAGCTCATCGAGCGGCTCGTCGCGCCGCATCGCAACCTGACGGTCGTTGGCGACGACGATCAATCCATCTTCGCCTGGCGAGGCGCGACCCTCTCGAACTTCGATGCCTTTCACGTGGCGTATCCCGACGCCACGGTCGTACCGCTCGTAGAGAACCGGCGATCCGGGCAGGGCCTTCTCGATGCTGCGTACGCGCTCATCCGCAACAACCCGGATCGTCTCGAGGAGCGGTTGGGCATCGACAAGAAGCTGCGCGGGCGCCCGGCCACCGATGCCGTGGAGGTCGACCATCTTCAGTTCGCGAGCGGCGCCGAGGAAGCGGAAGCGGTCGCCGATCGCATCGCCGACGCGGCGATCAAGACCCGGCGTCCGCTGGGGGACTTCGCCATCCTGGTGCGCAACAACTCTGACGCCATCCGGGTGCTGAACTCACTTGCCCGTCGGGGACTGCCGGCGCACTTCTCGGGGGGCGGCCAGCTCTATGACCGCGAGGAGATCCGGCTCCTGGTGTCCTTCTTGACCGCGGTCGCGGCGCCGTCCGACTCGCCGCACGTGTACTTCCTGGCGACATCGTCGCTCTACGCGTTCCCGCCCAGCGAGCTCGCCAGGCTTGCTGAAGCCCAGAGCCGCCGGCAGCGGCCGCTGCGCGACCTATTCGCGGAGGTCGCCCGGGAGGAGGCCACCGGCTTCACCGCCGAAGCGGTCCTCGCCGCGAAGACGCTGATCGCGGACCTGGAGCTGTACGCAGCCCGGGCTGTCGAGCTCACCACGGCAGAGCTCCTGTTCGAGTTCCTCGAGCGCTCGAAGCTGCTGGACCGGTATCGCGACCCGGATTCGGCGCTCGCGGAGGAGCAAGGCCGGAATGTCGCAAAATTCCTGCGGCTCGTCCAGAGCGCCGGGAAGGCCCTGCCGTCCGACCGAGCATCCTTCGTCGTGCCGCACCTCCAGCTCCTGCGTGAGGCGGGTGATGACCCCGCGGCGGCGGACTTCGAGCAGTCCGAGACCGCGGTGAACGTGCTCTCGATCCACAAGGCCAAGGGCCTCGAGTTCGGCATCGTGTATCTCGTCGTCGCGACCGAGGAGCGGCTGCCCGGCTCGCTACGGCTCCCGGATCTGCGGATGCCCGAAGAGCTGGCGCGCACACCACAGAGCGATCGGGACCGCCACGTTGCCGAAGAGCGTCGGCTCGCCTATGTCGCGATGACCCGCGCGAAGGACGCCTTCTTCTTCACCAGCGCGACGGACTATGGCGGTACCCGCGCGCACCGGCCGAGCCGGTTCATCGGAGAGGCGCTTGGCCGGAGACCGGCAGCGCCGAGCGTGCGCCTCGCGGCGTACGACGAGCTCCAGCGATTCGCGGCACCGCCCGCCGAGGTGGATAGTCCGCTACCGCGTCTGGGCGCCGACAACGTCCTGACCCTCTCATACACGGAGATCGACGATTACCGGCGCTGCCCCCTCCGCTATCGGTTCGCCCACGTCCTTCGGATCCCGGTCCTCCCGACGCCAGCGATGGTGTACGGGAGCGCGCTCCATCGCGCGGTCGCCGATTTCCTTCGACGGAAACGCGACGGGGAGCAGCCGACGCTGCCGCAGCTCGAAGCCACCTTCCGGTCATCCTGGATCGGTGGCGGTTTCATCTCACCGGACCACGAAAGCGAGCGCTTCGAGGCGGGACTGACGGCGCTCCGTCGGTTCTTCGAGGCCGAGCGCGGCGCGCCTCCGCCCGACCTCGTCGAGCAACGGTTCTCGTTCATGCTGGGGAACGACCGGGTGGTGGGGCAGTGGGACCGGGTGGACAGAACGGCCAGCGGCGCGGAGGTCTCGGACTACAAGTCGAGCGTCCTCGATGGCGAAGACGACACGCCCCAGCGCCGAGCTGCGAAGAACATGCAGCTCCCGGTCTACGCGCTGGCGTACCAGAAGACCTTCGGCGAGCTTCCGACGAAGACCGCTCTGATCTTCCTCGAATCCGGCAAGCGTGGCGAGATCGCCCCGACACCCGATGCGATGGGTGCCATCGGAGCGGTGATCACCTCGACAGCGGCCAAGATCCGAGCTCGGCAGTTCGCGGCCGACCCGGAGCGGCCCGAGGCCCGGACGTGTAGCCAGTGCCCGTATAACGCCATCTGCACTGAATCGTGGGCCGCCCGTCAGGTCCGGGCCTCGACCGCCTAGCGTGCACCGCCACCAAGATCTCCCGACACATTGGGCGGGTCATCTCGGGCGCATCTTTCGCGCACCATAGACCACCGCAGCCGGGGTTCGTCCCTTGGTGTACCGGCCGTCATGGACGCGCTCGAAGTTGAAGAGCTCGAGATAGTCGGCGAGGTCCCGCTGCAGCGCGGTGT
>JBBQZK010000035.1:0-22966 GCA_038207785.1 Candidatus Limnocylindria bacterium | reverse complement strand
GAAGACCGGGTCCGCGAAGCGCGCGTTCGGCGCGTATGCGGCGGCCATCGCATTCCCATCGTGCCGGTCGAACGACTCGTAGAACTGCTCGATCAGCGCCCTGTTCGTGTCTGCGACGCTCATGGTCCCACCGTACCGCCTCGAACCACTGCGCGTTGATGTTGACGGTGATGGGAGTCTGTCGGCTTCCCCTCGCAGCGGCCCTGGCGGGCGTGTTCGCATGCTCGCCGCTCGCCACGGCGCCAACGTCAACGACCGACTCGCCGCAACCATCGTCGTCCCCGTCTTCGTCGCCGAGCCCGATCGCAACGCCCACTCCCGTTCGGACCCCTGTGCCGACGGCCGCGGCGACGGTGCCGCAGGTCCGGCTCGTGCGCGCGCTGGGCGGGCTCGCATTCAGCTCGATGACCGGCGCGGTGCAGGCTCCCGACGGACGCTGGTATGTGACGGAGCAGCCCGGGCGGATCCTCACGTTCCGCGAGGGCGACGCGAGCGCCACGCTCTTCCTCGACATCGGTGACCATGTCGACTCCGGCGGAGAAAAGGGCCTCCTTGGGCTCGCCCTCGCGCCGGACTTCGCGGGGACCGGCACCTTCTTCGTCGACTACACGCGCGGCGGACCGCTGCGCACCGAGATCTCAAGCTTCACTTCGAACGGCACGGTGGCGAGCAAGACGAGCGAGCTGGTGATCCTCGAGATCGCGCAGCCCTTCGAGAATCACAATGGCGGCCAGCTTGCGTTCGGTCCCGACGGCTACCTCGACATCGGCATGGGCGACGGGGGCTCAGCCGGCGACCCGATGCGGAATGGGCAGAACAAGAACGTGTTGCTTGCGAAGCTGCTGCGCATCGACGTGAGCGACCGCACGCGATATCGCGTTCCGGGCGACAACCCGTTCGCCAGCGGCGGCGGCCGCGGCGAGATCTGGGCCTACGGCCTTCGCAACCCCTGGCGCTTCTCGTTCGACACGCAGACCGGCGCGCTCTGGCTCGCGGATGTCGGGCAGGACGCGTTCGAGGAGATCGACCTGGTCTCGCGCGGCGCGAACTACGGGTGGAACATCATGGAAGCGACGCATTGCTACAACGCCTCGACGTGCAGCGCGAGCGGCCTGGCGCTGCCGGTATTCGAGTACCCGCACAGTCTCGGCTGCTCCGTCACCGGCGGGTTCGTCGACCGCGGCGCGGCGCCGGACCTTCGTGGCGTGTACCTGTTCGGCGACTACTGCAGCGGTCGCATCTGGGGCATTCGCTATGAGAACGGGGTCATCCTCGGGTCAGCGCAGATCGCGACGGCGGGATTCTCGATCGGCTCGTTCGCGCAGGACCGCGCCGGCGAGGTCTACGTGCTCCAGTACGCGTCAGCCGGCGGGATCTACAAGATCACCCGCTGACCCACACGCGGGCCGCGCTCGTCATCGCGGCCTGACCGCCGAGCCCGGCGATGCGCCGGCGAGGCGCGCGATGTGCTTCACGTGTGATCGCTCGTGGTTGGCGAGCCGGTGCGCGTAGTCCAGCACCGTCTTTTCGAGCGGCCTCCCCGCGCCCGTCACCGTCGCACTCCGTGACCAGCCGGATCTCGGCAGGGCTCGCAGGAGCGACAAGAGCCCGGCACGCTGTCGGCTGAAGGCGCGCAATGAAGGCCCGAATTCCAGCTCGCGGTAGTTGGTGCTCTTGATCCAGGTCGTGGGATTCATTGCGTTGATGGTCGGCCGGTCTTCGGCGACGATCATCGCGATGTATCCGCCCCACATGTCCGAGCAGGAACGCAGGTGCGCGAGGACATCGTTGGCGGACCATTCGCCTCGAGTCGGAGAACGGTGGAGTCGAGCACGCGGCAAGCCCGCGGTCAGGTCGGCGCACCTTCGGCTGCTCGGCGAGCGCGGTCAGGATCTGATCGATGGTCAGCTGGGTGTCGTACATCGCGAGATTGTCGCCGTAGCATCGCGGAATGACCCCCGCTCCGATCATCCTCGTACCAGGCTTCTGGCTCGGCGCGTGGGCCTGGGACGAGGTCGCGGCCACATTGCGGGCGGGCGGCCACGACGTCACAGCGCTGACGCTGCCCGGCCTCGAGTCGATCGACACCGACCGGTCGGCGATCACGATGACGGACCACGTCGATGCGATCTGCGACGCGGTCAGGAAAGCCGGGCGGCCCGTCGTGCTCGCCGTGCACAGCGGGGCCGGCGCGTCCGGCTACGGCGCGAGCGATCGGTGCCCCGAGCTCATCGCGGCGATGGTGTACGTCGACACCGGTCCAGCCAAAGGCGCGCTCGACCCGGACTTCACCGGCGTGGAGAAGGCGCTGCCTTCGCCCGAGGAGCTCGCGTCGGGCGAGAACCTCGACGGCCTCACCGAGGAGCAGCTGGCGACATTCCGCCGGCGTGCGGTTCCCGAGCCTGGTGCCGCGCTCCGCGAAGCGGCCGAGCTCACCAACGACGCGCGCCTGGACCTGCCGAGCACGATCGTGTGCACGGGGTACACGTCGGACGAATACAAGGACGCCGTCAAGAAGGGCTACGCGTTCGTGGCGGGCCTCGCTGATCTACGGAACGTCACGTACGTCGACCTTCCCACGAGCCACTGGCCGATGTGGTCGCGCCCGCGCGAGCTCGCCGCGATCATCGGCGACGTCGCGAAGGCGCACGCCGTTCGCAGCTAGCGATCGGTCACGGTCGGCGAGGCACCTGCCGGTGCGGTCTTCGGCTGGATGATCCCGAGCACATTCCGGTGCGGGTCGACGATCCACGCGGCCACGCGAACCCCATGTCGGCGATCCCGTCCTCCGTCTTGGGAGCAGGCGCGTGGTACTCCTGGATCTTGACGCCGCGGGCGCGGAGGTCGGCGAGCTCGCCTCTCAGGTCCGGAACGCGCCACGCGAGCTGCGTCTGCGTGTCGGACGTCCCGATCGTGCTCCGGCTCACGGTCAGGACCGACCCGGCGCCGCACCGGAACATGATCCGCTCGTCGTCTTCGCGCAGGACATCGAGACCGAGCGTGTCGTGGTAGAACGCGCGGCTCACCGCGAGGTCGGTCGACAGCACGATCGGGAACACCAGATGATCACCCAGCATCACAGCCCTCCGGTCCGTGCGATTTGGGCACGGCCAACATCGATTGCAATGATGGCCGATCATCCTGCTGGTGCATACCCAGCCGATCGGCCACGTCGCGAGTGCGGCGTCCGCCGCGGCGCTCGCGAGCGGCGATCTGGGAGCGCTGCGCATACAGATGGTGGTGGCTTCGGCCGCCGCGGTGGTCGTCCCTGGGGGTCGCGACCATCCTGTCCGTGTACAAGCCGCGCGGCCGGACCTCGTTCTCGTTCTGAGGATGCGCTAGGGCCCGGCCGCGACCGGGAGCGTGAGGTGGATCGTCGTGCCGCGACCGGGTCCGTCGCTTTCGGCGTCCATCTCGCCCCCGTGCGCGCGCACGAGGTCACGCGCGATGGCGAGGCCCAGGCCGCTGCCCCGTGAGTCGGGGGAGCGGTGGAACCGTTCGAAGACGCTTGCGAGCTCCTCACGCGGAATGCCGCGTCCGGTATCCGTCACACGCACCCGGACGTTCGGGTCGTCCCGCCGCGCGGATACGGTGACGGTGCCACCGGAGGCCGTGTAGCGGATCGCATTCGTGAGGACGTTGTCGAGCACCTCGCGCAGGCGCGTCGGATCCACATCGACGGCAGGCAGATCGGGCGGCACCGCTGTCGTGACCGTGATGCCGGCAGCGGCCGCCGCATGCCCCTGTCCATCGACGGCATCGTCGACGATCTCTTCGAGCGACGTTGGGCGCCGGTCCAGCGGAAGCGCGCCGCTCTCGGCCAGTGAGAGGATGCGCAGGTCCTCGACGATGCGTGACATGTGCCGGGTCTCCTCGAGGATCGCGCCGAGGTGCGCGTCGTCACGTTGGTACACGCCGTCGAGGGCGCCCTCGAGCTGACCCTGGATGACCGTCAGCGGCGTGCGCAGCTCGTGCCCGACATCGGCGAGCAGCCGGCGGCGGAGCTCCTCGGCCTGGCCGAGTCGTTCGGCCATCGTGTTGAACGCATCGATGAGCCGGCGAACGTCCCGCGGTCCGCGACGCTCGACGCGGACGTCGATCTCACCGTCGGCTACCCGGGTCGTCGCTTCCATCAGCTGGCCAAGCGGTACGGCCGCGCGGCGCACCGAACGAGCCACCACCAAGATCCCGATGCTCACGACGACGAGCAGCATCGGCGGAAGGGCGCCCGTGAGCGACACCGGCGCGGCGGGCACATCCGCGCCCACAGCGCGCGCGACGATCAGCGCCATCGAGCCGATGCCCAGGCTGATGAGCACGAGCAGGATCGCGAACGTCATGCAGCCGAAGAACATGACCCTCGGCGCGGGCCGGTGCCGGCGACGGCCAGGCTGCGGCCAGGGCTCGCTCTCGGGCCACCATGGTGGCCGCTCCTGCACTAGCTGTCCGCGAACCGATAGCCGACCGCGTGCACCGTGAGGACGTAGCGTGGGCGTCGGGGATCGGCCTCGAGCTTGCGCCGGATGTTCTTCACGTGCGCGTCGATCGCCCGCTCGAAGGAGTCGACCTCGTCTCCGTGGATCGCGTCGAGGAGCTGCGTCCGCGTGAAGACGCGGCCCGGCTCCCGGACCAACGTCGCCAAGAGCTGGATCTCGGTGCGGGTGAGCTCGACCGCGCGCTCGCCGGCCGTGACGCTCATGCGATCGAGATCCACAGTGACGTCGCCCGCGCGCACGACGCGTCCCGGTTCAGCCGCCCGCTCGGATCGGCGGAGGACGGCGCGGACTCGCGCGACGACCTCCTTTGGGCTGAACGGCTTGACCACATAGTCGTCGGCGCCGAGCTCGAGGCCGACGAGGCGGTCCGATTCCTCGCCCCGAGCGGTGAGGATCACGATCGGGACGCGCGATCGCTCGCGCAGCCGGCGGATGACGTCCAGGCCATCCATGTCCGGCAGCCCCAGGTCGAGCACGACCAGGTCCGGACGGTCGTGCTGCGCGACCTGCAGCGCGGTACGCCCGTCCAATGCCTCGACCGAGCGGAATCCCGCTCGGTCGAGGTAGTCGCGGACGATCCGCAGGATCTTCGGCTCATCTTCTACGACGAGGATGGTCCTCAGCTGTCGCCCTTCCCCGCGGTCCCCGCGGTGCCGCGTTCGTGCGCAGCACGGTGCCAGTCCTCGAACATTCTGGCCCTGTCCGACGAATAGCCGTGCCCCCAGCCGCGGCCCCCGTGGGACGCCGCACGGACGAGCCCGAAGATGAGGAACAGGAACAGGATCGGGAAGAGCATCCCGAAGAACGGGAAGAAGCCGAACGCCATGGGGTAGGCGTACGGGTACCCGGTGATCGCGACCGCTCCGGTGGCTCCGGCAGCTCCTGCCGCGGCGATGCCGGCCTGATAGGCGACACCTCCGACGACGCCGATGAGCACCACGATGAGCAGGAAGAACGCGAGGGCTCGTGCCATGTAGATGACCTCCATCTGTTGGTGCGGTCATCGTCGCGCCCGGATGTGGAGCCCTCGTGAACGCCAGATGGAGGTTCGTTCGCGCATCATGTCGATCTGGGCCCTCCGCTATTCGACGTATAGATAGAGCCGAGCCGACCGGAGCGGATCCGGGGCCCGGGAAGAAGGAGAACGACGATGCGCTTCCTTATGTACTCGCTGGACCCCGCGGTGCCGGCACCCCCGGACCCCCAGATGCTCGCCGAGCTCGGCACGCTCACCGAGGACACCAAGCGCGCGGGTGTGCTGCTCGCGACCGGTGGCCTCGGCATGGGCTCGACCCGCGTCCGCAACGCGGCCGGCAAGCTCAGCGTCACGGACGGCCCGTTCACCGAGACGAAAGAGCTGACCGGCGGCTTCGCGCTCATCGAGGCGAAGTCAAAGGACGAGGCGATCGAGTGGGCCCGTCGCTTCCGCAAGATCGTCGGCGACGGCGAGTCCATCGTTCAGGAAGTCTTCGGCGGCTAATGGTCGAATAGGACGCGTGAGCGCGTCCGATACGCAGGGGGCCATCGACGCCGTCTGGCGGATCGAGGCCCCGAGGCTCATCGCGGGCCTCACCAGGATCGTGCGCGACATCGGGCTCGCCGAAGATCTCGCGCAGGACGCGCTCGTGGCCGCGCTCGAACAGTGGCCCTCAGCCGGTGTGCCCGATAACCCTGCCGCCTGGCTCATGGCGACCGCGAAACATCGCGCGATCGATCGTCTCCGGCGGGATCAGCGGCTCGCACGGAAGCAGGAGCAGCTCGGGCGCGAGCTCGAGGCGGAGGAGCGGATGGGACCGGCGGACCTGAATGCGATCGGCAGCGACGACGATCTGCTCCGGCTGATCTTCATGTCGAGCCACCCGGTCCTCTCGACCGACGCGCGCGTCGCGCTCACGCTGCGGCTCCTCGGCGGCTTGACGACGGATGAGATAGCGCGGGCGTTCCTCGTTCCGGAATCGACGATCGCGCAGCGCATCGTCCGTGCGAAGAAGGCCCTAGCGGACGCGCGCGTTCCATTCGAGGTGCCGCGCGGCGAAGCGCTGACTGCGCAGCTCGCGTCCGTGCTGCAGGTGATCTACCTCGTCTTCAACGAGGGGTATGCCGCGACGGCGGGGGACGACTGGATGCGAGCGGGACTGTGCGAGGACGCGCTCCGCCTTGGCCGGGTGCTCGCGGAGCTCGCGCCGAACGAGCCGGAGGTGCATGGGCTCGTCGCGCTGATGGAGGTCCAGGCGTCGCGCGCGCGCGCCCGCGTCGGTCCGACCGGCGAGCCGGTGCTCCTACTCGATCAGGACCGCGGTCAGTGGGATCGCCTCCTGATCCACCGCGGGCTGGCGGCGCTCGCGCGGGCCGTGAGCCTGGGCGGTCCGGCCGGTCAGTACGTCTTGCAGGCGGAGATCGCGGCGCATCACGCCCGCGCGGCGACGGCGGCAGAGACCGACTGGCGAGCGATCGCCGACGCGTATGACGCTCTGGCACTGGTGGTGCCGTCGGCCGTCGTCGAGCTGAACCGGGCCGTAGCGCATGGGATGGCCTTCGGTCCCCGGGCCGGCCTTGCGCTCGTCGACCGGCTTGTGGACGAGCCCGCGCTCAAGACGTACCACCTACTGCCGAGCGTCCGCGGCGACCTGCTCGTGAAGCTCGGGCGGTCGGCCGAGGCCCGCGTGGAGTTCGAACGCGCCGCGTCACTCACCGACAACGTTCGCGAGCGCACGTTCCTGCTGCGCCGCCCGGCACGCGCGGCCGAGCCTGGCCCACCTATAGTCCCGCTCCAGTAGCGCGAGGGGGAAGCACTTGGGCGCGAAGGCCATCTGGCGCGAGGACCTCGTCACCAGCCTGTTGTCGATCACCCTCGTGGCCGGTCTCTTCCTCGACGGGTGGAACCACATCAACCTCCAGAACGGCGCGCTCGGCAGCTTCTTCACCATCTGGCACGCGCTGCTGTACGCCGGATTCAATGCGACGGCACTCTGGGTGGTCACGCGCAATCCCCATCTGTACACCCGCGGTGCGAAGCCGGCCCCGTACTTCCACCCGATCCTCGGGATACCGCTCCGCTACCCGCTCGCGATCGGCGGCCTCGGCCTCGCGATGGGGGGACTGTTCGGCGACCTCGTGTGGCACACCGTGTTCGGCGAGGAGACCGGCGTCGCGCGCGTGATCACGCCGTTCCACCTGTTGCTGTTCGCCGGAGCCGCCGGGCTCGCATCCGCACCGCTGCGATCGGCGTGGTACGCGCCGCGGTTCTACCCGCCGACGGCGTCCTTCCGCCGGCTGCTGCCGCCGCTCCTCGCACTGACGCTCGTCACCTGCGTCCTCGCGTTCATGTTCCAGTGGCTGAACGCGTTCCTGGACTGGACACCGTCCGTGCAGATCGGCCGCATCCCCGTTGACCTCGGCGGCAGCTCGCGCGTCCGCGGGACCGCAGAGTTCGCGGGGGCGGCCCGCATCCTCGTGACGAACCTGATCCTGCTCGCGCCATTGTTCCTCGCATTGCGGCGGTGGCGGCTGCCGTTCGGCAGCGCGACACTGCTATTCATCGGCGTGAGCTTCGCGATGAGCGCGCTATCCAGCTTCGATCTCGGTGCCACGGTGTTCGCGGGCCTCGTCGGCGGTCTGGCCGCCGACGCGGTCATCGACTTTTACCAGCCCGACGCGCACAACACCCGGGGCTACCGGGTGATGGCCGGGGTCACGCCGCTGGCCCTCTGGACCACGTATTTCCTCATCCTGCGGTTCGTGTATCGGATCGAGTGGCCGTTCGATCTGTGGCTCGGGACGACGCTGCTCGCGGCGGTGTCGGCCCTCATGCTGAGCTACGTGTCGATCGCCCCGGTCGTGCCGGCACCGGCCACCGAGGGCGGCATCCCGTTGCCCGAGGGTGCGATCGAGACCGGAGGAGGCGGCTGATGGCGACACCGAAGCGATCGAGCGGCGGCGGCTACAGCCGACGCACGTTCCTGACCGGCCTGGGGCTCGGGCTCGGCGCCGCCGGCGCCGCGGGCGTCGCGACGGGCGTCAGTCTGGGCCGCATCGACGTGCGCGATCACACGGTGGTCCCGGGCAACTTCACGCGGATGTTCCCGGACCAGCCGCCGTTCTTCGACAAGCTGGAGCCCGCTGGCGCGACCGACGCGCTCCGCGACGTGATGCGCGATCTCGGCAAGCCCGGCGGTCTCCTCGACGCGAACGATGCGATCTCCGCGGGACCCGTCGCGCTCATCGCCGACGCCACGGTCAACGGGAACGTGCCCCCGACCAATCCAGACAACCCGACCCACACCGCCGGCGTGACGTTCTTCGGGCAATTCATGGACCTCGACATCACGTTCGACAGCCGGTCGACGCTGGGTGTGCCGACGGATCCGGCCGCCACCGTGAATGCGCGGCTGGCCGCCTTTGACCTGGACACCATTTACGGGCAGGGCCCCAACGTGAGCCCGCAGTACTACGACGTGAACGACACCGCTAAGCTCCGCATCGAGAGCGGCGGGATCTTCGAGGATCTGCCGCGCAACGCTGACGGCACGGCGATCATCCCGGATCCGCGCACCGATCAGAACTTGATGGTGTCGGGCCTGCACTGCGCCTTCATCCTCTTCCACAACAAGGCCGTCGACGTGGCGCGCCAGACCGGCCTCCTGGACCCGGCGGCCATCTTCGCCGAGGCAAAGCGACTCACCCTCTGGCACTACCAGTGGCTGATCGTCAATGAGTTCCTCCCGCTGTTCGTCGGACCCGCGATGGTCAACGACATCCTGAGCAATGGGCGCCAGCACTACCACCCCGCGAAGGGCGAAGCGGCGATGCCCGTCGAGTTCCAGGGCGCCTGCTTCCGGGTCGGCCACACGATGATCCGGCCGTCGTACCGGGCCAACCTAAAAGGCGACGGGGGCAAGCCGTTCTTCGGCCTCATCTTCGACCCGGCGCTCGGCGACAGCCCCGGGAAGGACCCCGGTGACCTGCGGAGCGGCTTCCGGGCGCCCCGCCGGTTCATCGGGTGGCAGACCTTCTTCGACTTCAACGACGGCGAAGTGAAGCGCAACAAGATGATCGACACGAAGATCTCCACGCCGCTGTTCACCCTGCCGCTCGGAGCGATCGCGAGCCACAAGGCGCCGACCGCGCTCATGCAGCGCAACCTGCTCCGGCACATGACCTGGTCGATGCCGTCGGGCCAGGCGATCGCCGACGAGATGGGGGTCGACCGGTTGAGCGGCGAGGATCTGAAGGAGCTGAAGACCTACGGCATCGGCCTCGAGCAGCACACGCCGCTCTTCTATTACATGCTGAAAGAGTCGGCACTGGTGCCCAACGCGGACATCGGGAAGAACACCGGCGGCTTCCACCTCGGCCCGGTGGGCGGCCGGATCGTGGGGGAGGTCGTCCTTGGCCTGCTGCAGACCGACCCGGCCTCGTACCTGGTCCAGCGCCCGGATTGGACCCCGACCCTGCAAAATGCGGGTCCGGCCTTTCGGATGACGGACTTCCTCACCTTCGCAGGCGTCGATCCCGCCACCCGGCGCGCCCAAAGACCTGCCTTCGCCTAAAAGCCCCGGTAGCCGAAGGGGCTATCCCGCCTAGCCCGCTCGGGCGGGTGCCCACGGGCCGCCGTTCGCCCCATGCTCGTCAGGCGTGACTTTCCCTCCCCGGGGGGACGTCGCCTCTGGCCGGCGTGCCCATGCTGCTAGTCAATACGCGACGAGGAGTACACCGTGGTCATGGCATTGGAGTCCGAAGCCCAGGCGCCCGAGTTCGCCCAGCCGACCACCGCGGAGCAATACGCGCCCCTTGCGCCGGCCACGCCGGAGGAGACCGGACTCAGCCCCGCCCTCGTCGCCGACCTTGCCCTGAAGCTCCTCTACCAGCGCGGGCCGACCACCGCCCAGGACCTTTCCCAGGCGCTCTGCCTTCCGCTCGGACGGATCCTCCAGCCGGTGCTCGACTTCCTGAAGACCGAGCACCAGGTCGAGGTCAAGGGCGGGACCGGGATCACCTCCTCGAGCTTCCAGTACTCGCTCTCGATGAAGGGCATGGAGCGCGCGAAAGAGGCGCTCGCGCGGAACGGCTACATCGGCCCCGCGCCGGTGCCGCTCGCCGCCTATACGGCCCGCGTGCGCGCCCAGTCGATCGGTGACGTCCATGTCACGATCGAGCAGCTGCGCAAGGCGCTCGGCAACCTGGTCCTTCCGGAGCGCACCATCCGCCAGCTCGGACCGGCCATCAATAGCGGCCGCTCGATCTTCCTGTTCGGCCCTCCCGGCACGGGCAAGTCGACGATCGCGAAGACGCTCGCGTCGATCCTCAAAGGCAGCATCGTCCTGCCGTACGCGATCCTCGTCGACGAGCAGATCATTCGCGTGTACGACCCCTCACGACACAAGCCGCTCCTCGCACTGGACGCGCGGTTCGACCGCCGGTGGGTGCCGGTGACGCGGCCGTTCGTCGAGGTCGGTGGCGAGCTGCGCATGGAAGACCTCGATCTCGGGTACGACTCGTCCACCCAGGTGCACCAGGCGCCCTTCCAGATGAAGGCCAACGGCGGCGTGCTGCTCATCGACGACTTCGGCCGCCAGCGCGCATCGCCTGAAGAGCTCCTCAATCGCTGGATCGTCCCGCTCGATCGCGATGTCGACTTCCTCACGACCCACGACGGCGCGAAGATCGAGGTGCCATTCGACCTGCTCCTCGTCTTCGCAACGAACCGCACGCCGTCGTCGCTCGTCGATGAGGCGTTCCTCCGCCGCATCCAGTACAAGATCGAGATCCGGCCGCCGTCACCGCCGGAGTTCGCGGAGATCCTCCGCCGCGTCTGCGAGCAGCGGAACATCGCGTTCTACCCGCAGGCCGCCGACTGGATCGCCAAGTACTGCGCGCAGCGCAACATCCCGCTCCGGTCGTGCCATCCCCGCGACCTGATGGGTCATCTCGACGCGGCCGCGCGGTTCCTGGACAAGCCCGCGGAGATCACTCCCGAGCTCGTGGAGCTCGCGTGCGAGACGTACTTCGTGCCCCTCGAGGACAAGGCCGGCACGACGAAGCTCTAGCCCACCCGACCGGGTGCACGAGGGCGCCCTGGCCGTCGCCGGCCGGGGCGCCTTTACGTGCAGCGCTCCAGCAGGATCGCCGACCGTCCGCGCACCGCCACCCGGTCCGCGATGACGTCTGGGCGCTCGCTCGCCGGGCCGTTCCAATCCGCATCCGCCGTATCGAACACAACGCGCCACCGGCCCGGAACGGCTGCATCGGTATCACCGGACAGGGCGAGGACGAGCAGGGCGTCGGGTGGACCCGGCCGCCGTACGACGAGCACCTCGTTGGGCTCCACCCGGACGAGCGCTGGGTCGAGCGTTCGATCGCGCAGGGCAGGCATCGTCCGCCGAAGCCGGAGGAGCTCGGCGTGGAGCCGTCGCAGCGTGCGCTGCTCGTCCGTCCATCGCTCGGGCGGGGTGAGCACCGACATCCGGAACGTCGCCTCGGATTGGGGATCGGGACTGTCGCCCTGCCAATCGAACGCCGCGAACTCGTACGTCCGACCGCGGCCGAGGGCGCCGATGAGCTCGGCATCGCTGTGGCTCGTGAAGAAGGGGAACGGCGCACGCTCGCCGTGCTCCTCACCCATGAACAGCATCGGCGTGAATGGGCTGCAGAGCATCGCGGCAGCCGCGAGCTTCAGCTCCTCGAAGCGGACGAGCGACGCGAGCCGCTCGCCGCGCACCCGGTTGCCGACCTGATCGTGCGTCTGGGTCGAGACGACGAGCTGCTCCCCGCGGACCCCGTCGGGCGGCGCACCGTAGCGGCCGTTGCGGAACGTCGAGTGCTCGCCCGCGTACACGAAGCCTCGGCCGTAGGCCGTGGCCAGATGGTCGAGCGTCCCGTAGTCGGCGTAGTAGCCGTTCCGCTCGCCGGTCAGGGCGCTGTGCAGGGCGTGGTGGAAGTCGTCGCTCCACTGCGCATCGTGCCCCCAGCCGCCGCGCATCCGCGGCCGGATGACCCGGGGATCGTTGAGGTTCGACTCGGCGATGACGTACCCGCGTCGCCCGAGGTCCGCGGCGGCGCCGTGCACGACGTCCGCGACCTCCGCGAGGAACGGGTATGCAGACGAGTCCACGATCGCGTGGACCGCATCGAGGCGTAGTCCGTCGACGTGGTACTCGTGCAGCCACATGAGCGCGTTCTCGACGAAGTAGCGGCGCACGTGAGCCGAGTCGGCCCCATCGAAGTTCAGTGCGGCGCCCCAGGGCGTCTGGTGGCGATCGGTGAAGTACGGGCCGAATTCGGCCAGGTAGTTCCCCTCCGGACCGAGGTGGTTGTAGACCACGTCGAGCACCACACCGAGACCGGCGGCGTGGGCGGCGTCGACGAATCGCCGGAAACCCTCGGGCCCGCCGTAGGTCTGCTGCACCGCGAACGGCTGAACGCCGTCGTAGCCCCAGTTGCGAGCGCCCGGGAACTGTCCGATCGGCAGCGGCTCGAGGGCGTTCACGCCGAGGTCGCGCAGGCCATCGAACCCACGTGTGGCCCCATCGAAGGTGCCCACCGCGGTGAACGTACCGACGTGCAGCTCATACAAGACGAGGTCCGCGAGCGGCGGTGCGACCGGTCCGTCGTGGAGCCACGCGAATCCGGACGGGTCGACCACGGCCGACAGTCCATGGACGCCGTCCGGCTGCCAGCGCGACGCCGGATCCGGACGAGCATCGCCGCCGTCGAGGCGGTATGCGTACCGATCACCGGCGCGCATTCCGTCGACATGGAGGCGCGCGTAGCCGTCGCCGTCGCGCTCCATCTGCAGATCGACATGGCCCGGACGGTGGAGCGTGATGCTGCGCGGTCGGGGGGCCCAGACGAGGAAGTCGCACCCGCCGTCCCGCAGCGTCGCGCCGAGGCGTTCGGTCACAGGCTCATCGTCACATGGACGACGCTGGCGCCGCACTTGCAGCACATCCGGGCGGCGATAGGGAGGTACTCATGGCCGCGGATCCACTGTCGGGAAAGACACTTCGCTGGACGTACAGCGACGGTCCGATGAAGGGCAAGGTCTTCGAGCACCGGTTCGGCACCGACGGCACGGTGTCCTGGAAAGAAGGCGGCGAGGCGAAGCCCTCAGCAGACTCGAGCGCCAAATATCAGCACGCCCCGATCAACGACGACGTCAAAGCGTTCTCCTACCTCGCCAGATCGGGCTTCACGCTCACGACCGTTGTCGACGAGAAGAGCGGATCGATCGTGAGCTTCGCGTCGAATGAGAAGGAGCTCATGATCCAGCACGGGACCCTCGAGAAGGATCGGACCTAGCCGACCAGATCGGGCTCGAGCGCGGCGAGCGACGGCGCGCCGACGAGGGCCATGCCGAGGTCCAGCTCCGCGCGAAGCAGCTCGATCACGCGCTGCACGCCGCCTGCGCCACCGGCGGCGAGCCCGTAGAGCTGCGGCCGTCCGATCGCGACGGCATCCGCGCCGAGCGCGAGGGCCTTGATGATGTCCGTGCCCCGCCGGATACCGCCGTCGACGATGATCGCGCAGTTGCCTGCGACGGCCCGCACGACGTCGGCCAGCGCGTCCAGTGTCGCGATGGCCCCGTCGAGCTGACGGCCACCGTGATTCGACACCCAGATCCCGTCGACACCGGCGTTGAGCGCGCGCTCCGCATCGTCGCCGCGCACGATGCCCTTCAACAGCAGCGGGAGTCCGCCGGCCGCGGCGCGGATCCACTTCAGATCGTCCCAGCCCAGGTTCGCGCTCGCGATCGGGCTTGCCCACGCGTTCGACGCGTCGGCCGCGGGCGGCGCCCACGCCGGCTCGTACGCGTGGGTCATGCCGATGCCCGGCGGGAGGGTGAACGCGTTGCGGAGATCCCGCTCGCGGCGCCCCAGGAGCGGTACGTCCACGGTGAGGACGATCGCCCGATGACCGGTGGCCACTGCGAGACGGATCAACGCTTCGCTCGCCTCGCGCTGCCCAAGGTGGTAGAGCTGGAACCATCGCGGCGCGTCTGGCGCAGCGGACGCGATCTCCTCGAGGGGAGTGCTCGTCGCGGTCGAGACCGTATACAGGGCGCCCGCGGCCGCAGCGCCGCGGGCGGTCGCCGCTTCACCGTCGGGGTGCGCGAGGCGATGGAGCGCCGTTGGCGCCAGCAGGATGGGGTGGGGTAGCTCGATACCGAGCAGCTCCGTGCGCAGGTCCCGTGACGTCACATCCACCAAAGCGCGATTGCGCAGCACGCGCCGGCCGAATGCTGCGCGGTTGCCCGCGACGCTGCGCTCATCCTCCGCGCCGCCGGCGATGAAGTCGTAGGTCATCGCGGGCAGCGACTCGCGCGCGATCGCTTCGAACTCGTCCAGATTGAGAGGCTCACTCATCCGATCTTTCGTGTCCTCCGCTACGAACGCCACTCTAGTGAGGCCGGCTTCCCCGACAATTGCGCGGTGACCCGCCGCGGCTGGCTCCTGTTCGCTGCGATGGCTCTCATCTGGGGCATCCCGTACCTGCTCATCAAGATCGCCGTCGCCGAGCTCACGCCGGCGACGCTGGTCCTGCTGCGCACGACCGTCGCTGCCCTCATCCTCGTACCCCTCGCGGCCGCGCGCGGAGACCTGCGGCCGCTGCTTCCACGGTGGCGCTGGGTGGTCGCCTACACGTTCGTCGAGGTCGCGGCACCGTGGATCCTCGTGTCCGACGCGGAGCGGCGCATCACGAGCTCGCTCGCGGGATTGCTCATCGCGGGCGTGCCGCTCGTGGGCGCGCTGCTCGTCTGGATGGTCGGCGGCGACGATCGTCCGGACCTGCGCCGGGTGCTCGGCCTCTTCGTCGGGTTCGCCGGCGTCGCGCTCGTGGTCGGCCTCGACGTCGCTGCCGACGACCTCGTCGCCGTCGGAGAGATCGGCCTCGTCGTCATCGGCTACGCCATCGGCCCGATGATCATCGCCCGGCGACTGCAGGGGGCACCGGCCGTCGGGGTCGTCGCCGCGTCGCTCGTGCTTACGGCGATCGCATACGCCCCGGTGGGCATCGCGCAGCTGCCCGGCGCGCTTCCCTCCATTCAGGTGCTGTTCGCCGTCGTATTCCTTGGCGTCGTGTGCACGGCCGTGGCCTTCCTGGTGTTCTTCGCTCTCATCGCCGAGGTCGGTCCGATCCGCTCGACGATCATCACGTACTTCAATCCGGCCGTCGCGATCGTCCTAGGGGTGGTCCTGCTGAACGAGCCCTTCACGGCCGGCATCGCCGCCGGATTCGCTCTCATTCTCGTTGGCTCGTTCCTCGCGACGCGCCGCGCTCGGGGAATGCCGCGGACCGGCAACGCGTTACCCGAGGCGACCCCATGACCGGTATCACCACGAGCCGCATGCCGGCCCTCTACCTCGGACACGGCGCGCCGATCCTCGTCGACGACCCGATCTGGCCGGGTCAGCTCGCGCGCTGGTCGGCCGATCTGCCCGCGCCGAAGTCGATCCTCGTGGTATCCGCGCACTGGGAGAACCAGCCCCTCACGATCGGCGCAACGACGGCGGTGCCCCTGCTGTACGACTTCTACGGATTCCCGCAGAAGTACTACGACGTCACCTATCCCGCGCCGGGCGCGCCGGCCCTCGCGCGGCGGGTCCGCGATCTCCTCCCGGGCCAGCTCATCGCGGATGACCCGACCCGCGGGCTCGACCACGGCGCGTATGTACCGCTCACCGTCATGTATCCCAAGGCCGACGTGCCGGTGCTGCAGATCTCGATGCCCAGCCTCGACTCGAAAGAGCTACTCGAGCTCGGCACGAAGCTCGCGCCGCTGCGCGACGAAGGCGTGCTCATTGTCGGAAGCGGCTTCATGACGCATGGCCTGCCGTTCCTCGAGGACTTCCGCCCCGACGCGGTGCCGCCTGCGTGGTCGAAGGAGTTCGACCTCTGGAGCGCGGAGACGCTCGCGAAGGGCGACGTGGACACGCTCGTCGACTACAAGCGCCGCGCGCCCGGCGTGCGCTACGCGCATCCGACCGTCGATCACTTCGTTCCGCTATTCGTCGCGCTCGGCGCGAGCCTCGCGACGAAGGAGTCACCGGACACGGTGATCGACGGCTACTTCCTCGGCCTCTCCAAGCGCTCCGTCCAGTTCGCCTAAGCGAATGGCGTCCCGAAGCGCTCGCGACTGACGACGTCGCCGATCGGCTTGCGCTTCTTTCGCCCGCTGCCAAGCTTCGCCTCCGGGTAGCCGAACGGCACCACCGCCAGGCCCGCATGCGTGGTCGGCACGCCGAGGAGCGTCTCGATCGCCGGCATCGGACCGAAGCCCGTCCAGTTGGACCCGATGCCCTCGGCCCAGGCCACCAGGATCATGTTCTGGATCGCGCGACTCGCGTCCGACACGGCGTACGGGCTCGCTTTCTCGACGACGACCACCACGACGAAGGCGGCGCTGGCGGCGTACGGACCGGTCTTCATCACGGCGCCGATCTGCTCGAGGGTGGCCCGCTCCTGCACCACGATGAAGTGCCAGGGCTGCAGATTGATGGAGCTCGCACTGAGCCGAGCGGCGTCCACGATCCGCCGCACGACCGCGGCCTCGACCGGCCTGTTCGCGTAACGGCGCACCGCCAAGACTGTGCGCACGGCCTCAAATGCATCCATCTTATTTGTTCCTTAACCCGCCGGCGTTCGGCGTCTTTACTGTGAAGCCCATGGTTGCAGGGGTACGGAGCTTCTTCCTCATCATGATCGTCGCACTTGCTGTCGCCGCATGCGGCTCGCCCGCG
The DNA here is from genome assembly GCA_038207785.1 of Candidatus Limnocylindria bacterium. Taxonomy (GTDB): domain Bacteria; phylum Chloroflexota; class Limnocylindria; order P2-11E; family P2-11E; genus UBA4735. The sequence goes on along the minus strand of JBBQZK010000035.1, from coordinate 5,733 downwards.
GCGGTCACGGTAGATGCAACGGTCGTGCCGACGACCGCCGCCCCGACGACCGCGGCGCCGGTGGCCGCCGGTCCCGTGACCTGGACGGTGACCGACAAGTCGAAGGCCGTCGCGCGTGTGCGCGAGCAGCTCGTCGGGGTCAGCCTCCCTTCGGACGCGGTCCTCACGGCGACCGGCGCGAAGGGCTCGTTCTCGCTGAACCCCGAAGGCACGTTCTCAGCCGATTCGAAGATCACGTTCGATCTCATGACCCTATCGAGCGACTCGCGCGACCGGGACAACTTCGTGAAGCAGGACACCCTGAACACGCGTCAGTTCCCGACCGCGACGTTCGTGCCCGCGAAGACGACGGGACTCGCGCCGCTGCCCGCGAGCGGCGACCTGTCGTTCACGCTGACGGGAGCGCTCACGATCCACGGCACGACGAAGAACGTCACGTTCATGGTGACGGGCGCTCGCACGGGCGGCGACCTCACGGTCACGGCCACGGCGGACCCGGCGCTGAAGTTCGGCGACTTCGGCATGTCGGCGCCGTCGGTCCGGTTCCGGGTCGTCAGCGTCACTGATGAGATCCGCCTCGCGATCGACATCGTCGCCACAGGACCGAAGGGATGAGCCGCGCCACGTTCCACATCGATGACGGCGACCCCACCTTCGACATCGGCCTCACCGCCTGATCGCGCGCAGGCCTAGCCTGCGCTTCGTGCCCCTCCGCATCGGCGTCATCGGCACCGGCTTCGCCGGCTCGACCCACGCCCGCGCCGCGGCGGGCATCCCCGGCGCGGAGCTCGTCGCGATCGCCGCCGAGACCATCGCCGAGGCGCAGCCGCTCGCGGCCGAACTCGGCGCGCGGGTCGCGCCAGATGTGGCGGCCCTTTGCGCGAGCGATGACATCGACCTGGTCGTCGTGGCCTCGCCGACGCATCTCCACGCCGAGCACGCCATCGCCGCGGCTCGGGAGGGGAAGCATGTGTTCTGCGAGAAGCCGATCGCGCGCACGCTCGGCGACGCGCGAGCGATGGTCCAGGCGTGCGACGACGCTGGCGTGCGGCTCGCCATCGGTCATGTCGTTCGGTTCTTCCCCGAATACCGCCGCGCGAAAGAGCTGCTCGACGGAGGCGCGTTGGGCCGTGCGGCGATCGCGACGATGACGCGCGGGACGCTGTCGGTCGGCGCCGCACGCGCCTGGTACCTCGACCCGGCCAAGAGCGGCGGGGTCGTGCTCGATCTCATGCTCCATGACCTCGACGTCATGCGTTGGTGGTTCGGCGAGCCGGCGCGGGTCTACGGCAAGCGCCTCTCCGGCGGCGGCGCGCTCGACTACGCACTGGCGACCCTGCGGTACGACGACCGTCCGATCGTGCAGCTCGAGGCGAGCTGGGCGGAGCACGCGGGCTTCCGGACCACGTTCGAGGTCCGGGGAGACCGCGGCATGCTGGTGCACGACAGCCGCGCGGTCGTTCCCTTCGTCGTGCAAACACCTGCCGGCGATGCGAGCGCCGGCGTGATCCCCGCGCCGACGCTGGTCGAGACGCCCTACCGCCGGCAGCTGCGGGATCTCGTGCAGCGCCTCGGACGGGGCGAGCCGCCGCTCATCGACGGCCGGGAAGGGTCGCGCTCCCTCGGGCTCGGCCTCGCGGTCATCGAGTCCGCCGAGCGCGGAGAGGTCGTGCCATGGGAAGCACCGGCGTGAAGCGGCTGCGCGTCGGGCTCGTGTCGTGGGCGCACGTGCATGCGCCGGGGCTCGCGCGCACGCTCGCGTCCCTCCCTCAGGTCGCGTTCAGCGGCTCGTACGACGAGACCGGTTCCGGTCACGACGGTCCGGCGCATGCGACCGTGGAAGACCTGCTCGCGGCCAGCGACGCGGTCGTCATCGCATCCACGAACGCCGGCCATCGCCGCTACACCGAGGCCGCCGCGGCGGCCGGGGTGCACGTGCTCTGCGAGAAGCCTCTGGCGACGACGGCCGCCGATGGTCGGGCGATGATCGAGGCCTGCCGGGGGGCGGGCGTGCAGCTCGGTGTCGCGTTGCCGGTGCGGAGCAGCCCGGCCGCGGGTGCGCTCAAGGCGGCGATCGATGAGGGCAGCCTCGGCGCCATCCGGGCCGTGCGCGCGCGGAATCCGGGCCAGTATCCCGGCCGGTGGTTCGGTGATCCGCACGAGGCCGGCGGCGGCGCCGCGATGGACCACACCGTCCACGTCGCGGACGCCCTGCGGTGGCTGCTTGGGGATGAGGTCGTCCGCGTGCACGCCGAGCTCGGCTCGTTCCTGTACGGATTGCCGGTGGAGGATTGCGGCCTGCTGACGCTCGATCTCGCCGGCGGCGCGTTCGCGTCGATCGATTGCAGCTGGTCACGGCCCGCGACGTATCCCACGTGGGGCGGCGTCACGCTGCACGTCGTCGGTGACCGCGCCACCGTCGACGTCGACGTCTTCCGCCAGTCACTCACGCACTACGACGACGCAGCCGGCACCACGAAGCTCGTCGGCTGGGGCGACGACCTGAACGCGCTCATGGTCGCGGGCTTCGTGGACGCGATCCTCGACGGACGGCCGGTGCCGATCACCGGTGCGGACGGACTGCGCTCGCTCGAGGTGGTCCTCGCGGCGTACCGCTCGGCCGAGCTCGGCCGGCCGGTCGCGATCGCCGAGGTGGCTTAGCCGACTGAGTTGGGCTTGCGGTAGTGCACGCCGAGACGGTCGAGGAACGCGAGCGCGGTGGGCAGGCGCTCCTGGAACGAGGTCCAGTCGCGGGCCGCACGCGGCGACCACGCGATCTCGGCGAGCGCCAAGGCTCGGGGGTACGCCATGTACTCGACCTGGTCGGTGGTCGGCATGTACTCGGTCCACATGCAGGCTTCCGGTCCGAGCACGTGCTTCGCCTCTTCGGGGGAGAGCTCGGGCGCGACGGGCTCGTAGCGGTACGTGTCCTCGATCGGCGTCATGCCGCCGATGGCGAGCGGCTCGTGCTCCGGGTCGGCTTGGTAGTGATCGAAGTAGAGATCCTCCTGCGGGGCCATCACGACATCGTGGCCCTGCTTCGCCGCGGCGATCCCGCCCTTCGTGCCGCGCCATGACATCACCGTCGCGTTCGGCGCGAGGCCGCCCTCGAGGATCTCGTCCCAGCCGATGAGCCGGCGCCCGTTCTCGTTGAGGAACCGCTCGATGCGGCGGATGAACCAGCTCTGCAGCTCGTCCTCGTCGCCGAGCTTCTCCTTCTTGATCAGCTCCTGCGCCGCGGCGCTCTCCTTCCACCGCTTCTTCGGCGCTTCGTCCCCGCCGATGTGGATGTACTCGCTCGGGAAGATATCCATCACCTCGCGCAGCACGTTCTCGAGGAAGGTGAACGTCGCATCGCTCGGCGAGAAGACTTCGTCCGAGATGCCCCACGTCGTGCGGACCTCGAAGGGGCCGGGCACGTTCGCGAGCTCGGGGTACGCCGCGAGCGCGGCGAGGCTGTGGCCGGGCATCTCGATCTCGGGAAGCACGGTCACGCCGCGCACCTTCGCGTACGCCACGACGTCGCGGGCCTGATCCTGCGTGTAGAAGCCGCCGTGCCGCGTGCCGTCGTAGCCCGTGGCGCCGCGGCGGGCGTGACCGACGATCGTCTCCGTCCGCCATGCGCCGACCTCCGTGAGCTTGGGGTACTTCTTGATCTCGAGGCGCCAGCCCTGATCCTCGGTGAGATGCCAGTGGAAGGTATTGAGCTTGAACGTCGCGAGGAGATCGACGTACCGCTTGATGAACTCGACCGGGAAGAAATGCCGGCCCACGTCGAGGTGGAGGCCGCGATACGGGAAGCGCGGAGCGTCCTCGATCCGCACCGCGGGCACCGCTTTCGGCGACGCCGCGACGAGCTGCCGGAGGGTCTGGATCCCGTAGAACAGTCCGCGCGGCTCGCGCGCTGTGATGTCGATGGCGGTCGTATTGATATCCAGGCGGTAGCCCTCGGCGCCCAGAGGAGCGTCCGATCGCACGGCAAGAGTGATCGCGCCGGCGTCGCCGATCCTCGCGTCGACCCCCGACAGCTCCTTCAGGTACCCGCGCAGGAGCTCGGCGATCGCGCGTACGGCGGCATTGCCGCTGGTGACGCCGATCGCGGCTCCCGCCTGGAGCGCGAACGTGCCGTCGCGATCTTCGATCGAGCGGGGCCAGGGGATCAGCGGATACCGCGCGAGATCGGCCATGCCGCAACGCTAGCCCTTGAGGGCTTGACCAGATCGGTAAGTGACGACTAACCTAACCCGGCATGGACGGGGCACTGCGCGCGATCGCCGAGCCTCGGCGCCGCGAGATCCTGCGCCTCGTATGGCACGAGGAGCGTTCGGTGGGGGAGATCGCGTCGCACTTCGACGTGACCCGCCCTGCGATCTCGCAGCATCTGCGAGTGCTCGAGGACGCCGGGCTCGTCACGTTCCGGCGCGACGGAAGGCGCAGCATCTACCGAGCGCGCCGTGGCGCGGTGCAGGAGCTGCGGGCCTACCTCGGGGCATTCTGGGATGCGGAGCTGTCCGGGCTGAAGGCGGCCGCGGAGCGCGCCGAGCGGGAGAAGGGGAGCTATGACCATCGACGTCGACGTCATTGAGCGCGTCATCGACATCGCCGCATCACCGGAGACCGTCTTCACCCTTCTCACCGATCCGGCTGAGTACGTGAAGTGGAAGGGACGCGCGGCCGACCTCGATCCCCGGGCCGGCGGCACCTTTCACGTGACGTTCAAGGATGCAGCCGTACGCGGCGCGTACCTGGAGGTCGTGCCGAACCGTCGCGTCGTGTTCACCTGGGGCTGGGACGCTCCTGGCGCCGCGGTCGGACCCGGCGGCTCGACCGTCGAGATCGATCTCGAGCCGCGCGGCACGGGGACGCGCCTCCACCTCGTGCACCGCGGCCTGCCCGCCGCCGAGCTCGCGAGCCACACCGTCGGCTGGGACCACTTCCTTCCCAGGCTGACCCAAGTTGCAGAAGGGAGAGCCGTGCCTACAGACGTCTAGCGAGCCTCCAAAGAGGGACTAGTAATCAAAAGGGAGTATCAAAATGGGCGATCCGGTCACCAATTGGGAGATCAACAGTGCGGATCCCGCGAAGGCGCGGAAGTTCTACGGCGACGTCTTCGGCTGGAAGATGAACTTCATGCCGGAGAACGACTACACGTTCGTCGACACGGACGCCGGCGGCAAGGGCGTCGGCGGCGGCATCGGGCCGCTCCGGGGACCCAAGGCGTTCGTCACGTTCTACGTGGTGGTGAAGGACCTCCATTCCACGATGAAGAAGGCCACCGACGGCGGCGGCACGGTCGTGTTCCCGGTCACGAAGGTCGGGCCGACCACCACCATCGGGCTCTTCAGCGATCCTGACGGAAATGTCATCGGGCTGACCGACGGGAAATAGAATGAGGCCGAGTGGTCTCACCTGAGCAGTTCCCCGATCCGGCGATCGATGCGGCGCCCGCGAGCGGCGAGCAGACGGCCGTTCTCGCGGGCGGCTGCTTCTGGTGCGTCGAGGCGGTCTACCTCCAGCTGGACGGCGTGCGCTCGGTGCTGTCCGGATACGCCGGCGGCACGGCGGACACGGCGGACTACGAGACCGTGTGCCGCGGCACGACGGACCACGCCGAGGCGGTGGAGATCCGGTACGACCCCGGCAAGCTCACCTACGGCAGGCTGCTGAAGGTCTTCTTCTCCATCGCGCACGATCCGACGACGCGCGACCGGCAGGGCGGGGATGTCGGCCGGC
>JBBQZK010000034.1:0-23142 GCA_038207785.1 Candidatus Limnocylindria bacterium | reverse complement strand
CGGAAGCACGACGGTCGCGCTGCTGCCGGCGCATCTGCTCGGCCACGTGACCTTCGCTGACCTCGCGCGCCAGCCGTTCAACACCCGACCGATCGGCACCGGCCCATTTCGGGTGAGCGAGCTCGATGCGCGGCAGGTGACACTGGTGCGATCGGACGACTTCTACCGGACGAAGCCGAGCCGGGCGCGGGCCTACCTGGACAAGATCGTGTTGCGCTTCTACCGGGACGCCGGTGAGGCGCTGGCCGCGCTCGCGCGCGGTGAAGTGGATGCGACGGGCGGCCTTTCGCCGCAGGATGCGCTCCGCGCGCGCACGCTGAAGGGCGTCGATCTGTTCAGCCTCCCGACCAACGACTTCACCGCGCTCTTCTTGAACGTCCGGCCAACGAAGGCCGTATTCCGTGACCGGGCGGTGCGGCAGGCCATCGCGACCGCGATCGACCGCGGCAAGGTGCTCCAGGTCGCGGCGGACGGGCGCGGCCGCCTCGCAGACGAGTTCGTCCCTTCGACCTCTTGGGCGTTCGTTCGCGACATTCCGCGATACGGCTTCTCCGCGTCCGATGCGAAGGCGCAGCTTGACGGCGCCGGCTGGATCGACCACGACAGCGACGGCATCCGCGACAAGGCCGGCGTCGTGCTCACGTTCTCGATCGCGACATCGGACGAGCCGCCCCGCGTCGCCGCGGCGCGGCAGATCGCCGGCGACCTCGCGAACATCGGCGTGCGGGTCGAGGTGCGCGCGGTACCGTTCGTCGAGCTCGTCGACCACGTGGCGCGGCAACGCGACTTCGATGCGCTGCTCGTCACGATCACGGTGGGGAACGATCCAGATCCGTATCCGTTCTTCCACTCGAGCCAGGTGGACGACCCGGGCGACGACTTCTCCGGCTACTCGACCCTGCCGACGGACCGGCTGCTGGAGCAGGCCCGGCGGACCGTCGACCAGTCCAAACGACGGGAGCTGTTGACCCAGATCTGGACGGCGATCGCAACTGACCTGCCGGTCGTGTTCCTCTACTACACCGACTATCTGTATGCGCAGTCACGGACGCTCCATGGGTTCCGGGTCGCGCCCGTGAACGATCCGCCGCAGCGGTTCTGGAACGTCGAGGATTGGTACGTCAAGACGGTCGTGCGCCCGTAGCCCACGGTCCTATGGACACGGCCTCCGCGACCTGCGCATACCGGTCGGATGACCAGCGGCGAAGGCAAGAGCTGGGCGAAGGGCCGGACGGCGACGACCGATCCGCGGATCGCGAGGAATGCGGAGGCGCACCCGGGGCAGACATACGAGTCGCACGTCGCGCCCGAGATGGACCGGCGACGGAAAGCGGCGCCGGCCTCCCTGGAGTGGACGCCGACGCTCGCCTACGCGGTCGGTCTGCTCGCAACTGACGGATGCCAGACGGACGGTCGGCATTTGGCATTCCCCAGTGCTGACCGCGAGCTGGTCGAGAGCCTTCTTGGATGCCTTGGCAAGACGAACAAGATCGCCGAGGTCCGGACTCGGCGGGGTGGGCTCATCTACAAGACGCAGATCGGTGACGTGCGCCTGTGCAGGTGGCTGCTCACGGTCGGCGTGACACCACGCAAGAGCTTGACCCTCGGCCCGTTGAATGTGCCCGACGACTACATCCTGGAATGCGCACGTGGCCTCTTGGACGGCGACGGCGGGATCACGAACTTCACGCACGCTCCCACGAAGAGTACGTATCCCGACTACCGATACGAACGCATCGTCGTCGGCTTCAACTCCGCGAGTCGCGTGCACCTCGAGTGGCTACGCGACAAGTTGTATCCGTTCGCGGAGGCAGCCGGCTGGTTCGGCGTCACGGCCGCGACGCCCGAACGGCACGAATACGTCACGTTGCGATACGGGAAACGCGACGGTCTGCGGTTGCTGCCGTTCCTGTACCGCGACGCAACGGTGCCGCGGCTCGAGAGGAAACACCGTATCTGGCAGAGCTACCTCTCGCGCCATCGGCCGTGACGCGCGGTACAATTGCGCTCTTCGCCGACGTAGCCGAATTGGCATAGGCGCCGTCTTCAGGTGGCGGTTCCCGCAAGGGAGTGCGGGTTCAAGTCCCGCCGTCGGCACAGAGGCCCAGGTCCTCGCTACCATCCCTCACGGTGCCGAAGCGCGATCCCTCCAGCGTGTGGATCTCCGTCGATATGGAGGGCATCGGCGGCGTGGCGGCGTACAGCCACGTGATGATGAGCGGGCCCGAGTACGAGCGCGCGCGTACCTGGATGACCAAAGAGGTGAACGCGGCGATCGAGGGCGCCGCATCCAACGGCGCGGCGCGCTTCTGCGTGAACGACTCGCATGCCAGCATGCACAACCTCTACGCCGACGAGGTCGATCCGCGCGCCGAGCTCCTCATCGGCACCGCCAAGCCGTGGAGCATGGGGCAGGGGATCGACGGCGGGTACGGCACCTGTTTCTTCATCGGCTACCACGGCCGGGCTGGCCATCCGCGCGCGGTCCTCGATCACACGTACGCCAGCCGCGCGATCTACGAGTGCAATCTGAACGGCCAGCCCGTCGGCGAGACGACGCTCAACGTGTACCTCGCCGGCTACTTCGATGCCACGGTCACGCTCGTCTCCGGCGACGGCGCGACATGTCGGGAAGCGCGTGCGATCGTGCCGTCGTGCGTCACGGTGAAGACGAAAGACGCGACCGGACGGTTCTCGGCGAAGATGCTGCATCCCCAGCGGGTGCAGGAGCTGCTGCAGGTCGCCGCGGCGAAGGCGATGGATGTCGCGCGCGACGCGAAGCCCGTCAAACCGAAGGCCCGCAACGATATCGAGCTCGTGTTCCTCACGTCGGCGATGGCCGACATGGCCGAGCTCATCCCCGGGACGCGCCGGAGCGGCCCCCGAGCGGTCGCGTACGCATCCCGTGACTACCTGGAGCTGTACAAGGCCCTGCTCGCCATGGTCCGCATCGCGCCCTCCGCCGTGCCACCGGAGCAATGAGCAGCGCCGACGTCGTGATCGTCGGCGGGGGCGTCATCGGCGCCTCGATCGCGTATCACCTGAGCCTTCGCGGTGCGGGACGCATCGTCGTCCTCGAGCGCGATCGCCTCGGCACCGGATCGACCGGCAAGAACGCTGGCGGGATCAGGCTGCAGTTCTCCACCGAGGTGAACGTGCGGATGTCGCAGCTGGCCCTGCCGCGGCTCGAAGCCTTCGCGGACGAGATGGGCGTGGACCCGCAGCTGCGCCAGGTCGGTTACCTGTTCCTCATCACCGAGGAGCGCGACGTGGTCCCCTTCGAGCGGTCGCTTGCGCTGTGGGAGCGGCTGGGGGTGCCGGCGCGGCGGATGACGGGCGCGGACGCGCACGCCGTGTTCCCGGAGATCCGCGTCGACGACGTTCGATTCGCGACGTTCTGCGAGAAGGACGGCTACGCCGACCCGCACTCCATCCTGCAGGGATACGTGGCCCGAGCGCGCGAGCGCGGCGTCGAGTTCCGCGAGGGCGCGCCGGCGCGGGCGATCGATGTCACCGGCGGCCGGGTGACCGCGGTGCGCGCCGGCGATGAGCGCATCGAGTGCGGGACCGTGGTGAACGCGGCCGGTGCATGGGGCGCGCAGATCGGCGCGATGGTCGGACTGTCGCTTCCGATCGTGCCGCTGCGCCGGCATATCTTCGTTACCGGTCCCGTGCCCGGACTCGATCGCGAGTTCCCGCTCACGATCGAATTCGCATCGGGTCTGTACTTCCACCGCGAATCCGGCGGCGTTCTTCTCGGCATGGCCGATCCGGCCGATCCGCCGCGGTTCGACGATTCGGTCAACTGGGACTTCCTGCCGACCGTGGTCGAGCACGCGTTACGCCGGTTGCCCCCGCTCGAGCAGGCCACGGTGAAGACCGGATGGGCCGGCTTCTACGAGGACACGCCTGACCGCCACCCGATCCTCGGTACGATCGACGAGGTGCCGGGGTTCGTGTGCGCGGCGGGCTTCTCGGGTCACGGCCTCATGCACGCCCCAGCGGCGGGCGAGGTCGTGGCCCAGATCATCTGCGGCGAGCCAACGAGCGTGGACGTGGCCGCCTTGCGCTTCGAGCGCTTCGCGCGCGGTTCCCTCGTGACCGAGCACAACGTGATCTGATGCAGCTCTTCTTCGTCGGACTCGACCTGGCACTCGTCGCGGTGGCGGCGATCCTGTTGCTTTCCGTGTTGGTGCGGCGCGGCCGTGGTGGAGCGAATCTCGCGCTCGCACTCCTGCTGATCGTCCTCGCGGCCGGCCTTTGGTACACGAGCATCCGGGCGCAGCCCCTGGGACTCTGATGAGAAAGGAGATGAGGACTGGCAACGGACTGGCCGCGGTGAGGCGAGAGGTCGTGGTCGCGTTGGCTCTTGCCCTGGCCATCGGCCTGCTGCTCGCCACGCCTCAGGTAGCGCGTGGTTCCTGCCTGGCGCCAGTGCTCGCCGATCAGATCCAACGCGCGGACCTGATCGCCTCAGGCGTTGTGACGGCCGTCGGCCTCGGCGGTGGTCCGATCACCTTCCGGCCCTCGGTCATCTACCGCGGGACCCTTTCCGCTGGCCCGGTGAGCGTCCGCATCGGGCCCAGACCGGAAGGTGCGTCGAACCCCGGGGTCACTGTTCATTCGAGCGTCGACTACAAGGCCGATGCCGGCACGATGCACACCCTCTACCTCCGTCGGACCGGCACCGAGCTCGGAACCGACTCATGCAGCGGCAGCCACCCCGGTCTCGCGAGCGCTACGGAGATCAGCGCGCTCGGTCCCGGTCAGGCACTCAGTTCGGACACAGGTCCGCTGGCCCAACTCTTCGACCAACTCGCCGCCATCCCTCCGCTGCTCTACCTCGGCGTGGCGATCGTCCTCGTCTTGGTCCTCGTGTTGCTCCGTTCGCGAAGACGACCACCGATGACCCCGCTTTCTGGTGCGCCTGCATAACCGTGGTCAGTCGCGCCGAGCTGCACGCCATCGCCAGCCATCGGCCCCGGTACGACGCACCCGAGGGAAGGCCTCGTCGCTGAGGAAGTCCGCTAGCCCGCTTGGTAGAGGGCGCGGGGCCGAGAGAGGTCAGCCAGGGCAGAGAGCGTCGTGAACAACACGGCGAGCACGAGCGCGCCGAAGATGAAGCCGGCCGCGTCATGGACTCCGACGGCCTCCAGCGCGAGTTGACCGATGCCGCGCCAGTTGAACAGGTACTCGATGATCGGCAAGCTCGCCACGGACACGCGCAGACCGCTGCCGAGGCCCTCGAGGAGGACCGGTCGAACGTGCGGCATCACGTGGACGGCGAGGATCGAGGTGCTGCGTAACCCCTTCGCGGTGGCGACGGTGATGAAGTCGGCGTTGAGGACATCGATCATGCGTGTGGCGGTCAACTGGGCGGTGTAGGCGATCGCCGGCAAGGAGATCGACAGCAGGGGCAGGATCAGGTGGCTGTCGTAGCCGAAGCCGAAGACCGGCAAGAGCTTTCCACCTTCCGGGGTGGCGCCGACGATGATCACGACGATCTGCAGGAAGTACGCGACGAAGAACGCGGGTACGGCCGTGAGCAGCGTCGTCACAGCCAGGATGCCGCCGCTGGCGAACGCCCGCCGGCGCATGAGCGCCACGGCTACGCCCAATAGCGTGCCGACGGTCAGGGCCAGGACCGCCGCGCCGAGCAGCAGCGCGAGGCTGCGGAACATCGACTCGACGAATAGGTCGTTGAACGTGCGGTGGTACAGATCAGCCAGTCCTTGACAGGTGTTGGCCGGCAGCACCTGCCCGCCGACGACGCTTGCAGGACGAATGCAGCGGATCCCGGCCCGCACGAGGTACGGCGAGTACTGAGTCATCGCGGATGGGACGAACGCCGCGAGGACCCACCAGATCGCGCCAATCGTTAGGGGGATCCGCAGGATCCGCAGTGCCTTCCGGCTCATCTGGGAAGCTCCTCTGCGCCCAGGGCGAGGCGTCCGGCGAGGTAGCCGACGACCGCAGCGGCGTCGCCGCGCAGGTCGCCACCGCTGTCACCGGTCCCTTCGATCAGCACGGTCTTGAGATCGATGAATGGCGCGATGCCGTCCAGCGACGTGATCGGTGCCGTCGTCTGTGTCACGAGCGCCCGGGCCCTCGCCTGGGACGCGTATAGATCAAGGGCCGGAATGAGATCGCCGAACGGCGTGGTGAAGCGCAGCGCATCGCCGTTGAGGTTCCGCATGACGACCACCAGCGAGACGCGGCGATCGCCCAGCGCATCGCGAACTGATTGGGCGCTCTGTTTCGGATCCACGGAGGGATCGAAGTCGACGAAGATGAACGGCGAACCGCGAGGAGCGAGGGCCCGCGCGACCGCGGCCAGCGCGTCCGCGCTCGGATGGGGGTCCCCTGGCTGGCGCACCGCCCAGACCATGACGTGCCCCACAGCGTGCGGAACGTCGGCCACTTCGCCCAGGACCGTCGTTGCAGTCGCCGCCTTACGCTCGAGCGGGACCTCCACACGGGCGGTCACGCCCAGGTCGCGCGCGACAGATGGCCGGTGCTTCCAGGCGTCGGCTTGGTCCTGTCCGACGAGCGCCGGGAGATCGATGCCGTATGCGCTGGCCAGCGGCGCTGCGGCCTTGTCACTGAGCACGACCACCGGCACGCCGTTCGTGGACGCCGCTGGCGCGTCTTGTTCCGCACGGAAGTACGGGCTCACCCCGCCGACAAGGCGCCCGCTGCCGAACGTGTACGGCAGCACTCGATCCGTGTAGTACGGCAGCGCGGGATCAACGAAGACCACTGCTGCGGCGCCGTGCCGGATCGCGGTCGCGATGCTCTCCTCGACGCCGATCCCATTCGCCGCGACGCGCACATTCGCCGATTCAAGCTTCGAGACGACGCCCATAAATCGAATGAGCAGCACGACCTTGCCGCGCACGTCGATGCCGGCGTAGTCGTCCGGGTATTCCTTGATCGTGTCGCCGAGGTCCGGTATCTTTCCCGCGTACAGCGACGTGGTCACGGGCGGCGGATAGTCCGACGGGGTGATGCCGCGCGCCGCGAACACGAGCGACGCGGCAACGACGCCGCCGCCGGTACCGGTCGTGACGAACGAGCGGACGCCCTCCGCGAACGGCACCTGCGCGACGCGCGGCCATGTTTCGCTGACGGAGATGCCGCCTACGCTGATGGTCGCGGCCGCGGTCTGCGCGACGCGCACCGCACTCCGCGTCAGGGCGAACGATTCGCCGAGCGGATGCAGACCTGCGTCCGCGAACGTCCCGGCCGCGTCGGTAGGCGCATGCACCGCAGCGCGGGAATCGTTCGCCCACGAGATCGCGGCCGCATGCCGCGGCGGCACGACGGCGCCAACTGCGAAGAACGCGGCGACCGCCACCACAAGAACAGCAGCTCCGCGACTGCGAAGATCGCCGATGACGTCGCGCCGTGCGTAGCGCCGCGAGATCGCGAGTCCGACCATTGCGACGGCGATCGCCGTGAGGGCGAAGGCGACCCCCGGAACGAAGATCAGCCACCGGGTGGTCCACAGGCTCTCGATCGTCCGCGCGCTGGCAAGCAGACCGCCCCATTCCGGCGGATCGGCGATCTGCGCGAAGTTGACGATGCCGTTGATCACGCTGCCCAACGATTCCTCGACGCCGATCTGTCGCGTCGCGCCAACGAATACGCCGAGCACGCCGAGCTCGGCGAGGAGCACCAGCGACGCGACGACCTGCTGACTAAGGTTCATCGCCAGCGTCGGCACCAGGTGTGGCAGCTGATGCCGCCAGAACACGCGCCACCGGCCGACGCCGATCGCGGCCGCACCCTCGGCGAAGGGCGCGTGTGCCAGTCGATCCAGCTCGGCGCGGACCACGCGGTACGGACCGGCCCATCCGGTCACGAGAAGGGCGCCGATGAACACGGCGATGCTTGTGTCGGCGCTCCTGACGAAGACCTTCACCAGAACGAGCGCGACAAGCGTCGCCGGCACAGCGGAGGCGAAATCGGCGATCGATTCGGTCGCGAGCGCCACAGGACGCCACCACGTGCCGAACGCCGCCATGGCCACGCCCGCAAGGACCCGCGCCAGTCCAGCGAGCAGCACGACCGTGAGCGTGGCACGAGCGCCGGCGAGTACCAGGCTGAACAGATCCCGGCCCAACACGTCCGAGCCGAACGGGAATACCACGCCGGGGTCGTACGGCCGCGGATCTTTTCCGTGCTCAAGGACGAAGTAGATCGGCTCATGCGGGGCGAGGGTGGCGCCGAAGAGAGCCGCAGCGAGCAGGCCAAGGAACGCGACGAGGCCGGCGACGATCCAAGGGTCGACCGGCGGCAGTGCGAGGCGGAACCGCCCTTGACGCACCCAGCTCGCCGGAGCGGCGTCGTGTCTATTCACGGACCAGTCATTCCCAGATCGCGAAGTCTAGTGACGACATAGGGCCGCAGCGCCAGCGGCTTTCGCCCACATCCGGACTTACCGCGTTGCGGAGCAGCTGGTTCACGGGCGCCGGTTACGCCGATTCTTGGACGGCTCGTTTTGCATCGGCGGGTCCCAGGAGCGCGGCTGAGGAACGATCGGCATTGCTAAGACTTAGGCGTTGCTAAGTCGGACGACGGATCGAGCGTGGCCGCGACGATGGCGGGGTGGATGTCCGACGGCTCTTCATCCTGACCGCACTGATCGGCGGTTCATGCGGGCCGGCTGCGTCAGCGCCGACGGGCGTGCCGTCCACGCCACCCGTCGCCACGACCGTCACATCCGGTCCAGCCACGGCATCGGCCGCGGCGACGCTCGTGCCGATCGCTGCCTCACCGTCTCCGGGCGCGCGGGTCGTCATGACCGACGCGACGTACCCTACCGGGCGGCCGGCGCTGCTCTTCCAGATGCCAGGCGAAGCGTCCCTGCGAGCGATCAGCTGGGACGGCGCTGCGACTGGGATCCTGAAGGCGCAGGTCCCTCCGACGACGTACTGGACCCAGTCGCCCGACGGGTCGCGATACGTCATCGACACGATGGTGTACGACCGCGAGGGCAGAGCGCTCGGCGCACTCCCGTGGGCCGAGCGGGTCGGCTGGGCGACGAATAGCCAGTTCGCGTGCGACGCCGCGCATCCGGCGCCGAGCGTCGGAGGACCGATGCGCCTCGAGACCGCCGCGCCCGGTCAGCCGGCCCGGGTGGTCGTGACTGGGTACACGACGTATAGCGACAACGCCGGCTATCCGGTGCTCGCGTGTGACGCGACGACCGATCGCGCGATCGTCGCGTCGTTCGGGCAGGGTCTATATGCCGGACACCTCTGGATCTTCCGACTGTCGACCGGCGCGCTCGTACGAGTGGCGGATCTCGGTCAGGGTGGAGTCGGGTCGTGGGTCTCGGCCACCACTGACGGTGGGTTGATCGCCGAAGCGGTCCAGCCCGCTGTCGGCACTTTGGTGACCACGACGATCCGGCGCGCGGACGACGGCGTCGCACTCGGAACGGTCGCCGACTTCGAGGCCCACGGATTCTCCGGCGATGGCGCGCTGCTGTTCGGGTACAGCGGACCATCCAAGCGCACGAGTCAGATCGTCGAGTGGAAGAGCGGACGCGTCGTGTGGCGCGCCACCGGCTACTTCTACAACGGGTTCCTGACCGAACCGGGCGGCACGCACATCGCGGTCGCGGGGAGCCTCAACAACACGATGAGCGATCAGGACGTCTACATCGTCTCGCCAGACGGCACATCAGTGCTGCTCCCGAAGGGTGTTCGGACCGCCTTCCGATACTGAGCTCGCGTGGACCTTCGTCCGACGCTGCGGTAGCCCGCATGCCACGCAAAGTTAGGTCCTTGACAGCCCGACGGCCGGTTCTACCATTCCACTATGGAAGTAGTGAAATAGCTGCGATCGCCTTCCACCTCGACCAGGGCTCCGGAGTGCCGACGTACCTCCAGCTCGTGCAGCAGGTGAAGCACGCCGTCCGTTACGGGATGTTGCGTCCCGGTGACCGGCTGCCGACTGCGCGCGAAGTGGTCGAGGAGCTGGCGATCAATCCCAACACGGTGCTCAAGGCGTACCGCGAACTCGATCACGAAGGGTTCGTCATCAGCCGAACCGGTGCGGGCACCTTCGTGGCGGACGACGCCCCGGCGGCGCTGGAGCGCTCCGTCGCGGGTCCGCTCCTTCGGCGGGTCGACCGGTGGCTGGAGCACGCGATCGCTGCAGGTCTTGACCGCGAAAGCGTGGTCGCGCTGTTCACGCTGGCCCTGCAGGCCGCGTTCGAGAAGGAGGCGCCCCATGCTCGCCGTTAAGGCGGTCGGGTTGACCAAGCACTTCGGACGATCCGTCGCGCTGCAGGACTGCGATCTGGACCTGCCTGCGCAGCGGGTGATCGGGGTGGTCGGGCCCAACGGCGCGGGCAAGACCACGCTGCTGCAGCTTGCGGCCGGCCTGCGCTATCCGACCAGCGGATCGATGGTCGTTCTGGATCGATCGCCGCGGGCGGACGCAGCCGACCTGCTCCCGCGGCTGGCATTCATCGCCCAGGACCGCCCGCTGTACGGCGACCTCACGGTCGCCGAGACGCTTGAGCTGGGGCGGCAGCTCAATGTCCGGTGGGATCCCGCCTACGCCCGCGCTCGCGTGCAACGGTTCCGCATCGGGCTCGATGCGCGCGTCCGCGGCCTATCGACCGGACAGCGTGCGCAAGTGGCCGTCGCGGTGGCTCTCGCGAAGCGGCCCGAGCTCGTGTTGCTCGACGAGCCGGTGGCGAACCTCGACCCGCTTGCGCGTCTCGAGCTGCTCGAGGAGCTGATGGCAGCGGTCGCCGAAGGTGGGATGACGATGATCATGTCGGCGAACGCGATCGCCGACATCGATCGCGTCTGCGACTACCTGGTGATCCTGCTCGACGGCAAGGTCCGCCTCGCAGGAGACATCGAAGAGATCACCGCGCAGCATCGCTTCGTCTCTGGTCCCCGAGAGCTCTCGTTCGGCGACGCATGGGAGACCGTCGACGCGCGAGCGGCGGAGCGGCAGGGGACCTGGATTCTGCGTGCGGTCATGCCAGCCGAGCCGATCGCGTCCAACGACGGCACCGTGGTCCGGCCGGCATCGCTCGAAGAGATCGTGCTCGCCTATCTGCGCGCTCGAGTGGAGGTGGCCGTATGACCTGGCTGGTGTGGCGCCAACACCGCTACGAGATCCTTGGATTGCTCATCGGCGCGGCGCTCGTTGCCGTCGGGCTGGTGTACGGCGCCGACCTGGCGGTGCGCGTCCGTACACAGTTCGGGGTCGATAGCTGCAACGCGCTCCCAAGCGCCTGCGTCAGCGCGGTCGTCCAGGCCGGCGATCGACTGCAGCCGTTCCGCTATCTCGTCATCCTCCTGTTCTTCCTTCCGGCCATCGCGGGCTCGTTCATCGGCGGACCCTTGTTCGCCCGCGACCTCGAGCACGGCACCCACCGGCTGGTCTGGACCCAGGGCATCACGCGGATGCGTTGGGGGACCGCGAAGCTCCTCAGCGTGCTCGCGGTCGCCGCCGCTGCGGCGGTTGGGGTGGCGCTCTTCGGCGGACGCGCGTCCACGATCAACGGCACCAGCGCGGGAGCCAATGCCTTTCAGAACTTCGACATCGAGGGTCCGGCGTTCGTCATGTACGTCGTCTTCGGGATCACAGCGGCTGCGTTCGCTGGAACGTTGTCGCGGCGGATCCTGCCCGGCATGTTCGTCGGACTCCTGCTGTTCGGAGTCGTGCGCCTGGGCGTCGAGTTCGGGCTGCGTCCGAGCTATGAGCCGCCGATCACCGCCATTCGCACCAGCGGTGGCGTCTTCCCGCAGGAGGTCATCATCACGTCTCGTACCCCCGGGCCGGCGGTCGGTCCCGGACCGTGGATCGTTCGGATCGACTTCATCGATCCCGAAGGCCGCGTTGTCCCCGAGGAGCGCGTGCAGGCTTTGCAGAATGCGTTCAGGCCAACAGCCGCGTCCCGCGACACGCTCACCTACCTGGCCGCGAACGGCGTGAGTCAACGCATCTTCTACCAGCCCCCGGATCGGTACTGGCCTTCCCAATGGATCGAAGCACTTCTCTTCCTGGTGCTGTCAGTGACGCTGGGCGCATCGACCTTGCTTCTGCTCGATCGCCGAGACGCCTGACAGTTTCCGGCGCCGTAGCATTTTCGGCGATGGTCAACGCGATGACGGCCGAGCGGTCACCGCTGCGGCACTGGAGCGCATGGCTGCCGGTGGCGATACCGGTCTTCCTGCTGCTCCTCTTGCTTCGGCATCTCGCGCTGTACGGCCTGGTGAGCGAGGCTGACGAGGGCACCGAGGCGCACCTGTTCCAGCTGTTGATGCCGATCCAGCTCTTCGCCATCGCGTACTTCGCGTTCACGTGGCTGCCGCGTGCGCGCCGAGAGGCAATGGCGATGCTGGCGCTCCACGTCGCCGTGACGATCGCGCTCCTCGGCGTGGTGTACTGGGCCGACCACCTGCCACTCGCCGTCTGACCCCGCGCGCCCGCCTATCCTCGTTCGGTGTCCGATCGGAATGAGGTCAGGCTCACGAGCCTGTCCTCGTGCGCTGGCTGAGGCGCGAAGCTGGGCCCCGGCCCACTGGCGCAGGTCTTGCGCCCCCTTGCCGCGCAGCACGAACCCGCGGAGCTGCTCGTTGGGCTGAACGCCTCGGACGATGCGGCGGTGTATCGCGTCGCCCCGGACGTCGCCATCATCGAGACCGTCGATTTCTTCCCGCCTATCGTCGACGACGCGTACGCGTCCGGCGCGATCGCGGCGGCCAATGCGATGTCGGACGTGTACGCGATGGGTGGCGAAGTCCTGTTCGCGCTCAATGTCGTGGCCTGGCCCGACGACCTGACGCTCGAGCCGCTCGAGCGGCTCATGCAGGGCGCCGTGGACAAGATCGCCGAGGGCGACGGCGTCATCGCGGGCGGTCACACCGTGATCGACAAGGAGCCGAAGTTCGGCTTGGCCGTGACCGGGCGCGCGCATCCGGACCGGCTGCTCACAAAAGGTGCGCTGCGCCCTGGCGACGCGTTGTGGCTCACGAAGCCGCTCGGGACGGGGGTTCTCACCACCGCGCACAAGAACGGCGACCTCGGGGCTGCGGATCTTGCGTCCGTCGTGGCCTCGATGGTCGCGCTCAATCGCGCGGCTGCGCGAGCGGCGGTCGGCGCGGGGCTGCACGCGGGCACAGATGTCACCGGATTCGCCCTCGTCGGACATGCGCACGAAATGGCCGAGCGCTCAGGCCTTGGGATCCGGATCGACGCGGCTGCGGTCCCGCTGCTCCCGGCAGCCCGAGCGCACGCCGAGCGGGGCGTCAGCTTTGGCGGCCTCGAGCGCAACACCGCGTACTTCGTGGGCGAGGGCCACGTGCGGTTCGCCGATGGCATCGACGAGCCGCTGCGCCGGCTCCTCCTCGACCCGCAGACGTCCGGCGGATTGCTGCTCGGCATTCCGCCGGCGCACGCGGACGCCTGGCACCGGGAACGCAGCGCGCACGGCGTCGCGGCTTGGCGGATCGGTGACGCGATCGCCGGCAGCGGCGTCGCCGTGGCGTGACCGAAGCGGAGGCTGTCGAAGGCATAGACGAAGGTCAGCCCCTGAGCAGGGCGGCGCAGCTGGCGCTGCTCAGCCCAGGGCGCGCTGCGTTCCAGCTCGCGTGGCCCGGCATCATCGAGCAGCTCATCCGCGCGAGCGGGCAGACCGTCGTTATCGCGTTCATCGGCCACCTCGGGGCGGTGGCCACAGCCGCCGTTGGTGCGTCGCTGCAGTTCACGTTCCTGCTCTTCCCGGTGTTCAACGCGCTCTCGATCGGAACGGTCGCGCTCGTCAGCCGGCGGATGGGGGAGCGGCGCGCGGAGGCAGCGTCCGGGGTCGTGCGGCAGTCCCTGGTCCTCGGTGCGGTCCTCGGGATCCTGACCGGCGCGCTGTTCGCGATCTTCGCGAAAACGCTGCTCCAGCTCATCGGCGCGGACGACGCGGTCGCCTCGGCGGGCGCGCCGTATCTCGCGGTCGTCGGCGGCCTGAACGTGTTCCAGACGATCTCCATCATCGGGGTGTCCGCCATGCGGGCCGCCGGCGACACGCGCACGCCGATGTGGCTATCGGCCGGCGGCTCGGCGCTCACCATCCCCGCGACGTATCTCCTCGTCTCCACGGCTGGCTTCGGGATCATGGGCGCGGCGTACGCCCAGGTGCTCGTGAGCATCCTGTTCTGGGCCGGCACGATGCTGCTGCTGTGGCGCGGGATCGCCGGCGTCCGCATCGGGGGCGGGTCGTGGCGGCTCGAGCGGACCACGATGCGCTCGCTCGCATCGATCAGCGGCTATTCCGCGGGTGAATCGTTCCTCTTCAGCATCGGGATCCTCGCGCTCGGATTCCTCGCGTTCCGGCTCGGCACCGAGGCATATGCGGCGCATCAGCTGGTCGGTCAGCTCGAATCGCTCTCGTTCCTCCCGTGCGTCGGCTTCTCGGCCGCGTCGGCCGCGCTCGTTGGTCAGTCCCTCGGGATGCGCGACCCGCAGCGGGCGATGCGAGCAGGGTGGGCGGCGACCCGGATGGCGATCCTCTGGACGACGGCGGCGGGCGCGATCCTCGCCGTCCTCCCGCACGTGTTCCTCGGGATCTTCACGAACGACCAGGGTGTCATCACCGCCGGCATCGGCGCCCTGATCGTCATCGGGTTCGCGCAGCCGGCCCAGGCGGTGAACTTCACCATGGGCGGCGCGCTCCGCGGTGCGGGCGATACGCGCTTCACGCTGGCGACGACGATCGTGAACTGGTTCGTCGTGCGGCTGCCGCTTGCGGTGCTGTTCGCGTTCCCGCTCGGCCTCGGGCTCGCGGGGATATGGCTCGCGGTCCTCGTGGACTACTGCGTGCGCGCCTGCATCCTCGCGTTGCGGTTCCGCAGTGGGAAGTGGGCGATGCGGGTCTTGTAGCGCGCTGGTCGGTGCCCAGGGCGGGACTTGAACCCGCAAACCTTTTCAGGCGACAGCCCCTCAGACTGTTGTGTTTACCATTTCACCACCTGGGCGGGGAAGGCCATTTTATCAAGTGCCAGCGTAGGATGCCGTTCGACATACGTGGCCCAGACGAGCCACTTGCGCGTCAGACGCGGAGCACTAGGTTCGGCATACAGCGCCGGCAGGAGCCGATGGCTCGCGAGCTTGCCGTATCGCAGGGTGTAGCACGCATGTTTCCGGCCGCGAGCGGCGCGCGTGATGATCAGACCGTCGATCCCGAGTGCCGCTGCGAGGCGGCCGCGTAGCCATTCCAGGTGTCCGCGGCTGCCGCAGACGAATTTCGTTTGTAGGTATTCCCAGTAGTAGTCGCTGCGCCCACCGGTATCCGCGCGGGTCCGCTTGTTGATGATCGAACCATCTCCGTCAAGGAGGCCGCGGACGAGCGGGAAGAGGACAGCGTCCGGGACGTCGAGCGCCCCGATGGTCAAGCTCTTTCGCGGCCCGATGCCGATGGCCATGAGCCAGCCGCAGAACGCCGCGTCGCCGATCTGGGTCCGGTAATAGACGCCGCCGTCTTTGCCCGACTTGGTGGTGATCTTGGTGCTCTTGCCCAAGCACGCTAAGAGGTGTTCGACGAGCTCCCGATCCGCGCTCGGGAAGCCGAGGTTGCGCCCGCGGGCGGTGCTGCCGTCGGTCGCGATCAGGCCGACGGCGTATGCGAGTCTCGGAGTCCACGCCTGCGGCACGGTCTCGGTCGAGCGC
Organism: Candidatus Limnocylindria bacterium; assembly: GCA_038207785.1. GTDB lineage: Bacteria > Chloroflexota > Limnocylindria > P2-11E > P2-11E > UBA4735. The sequence continues at coordinate 7,449 of JBBQZK010000034.1, read as the reverse complement.
CGCCGATCCTGCTCCGCCGGTACCCGGGCTACATACTGCAGCCCACGATGCGCCGCCGCCGCGCGCGCGATCCGCGGATCGTTCTTCGCGCTCCGACCCTTCGCCCAGCCCCTGCCCTCACCATTCGCCACGGCATCCATATGCACAGGTCATCGACGTCGTGACAAGGGGGTCAGCCGGCCCCGGGACGCGAGGGCGGTGACCTATCGGTGCGGTGCGGGCTCGTCGTGCGGTGCGCTGTCGCGCGTCGCCTCGGTACCGCGCTGCCCGGCCGCGGGTCCTGACGGCTTGTCCTTCTCGGCCTCGACCTCGCCCTTCTGGCGCTCGAGCACCTCCTCAGGCTCCGACTCCGCCCCGATCACCTCGTTGCGGGCGTCGCCGATCGCCCGGATGAGCTCGTCGAGCTTCAGCTCCGTCGCCTTCGCGTCGCGGTTCTGGGTGTTCTGGATGAGGAAGACCATGAGGAAGGTCACGATGGTCGTACCGGTGTTGATGACGAGCTGCCACGTGTCGGAAAAGCCGAAGATCGGGCCGGTCACGATCCAGCCCAGGATCACGAGGAGCGCCACGCTGAAGGCCCACACCGAGCCCATCGCATCCGATACCCGCGTGGCGATCTTGCCGAACGTGGCCTTGAACGGCGAGACCTGCTGAGCCCCCTCGTCCGCCCGTTTCTCCGCCACCGCGGCGGCCGCGGCCCGCGTGTCCGTCGATCGTTCCATCAGCATCCAGCGAAGCAGGGTCCATGCCAGCGACAATCGCACGATGCGCGTCACCCGGTGCCCCCGCTGCCGGGCCGAGGACATCGCAGCCGACGCGCATCCGACCCGCGTCCTCGCCAACGGCATCGAGCTGCAGATCTTCGTGTGCCGCTCGTGCTACCGGCCGACCGAGCTCGAATACCGGATCGCCTGCGACACGGCAGGCGTCACGTACCGCGCCATGCCCATCCGCGGATCGCTGCGCGGCCTGCACGACTTCTACACCACGCGCCTCGCTGAGCTCGAGGATCCGGACCGCCTGATCGATGACGATGCGCGCGCGGCCGAGGCTGGACCGGTCCGCGCGGCGCTCGCGGACGTGGATCGCCGGCTCGCGATCGCGCCCGTCGTGGAGCTCGAGACCTAAACTTCGCCCGTGACCAGCGTGCGTCCAAATCTGCTGCTCCTCTGGCCGTCGTACACGCTGTTCCCCCTGGCCGGGCTGTCGGTCCTCATCTTCGGCGCCGCGGGCCGGGACGGCGTGATGACGGCGATCGGCATCGGACTCCTTGCGCTGAATGCCCTCATCGTCGTGAACTACGCGTACTTCACCGAGCTGCGCGTCGATAACGACGAGCTCGTGTACCGGACATTCTTCGGCGCGCACCGCGAGCAGGTGCCGGTGGGGTCGCTGCAGCGCATCGATGCGAAGCGCTACCCCGGAGCGCACTCCGGCGTCTCAGCCCCGCACTTCGTGGCCCGGGGCCGCACCGCGACCGTGAAGGTGAACACGAAGCCGTACCGGCTCAGCGATCTCGGAGCCCTCATCGCGACGCTGCGGGTCGCGAACGCGCGGTTCGAGCTCGATCCGTTCTGGTCGCGCGTCGTCGCGGGCGAAGACGTCACGAAGGAAGTGGCCTTGACTCCCCGGTCGCGCTGGTGACCGACTCCTCCAGCTAGTCCGGGCCGCCGAGCTGGCGGTGCTCGATGGCGGTGCACCGATCCCACACCACGCGCATGCCCTTGGCCTCCGCGCGCCGGGCCGCGTCGATGTTGCCGAGGTCGAGCTGGAACCAGATCGTGTCGAGCCCGCGGGCGAGTGCGTCGTCGACGACCGCATCCAGCAATTCGCCTCGGCGGAACACATCCACGAAGTCGACGCGCACCGATGCGGGGATGTCCACGAGCCGGTCGTACGACGGCTCGCCGTCAACGGACGCTCGTCGCAGCTGCGGATTCACGGGGACGATCCGGTAGCCCTGGCGCCGCAGGTACGCGGACACGGAGTTGCTCGGTCGGTGGGGCTTGGCTGAGTAGCCGACGACGGCGATGGTCCGGGCGGACCGGAGGAGCGAGCGCGCGAGGTCGGGCTCATTCATGTTCGCACGTCCGGGCGGTCATGAACAGTCTTGTCCACGGCTCGAGCGGCAGGATAATCGCAACGAGATGCCACCTCGAGCACCCGTCGTCTGGACCACCACCGCGGTGCGCAGCGAGCGCTTCCGCCAGCGGATCGATGAGCGCCACCGCGAGCTTTCGGTGCAGGCGAAGGCTCGTGGCCGCGCATATCGGCGCTCTCGCGCCCTCGCCGGCAGTGACGAGGCGATCCGGCTGCGCGCGGACTTCCTCGCGTCCCTCGGCCGACTGACGACGTTCGAGACCGCGAGCGTGCGGCTGGCCCGCTGCCGCTACGAAGCGCAGCTCACGGTCCATGCCGACGATCTGTCCCGCGATTATTTCGAGCTGTGGCAGCTCATCGCGCGGCGCGGAAGCGAGCAGGCGGACCTCGATGCGCGAGGCGCCGAGCGTCTCGATTACTTCGCGACGCAGCTCGGGCGACTGGAAGGCATCGCCGACGCGCTCATTCTTGCCGGCCGCAACGTTCGGCTGTTCCCGCTGCCAGCGATGCCCTGGATGGTGGTCAGCTAGCGCGCGCGGGCCCCTCGGTGGGGCCTGGGGGATTCGAACCTCCGACCCGCTGCGTGTAAAGCAGCCGCTCTAACCGCTGAGCTAAGGCCCCGCCCGAGAGGATAGGTGGCGGTCGGTCGGTCGCCGACTTGTACAGTTGCGTCACCGCTTTCGTACGCGCGTCAAGGAGCAGCGCCCTGCGTATTTTGGCGATCGACGACGACCCGGACACGCGCGAGATGTACTCGCGCATGCTCCGCGATGAGGGCCATGAGCCGGTGCTCGCCGCCGACGGCCTCGAGGGGCTGCAGTTGCTGGAGCCAAAGCCGGACCTGGTCATCCTCGACCTCGGCCTTCCGGGCATGGACGGCTACGAGATCCTCCGGGCGATGAAGGCCGATGCCACGACGGCCGAGATCCCCGTGCTCATCATGTCGGCGCACCGGTTCGTCCGACCGGCAGCGGTGAGCGGCTTCGTCGCGGCACTGCGGAAACCGGCCGACCTTGCGCTCCTCCCCGCCATGATCGCCCTCGTCGGGAAGTGACCAGGGCCCGCTGAGGCACGAGCCGTGCTCCAGCGCCGTCATCAGCCGACCACTTCGCAACAGCCAGCTGGCGGAGCTGCTCGCACGTGCTGCGGAGATCGGCGAAGGCAACAAGCAGCGCGCATTCCGCCGCGCCGCGAGGCGAGCCCTCATGTGGCCGGTCGAAGCGGCCGATCTCGTCGCGGACGGTCGTTCGCTGACCGAGCTCATCGCGGTCGGCCCGTTCATCGGACGGCAGATCCACGAATGGCTGCGGGAGCCGCCGGAGGTCCCCGAAGCACCGCCGCTGCGAACCGGGTTCATCAGCTACGCGGAGGCGCGCGAGATCGTGGCCCAGGACCCCGAGTGGGAGACCGGCCTGCGCGGCGATCTGCAGATGCACACGACCTACACCGACGGCGGCGGAACGATCGCGGAGATGGTCGAGGCGTGTGACCAGCTCGGCCACGAGTACATGGCGCTCACCGATCACTCGCAGCAGCTGAAGATCGCGAAGGGCATGGACGAAGCTGGCTTCGCGAAGCAGGACCAGGAGATCGCCGCGACGAATGCCGCGCTCGCGGTTGCGGGCAAGACATTGCAGGTGCTGCGGGGCATCGAGATGAACGTCTCGTCCGAGGGCGCTGGCGACATGGATGAGGGGTTCCTCGCCGACCGCGACATCGTCCTCGGCGCCTTTCACGGCCAGCTCCGCAAGAAGGAAGACCAGACCGAGCGCTACCTCAAGGCGCTCGCCAATCCGACCGTCGATGTCCACGCCCACCCGCGCGGCCGGATCTGGAACTTCCGCATGGGCCTCACCGCCGACTGGCGCCGCGTGGTCGAGCGGGCGGCCGAGCTCGACAAGGCCCTCGAGATCGACGCATATCCCGATCGCCAGGACCTCAACGTCGAGCTCCTGCGCCACGCCGCGGCGACCGGCTGCCGGATCTCGATCGGTACCGACGCGCACACGCCGAGCGAGCTCCACGTCATCTGGATCGGCGTCGGCGCGGCGATCCAGGCAGGCCTGAAACGCGAGCAGATCCTCAACTACATGGATGTCGACGGGGTCAAGGGCTGGGTCGCTCGGCGCCGGGCGCGGCCCGCCTAGCGTTCCTGGCAATACCCGGCGGTAGGGCGCATCCTTAATACAGCCACGCGAAAGGAGTCACGATGTCGCGACGGACCGGATCACGAGCCCGCCTGAAGAACGCGAAACGCCGCGCCAAGAACCCCGACGTCAAGAAGAAGAAGCCCAGCGACCGCACTTCGAGTTCCTCCTCAAGCTCCTCCCGGTAGATCCGGCGCCCCCCTCGCCTCAGTCGGCGAGGTAGTCGATCAGCGGGTCGCCGTCGGCCCCGCTGGGGACGAGGTTGAGGGAAGCGACCACCTGGAACGGGATCGTCGGGTCGTAGAACGTCGCCCACGATGACCGGCCCGATCCTGTCGCGCGGAACAACGGGTCACCGACGGCGACGCGCTGGCCGTCCTGGACGAGCACCTCGGTGTCCACGCCGAGCGCACCGGGCCGGAAGGTCAACCGGCGATCGGGCGTGACGACCGTCACGTACGCGTAGAACGGCACCGAGGCCACGTTCGACCCGATCCGGACCTCGTTGCCGATGTACTGGTAGAGCCTGACTTCGACGGTCCCGGCCAACGGGGCGCGCATCGCGGTGCCGGCACGCATCTCGATCCCCGCGTAGCGATGCCCGGCCGAGCTGTACGGCGACACCTTGACGGCGGGCGCCGGCGTGGGCGTCGGCGACAGCGGCGCGGGTGGCGCGGCGGAGGCGGCGGGTGCCGGTGAGGCCGTCGCGATCGTCACCGCGGATCGCGCGACCGACGCCGGTGCATTGGTCGAGGGCCGACCGGCGCCTCGGGGGTTCCCCAGGCCGGCCACCATCAGCACGGCCACGAGCGCCGTCGCGCCCGCGATCAGCACGGTGGCCACGTCGCCCACGACAGGGCCGGCGTGCGCGATGCGTGGGTCCGGCCGCCGCATGAACACCTCGGCGGAGGGTACCCCACGCATCCGGAGCGGCTGGTGCCCGACGGCCCGGGTCAGGCGAGAATGGGCCGACTTGTGCAGGGAGGGGGGCACATGAGTCCCCAAGCAGTCTGGACGGGCAACATCAGCTTCGGTCTGGTCAGCATCCCGATCCGGCTGGTCCCGGCGACCGAGCGCAAGGACGTGCGCTTTCACCTCTACGACCGCCGGACGGGAAAGCGCGTGCGCTACGAGCGCGTGACCCGCGCGGAGGAGTCCGCGGTCTTCGTGCCGGAACCGGCGCTGCCAACGCCCGCTGACATGGACGAGGACCCTCCGGCGCCCGGCCGCGGCCCCGCTCGGCACGCGATGCCGGAGGACAGACCCGTCGAGTCCACCGACATCGTGCGCGGCGCCGAATTGCCGGATGGCGATCTCGTCACCGTGAGCGATGACGAGCTGGATGCCGTCGCGCCCGAGCGCAGCCGCACCATCGATCTCGAGGAGTTCGTCGATCTGGCCGACATCGATCCGATCTTCTACGAGAAGACCTATTTCGTCGCGCCGGCGCGCGCAGGTGCGGAGAAGCCGTACGTCCTGCTGCAGCGGGCGATGCGGGAGGCCGGCATGGTCGGCATCGGGCGGTTCGTGCTGCGGACCCGGCCAAAGCTCGTGGCCATCCGCGCCTTCGAGGAGTCTCTCGTCCTGCAGACGCTCTATTTCGCGGACGAGGTCCGGAGCGCTCGGGACTTCGGAGGAGCGATCACATCCACGGCGGTCAGCGGTCGTGAGATCAAGATGGCCCGACAGCTCATCGACTCGATGGCGGCGACGTGGTCAAGCGACGCACACGGTGACGAGTACCGCGAGCAGCTCCTCTCGCTCCTCCGGAGCAAGAAGCCGGCGGATCGCGCGGAGGTCACCGAGGCGGCGGCGAGTGGCGCGGACGTGGACGACCTGATGGCCGCGCTGCGGTCCAGCGTCGAGGCCGTGAAGCAACGCGATCGGTCGAAGCAGCCGCGCTCGAGGCGGGCCGGCTAGGTCGATCGCACCGCGCGCACGAACCGCGCTTCGCTCTCGCCCCATGTCGGCAGCGCACGCGCGCGGCGCAGCGACCGGCGCACGCGATCGCGGTAGGTGCGCTCATCCGTGGTGAGCCGCTCGATCGCTTCCGCGAGCGGCCCGACGCGCCCCGGCGCGACGAGGGTCGCGGCGCCGCCGGCGACCTCGCGGACGCCCGGGATGTCGCACCCAACGACGGGGAGCCCGTGGGCGAGCGCCTCCGCGAGCACGATCGGGTAGCCCTCTCGGATCGACGGCAGGGCGAAGATCGTGGCGGCCTCGTAACGCCGGAGGAGAGCGGTACGGGTGAGCGAGCCGCGGATGCGCACGCGCGACGCCACGCCTCGGCCTGCGATCTCGCCGCGCACGCGCTCGGCGTACGGCGGGTCGGGCGCGTCGCCGACGAGCTCGAGCGAGACCCCGGGTAGCCGCGCCACCGCCGCGACAAGCGTGTGGATGCCCTTGGCCGGCGTCCAGTTCGCCACGCACAGGACCACGTGCGCGCCAGGCGCGCGCGGCGCCGCGACGACGCGCTCGCGTCCGGGAGAGATGACGACGATCCGGCGCCGATCGATGCCCTGGGCCACGAGCTCACGCCCAAGCGCGCGGCTCACGGCGATGATCAGGTCGGCGCGACGCGCGAGCGCCATGGCCCCCTGGGCCATCTGGGCCAGCGCGACCACGCGCGATCCGCGCCGCCGAAGATCACCGAGCAGCGGCGCGGCGAGCGCGGCGGCGATCGTGTCGACGATCACCACCGGCGCGCGTAACGCCGCGAGCCGGCGCGCCGCATCAACGCGATCCCGGAGCACGACGATCATCACGCGCAGCCCCGCGCGCCGCATCGCCGCGACCATGCGCCAGTCGTAGAGGTTGCCGCCCGTGCGGCGCGCCGGATCACCGGCCATGACGAGTGCGACGTCAGGCGTAGTTCAGCACCACCTGAACGGTCTCGCTGCTCCCGCCGTCGAGCAGCGCATACGCCTCGGCCGCTCGCGCGAAGGGGATGCGATGCGTGATCAGCTCGCTGAGGACGAGCTCCCCAAGGAGCTCCATCGCGAGCCCCAGGCGCCGCTCCCGATCCCAGCGCGGCCCCAGGGACGGATCGATCCGCCCGACCTGCGAGCTGACGAGACGGACGCGGCCGCGGTGGAACCGGCCACCGAGGTCGAGCGGCACCGGCTTCTCGCCGTACCAGGAGCACACGACCACGGTGCCCTCCGGCGCGACGCAGTCGATGGCTTGCTGCAGCGCCGCAGGG
>JBBQZK010000033.1:0-23764 GCA_038207785.1 Candidatus Limnocylindria bacterium | reverse complement strand
GGTCCAGCGCGCGGATGTACGCGCGGTCTGCCGATGCCGAGACGGCGCGCAGGGCCGCGAGCTCCGCGTCGTCCTTGCGCATCCGCAGCTCCCGCGTGATGGCCGATGCGACCCCGAACGCGCGGCCGGCGAGGCGCTCCTGCAGCGGCAGGCTGAACGCGGCCCACATCTGATCCCCGATGGCGATCGAGCCCGGGCTGGTCGCGAGCGACGCCACGCTCGCGAACGGATCGTCCGTCTCGACCCACGTCCGGAGCTCCAGGTCAGGCGCCGCTTCGGCGGCGTTGGGAGCCTCGAACGCGGGCAGCACCAATATTGCCGCGCCGTCCTCCCGGAGCACGAGGCACGTGAGGCGCTCGCTCGGGCCGAGCCGGTAGCCGCTGAAGTACGTGAGGTCGGATCCGGGGCCGAGCAGCAGCGCCGCGACGCCCGCCTCGCGGCAGCGGGCTGCGGCGCGGGCCCGGCGTGCGGCGTGATCCATGATGTACGGCATGCGATGTGCGTCCGCACTATCGCATAGGGAAACGGTCGCTTCCGGTCGTGGCCGGCAGCGCACTCATCATCGCCGGCATTCTGCTCATCGCAGGCCTTGGCTCCGGCACGCCCGTCGCGCCGGCAACGCCGCTCATCTCGAGCACGCCGGTCGCGGTCGCCTCCACGAGTGGACCGGGTCCACGTGCTGCGACCGCGTCGCCCACCCGCGATCCGCGGACGCCCATCCCGCTCGGCTACCGGATCCAGATCCCGCGACTCGGCATCGATCTGCCGATCATCGAGGGGGACGTCGCTCGCGACATCGAGGCCCAGAGGACGCCGGAGGGCGCCGCGTTCCATCTACCGGGGACGTCGATCCCCGGTCTCGGCAGCAATACGTACTTTTATGCGCACGCGCGAACGGGCATGTTCCTTTCGCTCTGGAATGCGCAGCCCGGCGACGAGATATTCATCTCGACGCCCGAGCTCAAGGGGTTCAAGTACGTCGTCAGCGAAGTGCAGCCGCGCGTCCCGCCGGCTGACGTGTCGTGGGTGCAGCCGACCACGAGCGAGCGGCTCACGCTGCAGACGTCCACCGGACCCAATGCCACCGATCCGAGATTCGTCGTCGTGGCTGTCCCCGCAACGACCCCGTGACGCCGGGGCAACGCCCGCGTCTCGCATCGCGATAACGGCCGGACAGGAAAGCAAGCCCTTGTCCCGCACGCGATGTCAGAGGCGCCGACACGCGGGAAGGCCGCGGACACGGGGTGGAACCCGACCTGCCTCCGCTCCCCCAGACAACCGCGGGGGTGTGACTGGATGCCCGCGTACGTGGCACGCACCGGATTCGCCGTCTTCGCCGTGGTCTTCGCGCTGACCGCCGTCACCGAACAGCGTGCGCTCGGCGACGCGATCGTCGCGACCGCGAGCACCGACGACCTGCCGCCGCTCCACGAGATCGCGGCGCTGCCGATGCAGATCTCGGTCGCAGCGGTCGCGGTGGCCGGCGTCGAATCCGCGCCTGCGGTCATCGCACCGCGCATTTCCGTTGCGGCGCCTGCCGTCCCCGTGGCTGCGGCGCCACTGCAGGCCGCGCCCGCGGTCGTCGCCGCGAGCGTGCAGAGCGATGCGGTCGTGCTGGCCTCGTGGTACGGCCCGGGGTTCTACGGCAACCGCACCGCCTGCGGGCAGCTCTACACGCCGGAGATCCTCGGCGTGGCCCACCTCACGCTGCCGTGCGGCACGAAGCTGACGCTCACGTTCGGCTCGCGCACCGTGAGCGTCACCGTGATCGACCGGGGCCCCTACATCGCCGGCCGAGCGATCGACCTCTCCAACGCGACGAAGCTCGCCCTTGGCTGCACCGACCTGTGCACGCTTCGGATGCAGTCCTTCGCTGATCGTCCGGAGATTGCCCGGACGCCGGACGGCCGAGCGAGCGTCGGTATGGAACTTGCAGCCACACCAGTCCATCGAGCGGCCATCGAGCGGCCGGAACGCCGCACCGCGCACCGCAGCCATGTCAGCGTTTTGAAGGAGTGAGCGATGACGAAGAACAAGGGCGCAATGACCGTCGCCGAGGCCGGACGCAAGGGTGGGGCGACGACGGCACAGCGCCACGGCCCGGAGTTCTACGAGCAGATCGGCAAGAAGGGCGGCCGCACGACCGCGGAGCGGCACGGCGCCGACTTCTATGAGCAGATCGGCAAGCAGGGCGGGCAGAAGGTCAAGGAGCTCTACGGCGCGCGCTTCTACGGACGCATCGGGAAGATCGGCGGCGACGCCGTGTCGGAGAAGTACGGTCACGAGCACTTCGAGGAGATCGGCAAGAAGGGCGGCCAGAAGGTCGCGGAGCTCATCGCGCGCGGACGGCAGGCGAGCTGACCAGCTTCATCGACCGCACGGAGGGCGAGCGAGCGAGGCGGTCCGATCGACGCGTCGTCTCACTCAATGCGTATCAATCGCGACGAATGCGGCCTGCCGAAGCATTGACACCGGAACGCGCCTTCGTATCGTCCGTTCCTGTACGCGAACGGTCACATCGGACCGTGAGATGTACCGGTGAGCGCCCAGCGCTCGCTCGCTCGAGGAGAGGGACAGTGGACGCGGTCGATCGGCTCGGCACCGCACTCGTCGCCGTCGAGTGGGAAGACATCACCGCGTACACGCGCACGGCGATCCCCGAGGACTTCGAGCCGTACCGGCTGCGGAAGCTCACCTGCGGGATCCTGTGGAAAGAGACCGACGACTACGTCGTCATCGTCGGCGACTACGACGTCACGAATGCCGGCAAGGAATACCGCCACAACGACTTCCACATCATTCCCCGCGGCGTGATCCGCCAGCTCACGGTCCTGCGTGATCCGTCCGAGCTGGTCTCCCTGGACGTCGCCTCCGCCAGCTAGCTCGGCGGATCCAGAAGCGATCCAGCTGCAGCTCGGGTTCGTATGGACCGATACGGAAACCCGAACGCGCGTTCGGCGGTATGGAACAACAGATCCCAGCCCGTCGTTCATCGAGTAGATCTGGAGGCCACGCCAATGCTTCGAGCCGAGCTCTACTGCTACTTCTGCGGCCACGGGTCCGGCGAGGTGCTGGTCGCGACGACGTCGCGCCGCCCGACCCCCGACCAGCTCCGGACCGCCTACGCCCACGTCAGCGGCCCGCGCGCCCCGCTCTGGGACGCCGGCGAGCAGCCGCTGTGCCCGCGCTGCGGGGGCCAGCTGTTCCTCGAGAAGTACGAGCAGCAGACTGTGCGCCGCCGCCCCGCCCTGAAGCAGGCCAGCTAGCCCCGACCTCAAGCCACGGCCGTTCGGTCCCTTCGTGGACCGGACGGTCGCGTTGTTGTGTGGCGCGCTCATTGGCTGGCGGGCCCTGCGACGGGTCCGCGCCCGGCTCCATCGTTTCGACCGCGTCGACCCCCTGACCGCGCGGCAGCGGCAGATCGTGATCGGCATCGCCGCCGGCCTCACCAATAAGGAGATCGCGCGCCGCGCGGGGGTATCCGAATCGACCGTGAAACGTCAGATCGAGCGCCTGCGCGAACGCACCGGCGCACTCAACAAGGCGGCACTGATCTCGCTGTTCGCGAGCGGCCCTCAGGTCGGCGGCCCGGCCAACCCGAGCCGGTCCGCGACGCCGCTCAGCGCCGCGACCACCTCCGTGATGAGCTCGTCGAACGGCACGCCAAGATCGTCCGCGCCGGCGAGCATCATCTCGCGGCTGACGGCGCGCGCGAACGCCTTGTCCTTCATCTTCTTGCGGACCGACGGTGCCTCGACCTCGGCGACGCGCTTGGACGGACGCACGAGTGCTACGGCAGTGACGAAGCCGCAGAGCTCGTCGACCGCGTAGAGGGTCTTCTCCATGGGCGTCACCCGCGGGACGCCGGTGTGGTCCCCGTGGCTCTGGATCGCGTGCACGATCGGTCCGGGCACGCCAGCCTGTTCGAGGATCGGCTTGCCGTTCTGCGGATGCCCGTCCGGGTCGCGCTCGTAATCGAAATCGTGGAGCAGGCCCGTGACGGCCCATTCCTCCTCGTTCCCGTCGAACCGTTCGGCGAACCGGCGCATCGCCGCTTCGACCGCGAGCCCGTGCTTGCGTAGACTGTCGCCCTTCGTGTGCTCGCAGAGGAGGGCGTAGGCGGTGTCGCGATCCATAGACGCGAGACTTTACATGCTAGCCTCGGTCGCGTGATCGAGGTGACCCCGCTCGCGGCCGAGAAGCTGAGTGGTCTCATGTCCCAGAACCCCGCGCAGCGGGTGCTTCGCGTGTACGTCGCCGGTCAGAGCTGCTGCGGTTTCCAGTACGGACTGGCCCTCGATGAAGCGCATCTTCCGGACGATGCCGTCGTCGAGCGCGCCGGGATCGAGGTCGCCGTGGACCCCGACAGCCTGCCGTACGTCGACGGCGCGACCATCGATTTCGTGGATGCACTGATGGGCGGTGGCTTTACCGTCCGCAACGCGAAGCTCGACAGCGCCGGCGGCGGCTGCGCGTGCGGGCGGCGCTAGCCCCCGACTAGACGATCACCGGCTGCGGCTGTCTCCTCGTCGTGGCGGCCCTCGTCGCCCTGCTGGCCGTCTTCATCTTCGGCTCGACGGATCCGGGTGAGCCGGTCGCGCAGATCACCGCGATGCTGCTGGCTGCGGCCGCCGCTCATGCCATGACGTTGCGCGCTCGTACGCCCGCGCGACCCTGAGCAGCCGCGCCTCGGACCAGGGCCGACCGACGAGCTGGAGGCCGATGGGCAGACCCTCCGCATCGGCGCCACAGGGGATCGAGATCGCCGGCAGGCCCGTGAGATTGAACGGAGAGGTGCACACCGTCAGCATGGCCGCCGCGGTCAGAGCGTCCTGCCCCTCGCGGAGCGGCGCCGTGGTCGGCGTCGTCGGCAGGAGGATGGCGTCCCATTCGCCGAGTGCCGTGGCGTACGTGCGCCGCAGCTCGTCCCGTGCGCGGCGCGCGTTCGCGTACTCGATGCCCGTGCGTGCGGCGCCCGCGGCGATCCGCTGCGCGACGTCCCTGCCGTAGCCCGCGCGGTCTGCCGCGAGCCGCTCCCGGTGGTACGCGGCAGCCTCGGTGCCGATGATCACGAGCTGCGTGTTCCGGAGTTCATCGGTCCGCGGCAGCTCGACGTCGTCGATGTCCGCTCCCTCGCGCTCCAGCACCGCCACCGCCGCGTCGACGGCCGCCGTGACCGCGGGCGCCGGACGCTCGCTCGGGTCAAGACGGCCGAAGAACCGGCCGCGCACGACGCCGATCCGCAGCCCGCGGACGCCGCTTTCGATGTCTGCGAGGTAGTCCTCGATCGGCACGTCCGCGGACACCGGATCGTGCGGGTCGTAGCCGGCGATCACCTGAAGCAAGAGCGCCGTGTCGCGGACCGTCCGAGCCATCGGCCCCGCATGGTCCAGTGACCACGCGAGCGGGATCGCCCCGCGCAGGCTCACTCGGCCATACGTCGGCTTCAGCCCGACAATGCCGCAGAGCGCGGCGGGGAGCCTGATGGAGCCGCCGGTGTCGCTGCCGACCGAGCCGAAGCACAGGCCCGCGGCGAGCGCTGCGGCGCTGCCGCCGCTGGATCCGCCCGGGATGCGATCGAGTCCCCACGGGTTCCGCGTCGGTCCGAAATGCGGGTTGTCCGTCGTGACCCCGAAGGCCCACTCGTGGAGGTTCGTCTTGCCCAGATCGATCGCCCCTGCGGCGAACAGGCGGCGCGCGACCTCGCCGTCGGCGGCGGGCACGTTCTGGCCGAACAGCCTCGACCCGCCCGTCGTCGGAACGCCGGCCACGTCGAACAGGTCCTTGAGGGCGATCGGGGCACCGGCCAACGGCGTGTGCAGGTCCACGTTCTGCGCCCGACGCCGGGCATCGTCGGCCGTCACGGCTATGAACGCGTTGAGGTCCGGCTCCCGGGCATCGATCCGCCTGAGGGACGCCTCCACCAGCTCGGCCGCGCTCACCGAGCCCGACCGGAGCGCCGCGATGGCGTCTTCGAGCGAGCCGTCGAGCAGGCGCTCATCCACGATGGCGAACGATACGGGCGCGGGAACAACGCGCGTCAGGCCCCCGTTCCGGGGGCATGGGATTCAACGACGATCTCATCGCACACTTCCGCAAGAACCGCGGCGTCATCACGGAAGGCCCGTTCACCGGCCGTGATGTCCTGCTGCTCACCACCACCGGCAAGAAGACCGGCACGCCGCACACGCACCCCCTCGTCTACACGAAGGACGGCGACCGCCACGTCGTCATCGCGTCCATGGGCGGAGCGCCGAAGCATCCGGCCTGGTATCACAACCTCCGGGCGGATCCCGAGGTGACCGTCGAGGTCGGCCCGGAACGGTTCCGCGCGAAAGCCATTCCGGTCCCCGGTGGCACGGAGCGGCGGCGACTGTACGACCAGCACTCCGCGATCAACCCCGGATTCAAGGACTACGAGAAGAAGACGGACCGGGTCACCCCGGCCGTGCTCCTCGAGCGCCTGCCGGCCTAGCGCGTGAGCGGGTCGAGGACCCGCGTGCCGATCTTCGCCTCCCAGTGGACGTGCGGTCCGGTCGTCACGCCGGTGAGTCCGACGAGCGCGATCGGCTGTCCGCGCACGACACGATCGCCGACGCGGACCAGCGCCGCTGCCGTGTGGTACTCGCACGTCTCGACACCGTTCGCGTGGCCGACGCACACGCGGTGCCCACCCACATTCACCCAGCCGACCGCGGTCACGATGCCATCGTCAGACGCTTCGATCAGCGCGCCGAGCGGCGCGGCGATGTCGATGCCGGTGTGCGATGGCGTCAGCGGCTGGGTGAGGGCGCCGACGACCGGCCGCACGTAGCGGAGGTCGCTCGGCGCCAGGGGACCGGCGGCCGGGATCGGGGACGGCTTGGCCGCACCGGCGACGCCGCAGCGGAAGAGCTCGAGCTGCGTGTTGCGGAGCGACGTGCGGCTGTCCCCTGCGAAGTAGCGGCCGTCCGGACTGAACCCGCGTGCGCCGAGCAGGTTCGGCAGCGTCGCGGTCACCGTCGGCGCACCGAAGGCCGTGAACGTGTCGAACGCGATATCGCCGCTCACCGTCGGCGTCACCGGGCCGAGCAGCAACGCTCGCCCGTCAGGCGTCCAGCTGTGCACTGGGCCGCCGAGCTGCGCGAGCGGCACGCTTCGCACGGCATCGCCGTCACGCAGCTCGATGCGATCGGGGTAGCGGACGAGCAGCGTGTGCCCGACCGGTGACCACTCGGTGTACGTCGCGTCGGGGATCGCGAGGTCCGAGACCGCCCCGGTCCGTGTGATGCCCGCAAATCGGCGGACGGTCCCGTCGAGCGCGTAGCGCGTGATGACGAACCGCTCAGCGTCACCGCTGAAGCTCGCGTCGTCGCCCGGATACGTCGGCACGACGCTTGACGGCAGATGCGAGATCGTTCGGATGACGCCGTCGCTCCAGGTCTGGATCTCGTCCTGCGAGAAGTAATACAAGGTGTCGCCGACCCAGCGGGCGTCGGGGATGGTCGCCTTCGGCTCCGCGATGACAAGACCGCCGATGGCGATTCGCAGCTCGCCGTTCCAGCTCCAGTAGGAAAGGTACTTCCCGCTGCCGGACCACTGCTGCCGTTCGCCGACACCGAGTGGGGTGAGCTCGCCGGTCGGCAGGTCGAGCGCGTCGAGGAAGAACTCTTCCGGTGAGCCGGTGATCCGGGCCGAGGGCAGCGTGACCATGTGATCGATGGCGAGGGTCCGGCCGTTCGGCGACCACGCGACGCCGATCACATCCGGGATCTGGGGAACGGCCACGCGTTCCGTGCAGCGCAGGGCATCGGGACCGCTCGGCGGTGGCGGCTGCGGTGACGCCGTGCGCGCCGGCGACCCGGTCGGCGTGGGGGCAGCGGTCGGCGTCGCCGGCGACGGGGACGCGACCGCGGCCGGGGTCTCCTGGCAGGCTGCCGCGATCAGCGCGGCCACGATCACGGTGCGGCGTAGGGTGCGGCCCACCTCACGATTGTCGCCGCATCGAACGCTTCGCCGTCGGCGGCAGTACTGGGTGCACGCGGCGCGATCTGGAGGTTCGGTGGTGGGGCGCTACATCCTGCGTCGGCTGATCGTCGCGATCCCGACGCTCCTGGCGATCACCTTCGTCGTTTTCGTCATCCTGGCCCTGGCCCCGACGGACCCGCTCGCGCAGTTCGCTGCCGACCCGCGGGTCCCGCCGGAGGTCCGCGAGCGCATCCGCGACTCCCTGGGCCTGAACGACCCCTGGCCGCTCCGTTACGTGAAGTGGCTCACCTCGATCGCGCAGGGCAACTTCGGCGTGTCGTTCATGAGCCACAGCTCGGTCAGCGACCTCATCCTGCAGCGACTGCCCAACACCCTCGCCGTCGTCGGTGTTGCGTACTTCCTCGGCGTGCTCGTCGGCGTGCCCGCTGGGATGCTCTCCGCGATCAAGCGCTACAGCGCGTTCGACTACGGCGCGACGTTCCTCGCGTTCGTCGGGTTCTCGCTGCCGACGTTCTTCGTAGGGCTCATCTTGATCATCGTCTTCAGCATCCAGCTCCGGTGGCTTCCGTTCATCTACGACTCGACGCTGACGGTGACCGATCTCGCGACGCTCGGCGATCAGCTTCGGCAGTCGATCATGCCGATCACGGTGCTCACCCTCGCGAATGCCGCGCTCATCGTCCGCTACACGCGCAACGAGATGGTCGAGCAGCTGCCGCTCGACTACGTCCGTACCGCGCGCTCGAAAGGGCTGCGCGAGACTCTGGTGGTCGGCGGCCACGTGCTGCGGAACAGCCTGATCCCGGTGGTGACGCTCGTCGCGCTCGGCATCCCGACGATCTTCGGCGGCGCGATCGTCACCGAACAGATCTTCCGCGTGCCCGGCGTGGGGGAGCTGCTCATTACGGCGATCGGGAATGGCGACACGCCGGTCGTGACTGCGGTGCTGTTCATCTTCGCCGTGCTCGTGGTGCTGTTCAACCTCGTGGCCGACGTCCTGTACACCGTGCTCGATCCGAGGCTGCGCCTCGCCTGATCCCGCGCATGCTCCTGGGTGCATGGTGCGGCAGGCCGCGCATGACGAGAGCCGCATGGATCGCGGCGTCGATGCTCACGGTGCGAGACTGGCCGGCTTCGACGGGTAGTCTTGGACGGTGGCGGTCCGCCAGACCTCGCGCCGCGCGCCGGCACCGGAGGCTCTTCGGCACGCGCTACGGCGTCGTGTGGCTTGCCGCATTCTGCGTCGGCGTGTTCCTCGCGCTGTGGTCGCATCTTGTCCTGGCCCGCCAGGCGCGGCGGCAGACCGCAATGCCTCCGTCAGCGATGACCGCCGGCGCGGCGGTCGCCGTCCGGCCGGACCCCATGCCGCGCATCGTCGAGATGGTCGGGTTCTTCGTGCTGTTCACGCTGATGATCGTCCTGAAGTTCAGCTGAGATGGGTCGCGCCGCGATCTTCGCCGTGTCCGTGGACACCCGCGGCGTCCGCGGCCAGGTGCTGCGGATGGCCCGCCGGCGGATCGGCCTCACCCCGGGGATCATGCGGGTGCTCCTCATCGACCTCCGGGTCGGCCTCCTGGCGAATCTCCTGTACGCCCGGGTCAACTTCGGCGCCCGCTCGATGAGCGTGCTGCAGCGGGAGATGGTCGCGACCGTCGTGAACGGGAAGATCGGCCGCGCCCCCTGACTGGGGATGCACTCGGCGGCCGTGCGCCGCCTCCTCGGGACCGAGCATCGGGAGTGCGAGTTCGCGACGACCTGGCGGGAGTACGACCTCGACCCGAGGACCCGCGCGCTCCTGGACTACGCCGAGAAGCTGACGCTGGAGCCCGCCGCGATCGCCGACGCGGATATCGACGAGCTCATCGCCGCCGGATGGGCCGAGGGCGGCATCCGCGAGCTCACCCGGCTCATCGCGTTCTACAACTTCACCGGCAGACTGGAAGCAGCCTCCGGGCTACCGCGCGACGAGCCCGATGCGCGCGGAATCGACCGCTTCGTCGGTCAGAGCCGCGGCTCGCGCGACGATCTTCGCTAGCACGGGTCCGGGATGTGCTCGCCGTGCCAGCGCCCACGGCCGCGCCTGCGCGATCTGCTCGCGGGTGAAGATCGAGCGCGGCACGGTCACCGAGGTCGAGGTGCGGAAGCAAGTCGCGTCGCTCTTCGCATAGGCCGCATCGAGTTCGATGCCGCGGTCCCGACCGGGGTTGAACCCGGCAGTCTTGTGGCCCAATTGCCATCGAGGGGTTGGACGAGCTGCTGGCGCTCGAAGCGGCACGAACTGCCTGAGGCGGCAAGGTCGGGAGGATGGCGGCCGACAAAAGAAAGCCGTTCTAGCGCCGACCAATATCTGAAACGGAGTTGATTCCCCCCGAGTTGGCGGCGTCACTGACTTCGCGATCTGCCGTCGCAGAGTATCAATTGGCCGTCGCGCGAGCGTTACCCGAGATTGGCTAGCGGCCGGAGGCATCGATGCGCTTCTACAGAACTTTCGCCGTCCTGGTCGTCCTCGTCGCGACGCTCGCCATCGGCAGCGACCCAGCGCAGGCGAACCACGCCTGGAGCGACTACCACTGGGCGCGTACGGCGAACCCCTTCACGCTCCAGCTTGGGAACAACGTCTCCTCGACTTGGACCTCGTACCTCACGACCGCTTCGGGCGACTGGAGCAGCATCGCGTTCGACGGCCAGACCGACTCGTTCGGCAACAAAGTGCTCAACCCGCTCCGCTCGACGGTCGTCGTCGGCGCGTCTAAGGGCCACTGCCGTCCGACGACCGGGCGGGTCGAGGTGTGCTCTGGCGCCTACGGCAACAACGGCTGGCTCGGCCTGGCGACGGTCTGGGTGGACAGCTCGCACCACATCGTTCAGGGGACCGCGAAGTTCAACGACACCTACTTCAACACGTCGACCTACAACAACCCGAACGAGAAGCAGCACGTGGTCTGCCAGGAGGTCGGGCATACCTTCGGCCTCGACCACCAGAGCACGGACGGCAGCTCGCTGAACACCTGCATGGACTACTTCTCCAACACCGGCAAGAACGCGGGGAGCACGGCCAGCACCCACCCGAACCTGCACGATTACGGCGAGCTGACCTACATCTACACGCACTTCGACAGCTACAACACCGCCACGGCGACGGCGCCGGCGAACGCCGCGCCCGCGTACGCCCCCGGCGTCGCCGATGACGGCACGCCGATCGGAGCGAGCCAGGCGCGCGGGATCGTGTACGTGACCGACCTCGGCGGCGGGAACCGCATCATCACCTGGGTCCACTGGGCCCCTTAGGCGAGCTTCGCACGGAACGATGAGGCCCGGACCCTCTGTGCGAGTCAGTCGTCGCGGCTTGCATGACTGCTCTGGTCCTTTCCACGTCACGAACTACATCGCTTTGCTGTCGAACACATAAGCCATCAGCCCGCATAGCGGGGCAATGTCGCGTTACCCAAACGTCATCGAGTTTCTCATCCGGGGCGCGTTTGGGGCTCGTAGCCCTCGTTAAGACTGGAGGTCTTAATGAAGCGCATGCTCATCGCGTTCATCCCCGCGGTCCTCGTCGCTGCGACCGTCGCCACCGGTGCTGCGGTGCAAGCCAAGTCGCCGAAGGTCTTCGCCGCCGCCCTTGCCCCGCTCAACGCCGGAGCGCAGTTTCCGACCACCACCGGAGGGACGTATACGATCCCGACCGCTGGCGGGACCGCGGTCGTCAGCGTGAGCGGTGACGACATCACCATCACGGTGAACGTGACCGGGGTCAACCCCCGGACCCTGCATCCCCAGCACATCCATGCCGGGACGACCTGCCCGACGGCTGCCGATGACGGGAACCAAGACGGCGTGGTCGATGTCATCGAAGGCCTGCCGAAGTACGGACCGATCCTGGTGAACCTCGACAGCGACCTGTCGAGCAACCCGGCCGGGACGTTCCCGACGGCTAACGCGTCCGGCAGCTACAGCTACAACGAGTCCGCCTCGAAGGCCCACCTGCAGGACGAGCTAATGCAGGCCCTTAAGCTCGGTGACCGTCACGTGGTCATCCACGGCATCGACCCGCAGGTCGTGCTGCCGTCGTCGGTCAGGACCCTGCCCGGCCTCCCGGCCTGGGCGACGCTACCGGTCGCC
Organism: Candidatus Limnocylindria bacterium; assembly: GCA_038207785.1. Classification (GTDB taxonomy): domain Bacteria; phylum Chloroflexota; class Limnocylindria; order P2-11E; family P2-11E; genus UBA4735. Next base: position 11,674 of record JBBQZK010000033.1, on the reverse strand, counting down.
TGCGGCATGCTGCACGAGACCCAGTAGCTACGGCGGGGCACCCCACCCATAACGGGCATCGAATGGAACAGCCCCGGACTAGATCCGGGGCTGTTCACGTAATTGGGAGGACCTTGTTCCTGGGTTGCGGATTGCGGGTTGCGGTTATCGCCGCGATCTTCGTTAGAGCTGGGTTCCAAGCGTCGCTTTCGCTTTCGCTTCGGCGGCGGTCGGCGACGAGCGATATCCGACGTCTACCCGGTCGGAGCCGAAGCGCCCAGCTTCATGGCTCGGTCTGCGGCGGATCATAGGGGGGCAAACGACCGACGATCTCTGTCGAGAAACCGAAATCCTGGACCAGCAGCTGTTCGCGCGAGGACCCGACCGGGTCCGTGGTCATGCCGGACGCATCCAGCCGATTTAGGGTGCCGCCGCGGATGGAGATGACGCTTCCATCCGCGAGATTGCGCCGTGCCACGAGCATCGAGTTGAACGGTCCGTGATCCGATCGCGTGGCTTCATAGGATGCGGCGAAGCGCTCAGCAGGGACACCCTCCTCGAGGAACATGCAGGGCACGGTTGCGCCGCCCGCGGCTCCTTGAACCGGTGGCGCAGCAGACCAGCGCACGATCCACATCGCACCGTGCGGATCGGCTCGCATCGCATGGACCGCATCGTCACGCACCGTAGTCTCGCCGCGACGCAGCTCGCACGGTGAGATGCTGAGCATCGACGTATCGACCAGCCAATCCCTACCATCCACCGTCGCAACGAGCGAAGCATGCCCGGGCCGGATGTGGCCGAGACGTTCGTAATTCATGGCGGCGACGATCCTCCGAATGGTGAACCCGAAATCTTCGAGCAGCGCCGCCAGCGCGATGCTCGTTGGCCAGCACGTTCCGCCCGTGCCGTGGGTCAGGGTTCTCGAAGAATCCGTCGGGGTCGGTGCCGGCGAGGTGATCATGCCCCTCGGCCAGACTGATGCGCTTTTGCACATTGTCGAACGACACATTCCGGCACCACGCGTCATAGGTCTCATTCAGCCCTTCGAGCGTTGGGCGGGGTGTGCGCAGACCCCATCGCGCCAGCACCGGTCGCGAATGTCCGGGGAGATATCGCTCCTCACCACTGCCACATGCAGGCGAATATTCCCATGGCCCGAACTTCCGTCTCCGCACGCCGCGGATTGCGCTTGCCGGTGTGGGGGAGAGCTCTCGCGGACCACATCCGCGAGCCGTCCCAGCAGCGGTCTCCACCGGGCGAGGCAGGGATTCACACGACCCGGTGTTGAATGGGCCCAGTGAGCGGAATCATCGAGCACCTCTGCGCAAGTCCGGACCACCAACCAGCCATTGATGTCGAAGAGATCGGGATCATCGCCGGCTCGTAGCCGTTAGCCCCAGGTCCCTACGGAGCGGTATCCACGTTCGTCGAGAACGGCTGGCCGTCGGGGGTCACGAAGAACGCGAGGAACTTCGCCGCACCGTCGCCGCTGTTCGTCGCCTGGAGCGGCGTGTTCGCGGGCACGTACGCGCCTTTGCCCTTGGTGAGCGTGACCATCGTGGCCCCCGCCACCCGCACCTGGACCGTTCCTTCGAGCACCACGACGGCCTCGATCCCGCCGTGCTTGTGGGCCGCCGTCCGGCCGCCCTTCTCCAAGGTCACGAGGTTGAGTTGCTCGAGGTACTTCCCGGGGACCTGCTGCGGGAGGTCGGGGCTTTCGAACACGACCGTCTGGCCCGGGAAGAGCGGCGCCGCGGTGCGACCGCCGTTCGGCCGGAGCGCTGCGAAATACCACTCGATCGGCGTGGTCCCGGTGTTCGCGTGGGTGTGTGCGACGTCGCTGCCGATGAACGCGGCCTCTCCGGGCTTGATGTCTCTCGTCTCGCCTCCGGCGATCGCCATCTGGTGCGTGCCGGTGACCGCGTAGACGAATCCGCCGACGTGCGCGTGGGTGATAGGACTCGCCGGTGGCTGAGGGACATCGAGGAAGTTGATGTACAGCGTGCCGGCCGGAAGTGCCGCGAGGGTGCCGTCCGCGAGCTTCGTGCTCGTCTGGCCGACCGCGGAGGCGGCGGTGGCCGCCGAGGCGCTGGGTGAAGCCGCGACGGCCGGCGCGGCGGACTTCGTCGCGGCTGGGGCTGCCGATCCGGGACCACAGGCCGCCGCGACCAACGCGGCCGCCATGAGCACGGTGCATGCGATCCGATCGGTCATGAACGTGTCTCCTCGCGCCGTCGCAGCATACGCTGCGGTCCCTCAGGCGCCGAGGTGGACGCGGCCCGCGACCAAGGGTTTCTGCCGCTCGCTGTTGGAGCGCGTGCAGCAAGTTCGCATGGCACGCGTGCGCAGCCGAAACAGGGGACCGCGGAGCCAGATGCTCCAGCGGGCGACGCGCACCGCAGGATGCAGAAGATGATCGTGACCGAGTTCAGTACCTGGGTCGCGCTCCCCGTGCGGATCCGAGCCGATCTTTGTGCCATCCGCGAGCACCTAGAGTTGCCGAGGAAACCGCGCACGCGCATGAAACGTCGAGCGAGAGGGACAGGCGATGCCACTTTATCTATCGCGGTTCAGCTACACGTCCGAGGCTTGGGCGAGGCTGATCGCCAACCCAGAGGACCGTCGCAAGGCCGCTCAGTCCTACATCGAGAAGGTCGGCGGGAAGCTCCATGGTTTCTGGTATGCGTTCGGCTCACACGACGGCTTCGAGGAAACGATGGATGCGCTCGGCAAGGCCAAACACGTCCAGTACCGAGCACCGGGTGCCTACCGCTTGACCTGCGTCCGGTCGACCTTCTCGCTGCGCGCGCAGCCCCTCCCGGAGCTCACCGGCCGCGAGCGTCACTAGCGTGGAGCAGATGGACCGTTTCGACCGGGGCCGGGTCGTCGCGCGGCGGAACATCTCGCGCCGCCTCGGCATCGTCGGGCTCGCGTACCCGCTGATCGTGGTCCAGGACGACGACAAGATGTTCGTCGGCTATCGCCCGCCGGGGTCGCCGTTCATGCTCGCAACGGGCAAGCGCGAAGGACCTCGGGATCACGTCCTTCGGGAGTGGGACGGCGGTCACCGCGACCTCAGCCATCCGAACACCGATGCGTTCCTCGAGTTCCATCGTCCCGGTGACGCGCACTCCGTCTATCTCTTCCGGCGGATGCCCGACCTGCTGCCGGACCGCTGGTACGTCAATCTCGAGGAGCCGTGGCGGCGCACCGCCCTCGGGTTCGATACGCGCGACCTGATCCTCGACATCGTCATCCAGCCAGACCTCACGACGTGGCATTGGAAGGACGAAGACGAGCTTGCGCTCGCGATCTCGTCCGGGACGATGCCGGAGGATGAGGCGCGAGGGATCCGCGAAGAAGGCCTTCGCGCGCTGGAACGGCTCCGCCGACGCGAGCGGCCCTACGCGGACGGCTGGGATCGGTGGGATCCCGATCCGGCCTGGCCGACCCGGCCGGAGTTCCCGGAGGGATGGGCGCGATATCGTCCCGCGGATCCGGCGCCCCACCTCGCGCTATGAGTCGAAGCGGCGGTCCCGACCGGAGTCGCGCGTCAGCACGTTGGCGGAACATTGCCCGAGAGGATTGGCAGAGCGTCCGATGCGGCGGTCTCGCCGCCCCCAGCTAGCCTCTCCCTCATGGCGAAGTCGGCCGAGGTCGAACGCTGGTTCGCGTCGAAGAAGCCGCCATCCGAGACCGCGCTGCGACGCGTGCGCGACATCATCCTCGGCGCGGACCCCAGCATGCGCGAGCGGATCCAGTACGGCATTACGTTCTCGTCGACCAAGAGCGGCGACTTCGCCGCGTTCGTCCGGTACGGCGAGCGCGGCGTGAACCTCAGGCTCATGCGCGGCAGACGCCTGCGTGGGCGCTACCCGCACCTCGAGGGGGCGACGGTGAAGCGCATGCGCATCGCCGACGCGAGGGAGGCGAGCGTGCGGGCGCCGGAGTTGAGGGCGATGGTCAAGGAGTGGTGCGCGCTCGGCGACGCCGCAAAGACGTAGGCATTGACGTGCTCCGCCGAGAGTGGGATCCGCAGTGGAGGGTCTGGACGAGGCCCTCCAGTTGCTTGGCGTCCTTGCTCGAACAGCGAAGCGGGCGGGCTGCTCGCCCTCGGGGTGAATATTGGAGCCTCCTCCCATACCCGGACTCTTTCACGTACGTAGGGATAAACCCACGTCGCTGACCTTGGGTACCCGGGGCCCGCTCTGAGAAACATCACAAGTGGCGTTCTCTCTCGCTGGCGGGGCCACGTTGCGGTGTGGCCCCGTCCGAGCGAGCGAGCGCGACGTTTCGGCCGGAGAGCTAGGGCTGGATCGGGCAGTTGAAGTCCTGGCTCGCCGCGCGGGTGATCGTCACGAGACCGTTCGCGGCGGCCAGCAGGATCGCAGCCTCCGACGTCAGACCGGCCGTGCTGCCCGACACAAGGAAGACCTTCCAATGACCGCCGTGGTAGTCGCCGGTGCCCGGGCCGACCGCGGCGACGCCACCGACGCCTGCGACTTTATAGAAGTTGTCGACGCCGGCGTTCGGTGTCGCGGATGGCGTGAGGATCGTGCGCACGAGCGAGCCGTTCAGATAGATCATGCCCTCGCAGGGGAGTTCGGCAGGGCAGCTCGGCGGCGCGGCCGATGCCGCCCCGGCAGTACCGCCGAGCAGCGCCGCGGCGAACGCGAGCGTGGCGAGGATCCGGGTCATCAGTAGCCTCCTAGCGCGAATCTCCGACGAAGCCTCGCGCTCGCGCATGACAGAGTGATGACGACAGCGACAAGCAACACTCGATCAAGCTCGCACAAGACCTCGCCGCGACGTGGGAGCGGGCGAGACCCGAACGGCGAAAGCAATTGCTCACTGAGCTCTTCAAAACCGTGGGAATCGGAGGCGGTCAACTCGTTGCCGTGCGTCCTCGGCCCGAAGTCGCGCCCTTGGTCGCCGTCGCACTGAGTGAACCCAAAGACTGGCGGTCCCGACCGGATTCGAACCGGCGATCTCGTCCTTGACAGGGACGTATGCTAGGCCGCTGCACCACGGGACCGTGCCGGAAATACGGGCTTTTTCACGACCCGCACTCCCCTGTGCACGTCCCATTCTGCCACCTCCGGACCCGGGACATAAAGAGGCGGCGAGTGCGCTTCCTTTCACTCGCCGCCCCTGCCGGTGTGGCCAACGTTTGACGCCGGACTAGCTCGCCATCGCCGCCTCGCGACGCATGGATCTCGTCACCTCGGCGGTGACGCGGCTCGTCCGCGCCAACCCCGAGAGGGTGAAGTCCAGGCCTGCTTCGCGAAGCTCTTCGTAGCCAAGGCCCTTGTACAGGCGATTCCCGGCCACGTAGCACATCTCGTCATAGAGCTTGGGCCACTCGACCGAACGGCGGTTGAAGCAGAACACGATGAACTCGATGGCGAGTGCCGCGATCCGCTCCTCCGCCACTTGGTGTCCCTTCCTCCGACGCGACCTGCGCATCATCGGCATCGGCTTGCGCGCGAACAAGGCTCTTTGTCCACGAACGCGTCCACACCTTCGTCCACAGCGCGACACGCTCACCGTCCACAGTCCGTCCACAGATTCACCGAGGACGGCGGTCGGAAAGCCGTCTCCGCACGCTCCCCTCTCGCGCACTTGCACGATCGAGCGCGTCGTCGCCGAACTTCGCGCGGACCGCGTCGAGCGCGGCGTTGAGGCGCGAGACCCGGGCGCCGGTGAACAGGTCGAGCTGTTCACCGCCAATGAGCCCGCTCATGGTGACGCCGACCAGCCGCACGGGGCTCACCCGTCCCGCTTCGCGGTCCGCCGCGAGCGCGTCGCGCAGCAGGGCCCGCGCGGTCTCGTAGATCGCGAGATCGTCCGAGGTCGAGTCGTGCAGCGTGCGTTGCCGGGTGCGCGTCTCGAACGGCGCGACCCGGAGCTGCAGCGTCACGGTCCGGCCGCGCAGCTTGTGCCGGCGCAGCCGTCGGCCGACGCCTTCGGACAGACGCAGGAGCGTCGACTCGATCTGCGCGCGATCGAGGGTGTTCTGGTCGAAGGTGTGGGCATGGCCGATGGACTTGGGATCGCCCGGGTCGGCGACGACCTCGCGATCGTCGTCGATGCCCTTCGCCCGCCGGACGATCGTCGCGCCGTGCTCGCCCAGGCGCGCCTCCAGGAGCGCCGGATCGGCTGCCGCGAGGTCGCCGATCGTCCGCATCCCAAGGTCCTCGAGCACCGTCCGGGTCTTCGGGCCGACGCCCCAGAGCCGTGCGAGCGGGAGGGGCGCGAGGAACGCCGCCTCCCCGCCACGCGGCACGATCACGAATCCGTCCGGTTTGCGCAGGTCGGACGCGACCTTCGCGCAGAGCTTGTTCGAGGCCATCCCGACCGACAGCACCAGGCCGACCTGCTCGCGCACATCACGCTTGAGCTCTCTCGCGCAGGCTTCCGGACCGCCGAACAGGTGCGCCGAGCCGGTCACGTCGAGAAATGCCTCGTCCAGGGAGATGGGCTCGACGAGCGGCGTGCGCACCGCGAACAGGGCCATGACCGCATCCGACGCTTCCTCATACGCCTCGAAGCGGCCGGGAACGAAGATGCCGTGCGGGCAGCGCTTGGCCGCCTCACGCAGGGGCATCGCCGAGTGCACCCCGAAGGTGCGCGCTTCATACGACGCCGCGCTCACGACGCCGCGCTCGTTCGGCCCACCACCGACGATGACCGGCTTGCCGCGGTACTCGGGGTGGTCGCGCTGCTCCACCGAGGCGTAGAACGCGTCGAGGTCACAGTGCAGGATCGTGCGATCGGTCACGCGACGGTGGCTCCGTGACTCGTGGACGCGGGTGCGACGAATCGCGCGAGCCGCTCGCCTTCCTCGATGAGCGCGGCGCGATCGCTCTTCGCGAGACGGCCGAACGGCGTGACGGTGACCTTCGCCTCCGTGGCCTTCGCGGCCACCGACCAGGTCCCGGCGACCATCCCGTCCACCAGGATGGTCTGCGAGACGTCGCCGTTCTTCGCGATCACGGTCTTGCGGTGCGCCTCGGCGAGGATCCGCACGCGCTCCGGTGGCGCGTACGCCAACAAGGTGCTGTCCCACTTCGGGAGGTACCGCACCGGCGCGGGCGTGTCGGCATCGGGCAGCGGCGCGGTCTTCAGGTCATAGAGCCGCCGGCCGCGCAGATCGGTGAACGTGCGGATCTTCGTGCCGAGCTGCTCGAGCGCGACGCGGATCGTGGGCGTGCGGATCGAGCTCCACGACGAAATGTCGTCGACCGTGGCCGGACCGAACGCCGCGAGATGCCGCGACACGGTCAGGCCCACCGCCGCCTCGAGCAGAGGCTCCTTCGCCGAACGGATCCACGCGTCGGCGGCGACGAGATCGCCTGCCCGTCGGTGCGACCACGTGCCGCTCGGCGGGACATGCACGAGCCAGCCGTGGGACGCGATGAGCCACCACAGCATCGGACGCGCGAGATCCGCGGCAACGCCCTGCGTCGCGAGGAACTCCGACAGCGCCTGCGGTGTTCTGGCCGTCCGCGCGTATCGGATGGTCGCGCGGTGGACGGCGTCGGCGTCCGCGAGCCTGCGCGTCGCGGGCGCCCACCGCTCGGGCCGTGACCGCGTCGTCGCGACCGAGAGGCTGGGGTAATCCTTCGCGCTGACGAGATGGAGCGTCCCGCGCATGAGCGTGGCCTTCACCACCGTGCGCTTCGCCAGTGCCTGCTCCAGATCGGCGATGCGGAACATCGCGAGCCGCGACCAGAGACCGACGTACGGGGCCGGGGACCATTGGGCTTGCAGCCCGGCGAGCCGCTCGATGGCGGTCGTCGGCGACAGCGCTGCCCGCTCCAATAGGAATTGGCGGGCGAGCAGCGCGCGGTTCAGCTCACGATCGGACAGGACGCGGGGCTCGGCCACGGATCAAAGGCTAGGAGAGCCGGCGGATGACCCCGATGACCTTGCCCTGGATCTTGACGTCCCGGGCGTAGATCGGCTCCATCTCGCTGTTGGCGGGCTGCAGCCGGACGCGGTCGCGCTCCTTGTAGAAGCGCTTGAGGGTAGCGGTGTTGTCGTCGAGGATAGCCACGACGATCTCGCCGTCGCGCGCCGTGTCCTGCGGCTGGATCACGACGTAGTCGCCGTTGTCGATGTGGTCTTCGATCATCGACTTGCCCCGCACCCGGAGCACGAACGTGTCGTGTCGCGGGGCGAGCTCAGCCGGAAGGGTCATCGTCTCGGTGCGGTCCTCGTACGCCTCGATCGGCTGGCCGGCGGCGATCTCGCCGATGATCGGCGCGTTCACGAGCTTGGCCGCGTGGCTGCCGGGGAGGGTGAGCGCGCGGGAGCGGGTGGCCTCCTTCTGCAGGCGCCCGTCCTTCTCGAGCTTCGTCAGGTGGTGGTGCACGGCGGAGGTGGAGGCGAGACCAACGGCTTCGGCGATCTCACGCACGCTCGGCGGGTAGCCGCGGTCATCGACGGTCTCGCGGATGTAGGCGAGGATCTTTTCGGCCCGTTGCTGGTCTTGTTTGGTCATGCCGCGACGGTACCGAACGGATGTTCGTTTGTCAATAAGCAGCCTAGCATCCGACCGGATGGACCCCCAGGCCCTCCGGGACACCTTTTTCGACTACACGATCCGGACGCTCTGGGCGGCGGTCATCGTCGTGATCACCATCGTGCTCGCGCGCGCGGTCCGGACCGTGACGATGCGGCAGCTCGTCCGCCAGCGGGCCCATGCCAACGCCACGATCCTGCTCGGCAATCTCGCGCAGCTCGGTGTGATCGTGCTCGGCCTGCTCATCATCCTCGCGATCTACACCCAGGGCGCGTTCGGCTGGATCCTCACGTCATTGAGCGTTGTCGGCATCGTCATCGGCCTCTCGCTGCAGGACATCCTGCGGAACTTCTTCGCCGGCGTCTGGGTCCTCGTGGAGCGGCCGTTCCGCATCGGCGACACCATCGATGTGTCCGGATACAGCGGCGTTGTGGAGGAGATCTCCTTCCGGACGACACAGCTCCGGACCGCGGATGGCCGCCAGGTGATCGTGCCGAACGGCGACTTCATGACGAAGCCGGTCGTGAACCTCACGCGGTTCCCGCTGCGCCGCGGGGTCGTGTTCCTCGCTCTTGATGCCGCGAGCGAGCTGTCGACCGATGCGGTCAAGGCCGCGATCGCGTCGGTGAGCCAGATCGCGAAGGACCCGGCGCCAACGGTGGAGCTGCGGCGCGTCGCGAATGGCAGAGCCCGCTACCAGATCACGTTCTGGGCCCCGGACCACGATGCCGGCGTCGCCGGCGCGGTGGCGGCCATGCGGGCGCACTTCCCCGAAGGCGATGTGCGCGCCGCCTGAGCGGGGCGCGGAAGTTGCTCAGCGAAGGGCCATGGGCGGCGGTAGATTGGACTCGATCAAAAGGGGGGCGATCCGAATGGGCGACCGTGACAACGATGGTGGATTCTTCGGCGTCATCGAGGCGATCCTCGCGATCATCGGCGCGCTGACGGTGATGGGTGTCCTGGCCGTCGCGGCCTCCGTCCTCGCCTGGGAGATGGAGCTCCGCAAGTCCGAGCAGGAGAACGCTCTGCCGGAGTCGCCGACCGTCCCGACCGCGTAGCCGAGCGCCGTGCGCGTCGTCCTGAAGCAGGAGGTCCGCGGCCTCGGCCGCCCCGGTGATGTGAAAGAGGTCGCCGACGGCTACGCCCAGAACTTCCTGCTTCCCAAAGGTCTCGCCATCGAGGCGAGCGCGGGCGAGCTGAAGCGCGTGGCGCAAGAGCGCGCGAGCGCGCAGCTCAAGCAGGATCGAACGCATGCCGACGCCGAGGCGCTGGCGAAGAAGCTCGATCGGGTGACGCTCATCTTCAAGCTGAAAGCCGGCGATCAGGGCAAGACGTTCGGCTCCGTCACGACGAAGGAGATCGCGGACGCGCTCAAGCGCGAGCACAAGATCAACGTCGACCCGCGCAAGATCCAGGCTGAGCCGCTCCGCGCGCTCGGCGTGCACAAGGTCGAGGTCCGCTTGCTGACCGATGTGCGCGGGCACGTGGCCGTCGCGATCGAGCCGGCTTAGGCGACCTCGCGGGTCTCGCCGAGATCGCGGAAGCGGGTGAGCTCGGCATCGAAGTGCAGATCGATGTCCGCCGTCGGCCCGTTGCGATGCTTCGCGAGCTTGAGCCGAACCAGCCCGTCCTTGCGGTCCTGCTGATCCTTCTGCCACACGAACATCACCAGGTCTGCGTCCGCTTCGAGTGCGCCCGATTCCCGGAGGTCGGAAAGCATCGGTTCGGTGCCGCGGGTCTCGATCTGCCGCGAGAGCTGTGAGAGCGCGACCACCGGCACCTCGAGCTCGCGCGCGATGGCCTTCAACGCGCGTGAGATCTTCGCGACTTCCTGCACCCGGTTGTCCTCGTCGCCGGCGGCGCCCTCGATAAGCTGCAGATAGTCGATGACGATGAGGTCGAGCTTTCCCCGCTCGGCCTGTAGCCGTCGCGACTTCGCGAGGATGTCGGTCACCGTCAGGCGGCTCGATTCCTCGACGTAGATCTGGGCCTGCTGCAGCCGTCCGGACGCGTCGCTGATCGCCTGGAGCTCAGGCAGTGACAAGCGGCCGCGGCGGATCCGGTTGCCATCGATCTCTGCGTTCATCGAGATGAGTCGCTGCACGAGCTGCAGCTCGCTCATCTCAAGCGAGAAGATCGCGCAGGTCTTTCCCGCACGGAGCGCCGCGTGTTCGATGAAGCAGAGCGCCAGGCTGGTCTTGCCGAGACCGGGGCGGCCCGCGACCAGGATGAGGTCCGATGGCTGGAGGCCGCCGGTCTTCGCATCGAGGGTCTTCAAGCCGGTCGGCACGCCGGCTTGTGCGTCATCGCCACGCTCTTCGATCTGCGCGATGTAGCGGTTCAGCGCCACCTCGAGCGTGACGATGTCCCGATGCAGCGATGTCTCGCTCACCGCGAACAGCAGGCGCTGCGCGTCTTCGACCGCGCCGCGCGCATCCTCGCGCACGAGCGCCAGCCGAGCGATCTCGTTCGCCGCGCCGATGAGCTTTCGCAGCTGCGCCGTTCGCGCGACGATCGTCGCGTACGTCTCCGCGTGAGCCACGGTCGGCACGTTCTGCATGAGCCCGACGAGGAACTGTGGTCCGCCGACGGCGCCGAGCTCGTTCGTTGACAGCAGCTCCTGCTGCACCGTCTCGAAGGAGATCGCGTCGCCACGTGCCGCGACGCGTTCCATCGCCCCGAGGACGAGCTTGTGATGGTCGCGAGACAGATCGGGCGGCGAGATGTGGCCGCGGACGAACGGCACGTACAGCGAGTGGTCGATGAGCACTGCACCCAGCAACGACGCTTCGGCCTCGGGGTTCTCGGGCGGCGGTTTGGGGGCGTTGCGCGTGAGGTCGAGCGTCATACCGGCGCGCCCTCTTCGTCGCCCCGCGAGAAGAAACGGGCCTGCTCGGCTTCGAAGTACAGCTCGAAGCGTCCGGTCGGGCCGTTGCGGTTCTTCGCGACGCTGCCGCGGATGAGCTTCGGTGCGCCCGGCGGCGTCTCGTCCTTGTCCTTCCACAACATGACGACGACGTCTGAATCCTGCTCCAAACTACCGCTTTCGCGAAGGGTGGAGAGCTTCGGCTCGCTACCGCCGTCGCCCGCCGCGCGCGACAGCTGCGATAGGGCGACGATCGTCACGTCGAGCTCGCGTGCGAGCGACTTGAGGTTGCGCGTGAT
>JBBQZK010000032.1:0-24513 GCA_038207785.1 Candidatus Limnocylindria bacterium | reverse complement strand
TACGTCATCCCGGGCATCGCGCCGAGCGGCATGCCGGTCGCGCGCAGCTCCTCGACCCGATCCCCGCGCCGCACGAAGGGCAGATCGTGGCCCGCGTTCGCGTACGTGAGCGCGCCGGTCGCCGGATCGAGCACGGCGTATAGGCAGGTCACGAACATGTTCGCCGGAATGTCGGCGTGCAGGAACTCGTTCACCCGCTCGAGGACTTTGCCGGGGGCCACGAGGCGCGGCGCCTCGCTACGCAGCACGCTTCGCGTCGTGGCCATCACGAGCGCAGCGGGGACGCCGTGACCCGTCACGTCGCCGACGACGAGGCCGAGCTTGCCATCGGGTAGGTCGATGAAGTCATAGAAGTCCCCGCCGACCTCGGCCGCTGCGCGGTAGAACGCGGCGACCTGCCAGCCGGGAAGATCGGGAAGGGTCTTTGGCAGGAACTGCTGCTGGATGAGCTGCGCAACGCGCAGCTCTTGGTTGATCCGTTCCCGCGCCCGGACCTCCGCTTCCTGCTCGCGCACGAGCTGCGCGACCCGCACGGCAGGCGATGCCTGAGCCGCGAGCTTCTCGAGGAGCCGGCGGTCGTCGGTCGAGTAGTCCTGGTCCGACAGCCGCCGGCCAAGATTGAGCAGCCCGATGAGCTCGCCCTGGCTGATGAGCGGCACGACGAGCTTCACCCCTGCCGCGCGGAGCGCGCTGACCGCGGGTGACTCGAGCTCGAGCTCGTCGATGGCCACCGCGCCGGACCCGGCGTGGAAGTACGCGAGGATCGGGTCGTTCGGCGCGATGTCGATCGGCGCCGTCTCGAATGCGCGGCCGCGGGCGGGCGTCCCGCGCTCCACGGGCGCGCCGGTGTCCGCGCCGCGACCGATGACCCGCCGGAACGTCCGAGTGAGCGTCAGCATCTCGAGTCCTTTCTATCCACTGGCCGTCCGAGAATCGTTACGAGCGGTCTTCAGCCAGACCGAAGCCGACACGGGCTGCAGCGTCTCTCGCACCGCGGCGAGCAGGCTCGCACGGACCGCCGCCGAACCAACGCTCTGGCTCGGCGGGATATCGGTGTCGCGATTCAGGACGCCGAGCGCCGCGGACGCGAACCCCAGGACGGCGGACAGCGCGACGATGCCGATGCGCAGCGCCGTCATGACGCGGGTTTCCGAAGCCAGAGGCTCACGTGCGCCGGACGGACGGTTGCCGCGACCGCGCTCGTGAGCTCGGCACCGACCGCGTCGAGGTCGACCTCCCCCGCGAGGCGCGAGGTGAACGCATCGAGCGTGCGGGCCGCGTCGTAGCGGGATCGGTAGAACCGCCGGTCGACCGTGGACTGCATGCGCCGGCGGACCGGCTGGAACAATGCGAAGCAGAGGAGCGTCGAACCGGCGACCGCGACCTCCGACCCGCCGGTCACCGACCGCAGCGGCGTCTGCAGGACGACGATCAAGACGAAGAACGAGGCAGCGATCGCCGCCGAGGTGAGTCCGTAGACGAGTGCCCGATTGATGAGCACGTCGATGTCATAGAGCCGGTAGCGAAGCACCGCGATGCCGACGGAGAGCGGGACGATCTGCAAGGCGAAGATGAAGAAGACCTGGCCGATCTTCTCTGCCTGAAAACCGGCACCGACGATGAAACCAAGGAACATGATGCCGCCGCCGAACGCGAGGAACTTCATCTGCTGACGCTCGACCCCGCGGGCCCTGCGGAAGCGGACCACCACCGAGACGACCGCGATGAGCACGCACGCGACGATGCCGCCGTACCCGATGATGAAGACGGGTTCGGGCGTGCTCGTCGCGACATCGATGCCCTTGACTCCCGACACGCCGAACGGGTTCGTGACGAATGGCGCGTTGTGGAGTGGACCCTCCGTCAGCGAGAGTCCGATCGCGAGGAACAGGGCGAACGCGCTCACCGCGACGGCGTCGAGGCGCCAGCGTGACGAGAGGAAGCGGCCGGTCGGGAAGAGCAGCGGCACGAGGACCGCGGCGAGGGCGACGATGAAGACCCAGATCCAAGAGTTGACCCAGCCGAGATACGCGGCCCCCGGCAGCGAGCCGGGCCGCGCGACGACCCCGTAGATGACGTACTCCGCGGCAAAGCACTGCATGCCCGATAACAGGCCGGCGACCAGCAACAACCAGCCGATGAGACTGCGCCGCGCGGCGACGATGAGCGCCCCGAGGGTGCCGAAGGTGACCGCGAACAGCGAGGTGAAGCCGCGGAAGCCCCACGAGTCGGGGACCGCGACGCCGAAGCTCGCGACCAACAGCGCGAGGCCGCCCGCCGCAAACACGATCCCCACCGCCCAGATCGACCACGCGACGACGCGGGCCTGACCGATGGTCATCGGGCGCGCTCCCGCAGCCACAGGGCCGTGTGGGCGGGCTGGACGGTGTCGCGTACGGCCGAGACGCTCCCATCGCGCAGCCAGACGGAGGCCTGCTCCGGCTGCACCGTTTCGCCGACGACGGCAAGCAGCTCCGCCTCGAGGGTCCGCAGATCCACCTGATCGCGCAACCGCGACGTGAACGCATCGAGCGTGTGGTCGGCGTCGTACCGCGAGCGATAGAAGCGGCGGTCGACCGCATCCTGGACCCGCCGCCGCAACGGCTGGAACAGGGCCACGACGGCGAGCGTGGAGATCGCGACCGCAATGCCGTTCCCGCCCGTCCACGGCGCGAGGACGGACTCCATGACGGCAACGCCCGCGAGATACGTGATGAGGAGCACCGTGGACACGCTCGCGTAGATGACGGTGCGCCGGATAAGGACGTCGATGTCGTACAGGCGGTAGCGCAGGATGGAGGCGGCGATCGCGAGGGGCAGCAGTCCGAGGGAGCACGCCCCGATGACCCACAGCCAGTTGCTGAGGTCGCCGGTCGAGAGGTTCGACACGACGATCAGCGCGAGCGACACCGTGCCGGTGTACGCAAGCCACTTGATCTGGTGGCGTTCGATCGAGGAGGACCGCCGGTAGCGCGCGAACAGCGATATCGGACCGACGAGGATGATCGGGATGGTCCATGAATCGCTGATGTGCCCGATCACCGTCATGGCCTGCCCCAGCGCCCCGGACAAGGCGAGCGGGTTGGGCAGCACGAGCGGTGGCCCATCGCCGATCGGGACCTCGACGGGAGCGTCTTTGAAGAGGTTCGTGACGACGAGCACGATCACGAAAACGACCAGCGACCGTTCGAGCCAGCTCCAGCGACCGCCGAGTCCCCGACCGGACGGGAAGAACAGGAGCATCAGCACGATGCCCGCGATCGCCGGCGCGTAGAGGGGCGCAGCGATGGCCGCAGCGATCTCGCCGCCCGGCCAGCGGCCTCCCTCGCGGACGAGCGCTACCCACGCGTACGAGTTCGCCGCGAACGTCAACGCGAAGAGCACGCCCGACGTCGCGAGCAGCCATCCCACCACGTTGCGCGGCACGCGGAGGATCAGCAGCGCGCCGACGAACGCGAACGGCGACTCGGCGATCGGGATCAGGATGAACGGCCATTCGGACCACATGGCGTTGAGGGCGAGCAGACCCGCGACAACGACCACGACGACCCCAGCGACGAGGCGATTCAACTCCGCATACTCACTTCACAGAATCATCGGCGCGCGTCCGCCAAGCGTTACGGAGGTCCCAGTGCCTGAGCTTCGCGTCTTCCTGTTAGGGGCGCCACGGGCCATCGCGGGCCGGAAGCCCATTGTCACCGATACACGGAAGGCGATGGCGCTGCTCGCGTACCTGGCGGTGTCCGAACAGCCGCAGCGCCGCGCGACGCTGGCCGCGTTGCTCTGGCCTGACTCCGGCGAGCAGAAGTCCCGCGGGGCGCTGCGGCGAACCCTCTCGGTCCTGCGCACGGCGCTCGCGGATCGCTGGCTGCACGCGGAGGGCGAGACCGTCGAGCTCGACCGGCACGGCGTCGTCGTCGACGTGGTGGAGTTCCGCCAGGCCGTGCGCGCGGGGCGGTTCGCCGAGGCGATCGCGCTGTACCGCGGCGATTTTCTCCAGGGCTTCTCGCTCCGCGACAGCCAGCAGTTCGACGAGTGGCAAGCGGCGGAGTCGGATGCGCTGCGCGCGGAGCACAACGCCGCGCTCGCGGGTCTCGCCGCAACGGCTGAACGCGACGGCGACCTCGCGGCCGCGATCGCGCATACGAAACGCCGGCTTGTCGCCGACCCGCTGCACGAGCCGGCCCACCGAGACCTGATGCGCCTCCTCGCGCGCTCGGGTGATCGCGCCGGTGCCCTGCGCCAATACCGCGAGGCTGTTCGAGCGCTCGACACCGAGCTGGGCGTCGCTCCTGCCGGCGAGACGCGCGCCCTACGCGAGGCGATCGAAGCCGGCACGCTGCCTGACGAGGCGACCGTCGAGCTCCGGACCGCGGCCGCGGTCGGCGACCTCCATACGCTGCACGGCGACTACCGCCGGGCGATCGAGAGCTACGCGGCCGCGGCCGCGAAGGCGCCGCTCGCGGCGCGCAGCGGGTTGGAACACAAGCTCGCCCAGGTGCATCACCGTCGCGGCGATTGGGCGAGCGCGGAGCGGCACTACGCCGCCGCGCGCACCGCAAGCACCACGCTCGGGGAGCAGGCCCGGATCCTGGCGGACTGGAGCCTCGCGGTGCATCGCTCGGGCGACGGCCCGCGCGCGAAACGCCTGGCATCCGAGGCGCTTGGGCTCGCAGAGCGATCCACGGACAAGCTCGCGCTCGCTCAGGCCCACAACATCCTCGGCGTCCTCGGCGCATCCGGCAGCCGCGCGCATCTGGAGACGAGCGTCAACCTCGCGCGGCAGCTCGGCGACCCTGAGGCACACGTCGCTGCCCTGAACAACCTCGCGCTGGCGCTCAGGGACACAGGCGATCTCGAGCGCGCCCGCGATCTCACCGAGCAGGCACTCACCGAATGCGAGGCCCTCGGCGACCGCCACCGCATCGCGGCGCTCGAGAACAACCTGGCCGACATCCTCCGTGGGCAGGGAGACCAGGCCGCGTCGATGCGGCACCTGAAGCGCGCGGTGCGGCTGTTCGCGGAGATCGGCGAGCCTGGCACGAACGAGCCGGAGGTCTGGAAGCTCGTGGCCTGGTGAGCAATCCCGTGCCGTACGGGGACACGTGCGACCAGCCAGTACCGGACTCGCGACCGCGTTCTACCGCCTCTACCTGCTCGACACGTTGAGCAGCGCGCCGGCGCGTCCGGCATCCGTCCTCGCCCGCGTGTCGGCGGAGAAGCTGCCGTTCGCGGCGGGCGCGTTCGGCCGGGCCCTCCAGTCGCTCCTCGAGGGCGGCCACCTGACTCCCGCGCGCGATGGCATGGTCGCGCTCACCGCGCTCGGCGCGGCGGAGCGCATGGTCGAGCGTGAACGCTGGTCCGCGGTCATGCCGACGGTGATGCGTCTCCTCGGCGACGTCGCTCCCCGTCCCGCTCCCGCCGTCGCCGAGACCCTTCCGACGTATCGCGCGAAGATCGCTGACGCGTACGCCGAGCGCGTCCTCGTGGCGTACGTCCGCGATCGGGTCGCCTCCGCACGCGAAGGCGGGCGCACGTTCTGCGTGGTCCTCGTCGCCATCGGCATCGAGCACGCGAATGAGGCCACCCGCCGGGCGATGGTCCACCGGGCGATCCGCGCCTCACTGGGTGGCGCGACGACGCTCTTCGGCGGTGACGTGACGGCGTTCCGGTACGGCGACGAGGGGATCGCGCTCGTCGCGCCGCGGCTCGACGAGACCGGCCTGGCCACCCTGGCGCGTGCGCGGGTAGACGAGCTCGTTCGCTCGATGACCTCGACCGTCCGCGCGTTCGGCGGCGCCCGATGGCATGTCCACGCCGGCGGCGCGACGTGGTCGATGGAGATCGGCACGACTGGCGCCCTGCTCCGCGTCGCGGAGGACGCGCTTCGGACCGACGGCGAGGCGCTGACCGCGGCCTGACCTAGCCTTCGCGCGATGGCCGAGCCGACGCTCCCGCAGCAGGTCACGAAGCTCTACGACCTCATCGCCGGCTATCACGCGACGCACCTGCTCGAGATCGGCCGCGCGCTCGGCGTGTGGGAGGCGATCACGGCGCGGCCGGGCATCACCTCCGACGACCTGGCGCGGCAGCTGGGCACCGATGCGTTCTACACGGACGTGCTCGTCCGGACCGCCTTCGCCTTCGAGCTCGTCGATCACGACGCGGCGGGATGGCGGATGGCCGCGCACTTCGACCAGATCCTCGGGACTCCGAGCTCGACGTTCTATCTCGGGACCGCGCCGGGTGTGCACTTCGCGGTCGGGGCGGACTACGCCGATTACGTGCGACGGTTCCGCGAAGGCGCACGGGTCACGTATCAGGAGCACGGACCGGAGTTCATGCGCGCGGTCGCAGAGGCCCTGCAGGCGCTCCCACGGATCTTCACGGATCTCGTCCTGCCGAACCTGCCGCACCTGCAGGCCCGCTTCGAGCTGGGCGCGCGCGTACTCGATGTCGGCTGCGGCGCGGGCGCGGCGCTCGTCCATCTGGCCGAACGCTTCCCAAAGGTCACGGCGGTCGGCGTCGACAACGAGCCGCAGTCGATCGAGCTTGCGAATGCGCTCATCGCTGATCGCGGCCTCTCGGGGCGGTGTGAAGCGCGGCTCATTGGCGCCGAGCGGCTGGCGGAAGACGGCGCCTACGACGTCGCCACGAGCTTCCTCGTGATCCACGAGATCGACCCGAAGGACAAGACTGCCGCGTTCGCCGCGATCGCCCGTGCGCTGAAGCCCGGTGGGTCGTTCGTCATCTTCGACGAGACGTATCCAGCGACGGATGCGGAGCTGCGGACGATGCCGGCCCGCTTCGCCGCTCTCGCGCAGTGGTTCGAGCTCACGTGGGGCAATCGCGTGAACACGCGCGCCGAGCTCGTGGCGCTGTGCGCGGGTGCGGGTCTGCGCGTCGGCGAAGAGACGACGTTCTCGCGCTTCTATATCGGGGTCGCCGAGAAGTCCTAGCGGAGCGGCCCGACCTTCACGCCGCCCAGGTTGCGCTCGCGCTCCGCCTTGGTGGGCCGGCCGCGGCGCTCGATGTATTCGGCGAACGGCACGAAGTGCGGGTTCTCGCAGAGCGTCGTGCCGAGGATCGTGAACGGGTGGGTCTCGATCCCGGCGAAGATGAGGACGGATCCGGGCAGCTTCTCGGTGTTGTACGTGCAGACGACGACCGCGGGGTAGCTCTTCACGGCCTCGGACACCTTCGCCTCGAAGACCATGAGGTCCTCGGTGTCGGGCCAGTCCATGTCGCCCCAGCCGATGAACCCCAGGAAGCGGATGAGCTTGGCGCCGCGCGCGACCGTTTCGGTCAACGCCTTCGCGATGCCGGCGAGCAGCGCGTCGGGATCGCGTGACCCGTTCACCAAGACGATGCGGCCGACCTTGAGGTCGGCGGCGACATCACGCTTGAAGTCGGACCCGATGTAGTCAAGGATCTCCTCGAGCCGCTCCTTCTTGCCGAACAGCACGGCGACCTGCTCGGGGTCGTCCAACGTGTGCGCCAGGAACCCGAGACGCTCCCGCAGCTCGTCGTCGCTCGAATAGAAGAGGCAGATGTGGCTCGGTACATCGACCTTCAGATCCGCGAACCCAAGCTTCACTTGTGTCGTCATCGTTGGTCTCCCCTTCCTGTCTCGTACTCGGCGCCGCTGCGCAAAGTCCGCCCCTGTGCCTCGGCGATGCGCCATGCCGGGCACTCGAACCCGAACGCGTTCACGAATGATGGCTCGGGCCGCTCCGGCATTCCACTGCCCATGCGGCGCAGGCCGTAGAAGGCGTGGCAGAGCGGTAGCCCCACGATATTGGAGTAGCACCCGTCGTACCAAGCAACCAGCCGCGAGCCCGCTCCCTGGATGGCGTACGCGCCGGCCTTATCCAGCGGCTCCCCCGTCGCGACGTACGTGCGGATCTTCGCGTCGTCGGCGGGCTTCAGGGCCACCGTCGAGCGCACGGCGAAGTGCAGCCGCTGTCCGGCAGCGCCGATGAGTGCGACCTCGCTGCGCACGACGTGCGGCCGTCCGGCGAGGCGATGCAGCATCGCGACCGCACCCTCCGGATCGTCGGGCTTGCCGAGCCGCTCGCCATCCAGCTCGATCATCGTGTCCGCGGCGAGCGTCACATCGCCCGGCCGTGCGACGGCCTCGGCTTTGGCGAGCGCCGGGTGCCGGGCGCTCCGCTCGTCGACATCCGCCGGCACGACCTCGAACGGCGCTCCGAGCAGAGCGAGGAGCTCGCGCCTGCGCGGGGATCCGGACGCCAGCCGTATCATCTACCTAGGTATGCCAGCTATGAAACCTATGGATGCACAGCCACCACTCCGGATCGGCCAGGCCGCGGAGCTCCTTGGCGTCTCCGTCGACACCATTCGCCGCTGGGCCGAGGATGGCACGCTGCGGACGAGCCGTACCACCGGAGGGCAGCGCCTCGTGGCGGCGGCCGAGCTCCGCAGGCTGCTCGACGCACGGAGGAAGGCTGCACCCCAGCGACCCATCTCAGCCCAGTCTGCCCGGAACCGCTTCCCCGGCGTCGTGACGCGGGTGGAGGTGGACAAAGTCGCGGCGATCGTCGAGGTGCAGGCCGGTCCGCACCGGCTCGTCAGCCTTGTCACGGCCGAGTCGGTGCGCGAGCTGAAGCTCGTGCCGGGCGTCCAGGTCATCGCCGTCGTGAAGGCGACCAATGTGATGATCGATCTGCCCTCATGAAGTCGCTGTTCGTGGTGGGGCTCCTGCTGCTCGGCTGCACGGCCGCACCGATCGCGACCGCCAGCCCTGCCAGGTCCGACCTGCTCCTGGCGACGACCACCTCCACGCAGGACAGCGGCCTCCTCGACGTGCTCATCCCCGACTTCGAGAAGAAGACCGGGTTCAAGGTGAAGACCTCGGCCGTCGGTACCGGTGCGGCCCTCGCCATCGGCGCGCGCGGCGACGCCGACGTCCTCCTCGTGCATGCGCCCTCGCTCGAGGCCGACTTCATGAAGCAAGGCAGCGGCGACCGGAGGCTGTTCGTGATGCACAACGACTTCATCGTCGTCGGACCACCGTCGGATCCGGCGAAGATCAAGGGCAGGCCGGTGTTGGACGCGCTGAAGGTGCTCGCCGCGACGCAGACGGCATTCATCTCGCGTGGTGACAACTCCGGCACGGACGTCCTGGAGAAGTCGCTCTGGAAGCAGGCAGGAGTGATCCCGGCCAAGCCGTGGTACGTGGAGGCTGCGACCGGCATGGGCCAGACGCTCCAGATCGCATCCGAAAAGAACGCGTATACGATCACCGACCGCGCGACGTACCTGTCGCAGAAGTCGCACCTGCAGCTCGACATCGTGAACGGCGGCGACCCCCCGCTCCTCAACTACTACCACGTCATCACCGTGAGCCAGACAAAATTCCCGAAGGTGAACGGCGCGGGTGCGAACGCGTTCGCCGATTACCTCGTGCATCCTGAAACGCAGAAGCTCATCGCGAGCTTCGGCTTGGACAAGTTCGGCCAGCAGCTGTTCTTCCCCGACGCGGGCAAGACCGACCCGACCGACTAGCCCCAGGGGATGGACCTCATCGTCGAGGGGATCGCCGGCGCGATCGCGAAGCTCGCATCGCTCGATCCCGATGTCATGAACGCCGCCGCGGCGTCGCTCGTCGTGAGCGGCGCCGCGACCGCGCTCGCGGTCATCAGCGGCGTGCCGCTTGGGGCGCTCATCGGCCTCACCCGTTTCCGCGGCCGGCGGCTGCTGTTGTCGTTCGTGAACACGGGGATGGGCCTGCCGCCCGTTGTCGTCGGTCTCTTCGTCGTCATCTTCCTCTGGCGGAGTGGCGCGCTCGGTGACCTGAACTGGTACTGCACGCGACAGGGCATGGTCATTGCCCAGTACCTTCTCGCCGCGCCCTCGGTCATCGGGCTCACCGCGATCGCGCTGCAGAGCGTCGACCCGCTGCTGCGCACGCAGCTCTTGTCGCTCGGCGCCAGCCGCTGGCAGGCCGCGTGGCTCCTGGTGCGCGAATCGCGCCTGCTCGTGCTGGGCGCCGTCATCGCCGGCTTCGGCGCGGTCATCAGCGAGGTCGGCGCGTCGCAGATGGTGGGCTGCAACGTGAAGGGCGATACCCGGATCCTCACGACGGCGATCACGCTGGAGACGAGCAAGGGCGAGTTCGGGAGCGCGTTCGCGCTCGCGTTCATCCTGCTGGCCCTGATCTTCGGCCTCACCGCGATCACGACATACGCCCAGCAGGGACGCAATGCTCGAAGCACGTGACCTCGTCGCGTACCGCGGCGACCGGCCGGTGGCGCACGCCGCGCGGATCGACCTTGCCGAGGGCGAGCACCTCGCGCTCCTGGGGCCGAACGGGGCGGGCAAGAGCTCCCTGGTCCTCGGGCTCGCGACATTGGTGCGAACGGGCGGCGAGCTCCGGTACCGCGGCGCGCGGGTGGTGGACGCGGACGCCTATCGCCGGCGGATCGCCGTTGTGTTCCAGCGGCCCCTCTTGCTGGACCGCTCGGTGCGTGACAACGCGGCGCTCGGCCTGGCCCTCCGCGGTGTCGGCAGGCGCGAGCGTGACGCACGCGCGGACAACGAGCTCGCGCGGCTCGGCGTGGGTCACCTCGGGGATCGCCCGGCGCTCGGACTCTCAGGCGGCGAGGCGCAGCGCGTGAGCATCGCGCGGGCGCTCGCCATCGATCCCGAGATCCTGTTCCTGGACGAGCCGTTCAGCGCGCTCGACGCGCCGACGCGCGAGACGCTCATCGCGGATCTTGCGCACGTCCTGCGCGACCGCGGCGTGACGACCGTGATGGTCACGCACGATCGGGACGAAGCGCTGTCACTCGCAGACCGGATCGGGGTCGTGATGAATGGCGAGCTCCGGCAGCTCGATACGGCCGAGACCGTGTTCGGGATGCCCTCCGACCCGGAGATCGCCGCGTTCGTCGGCGTCGAGAACGTGCTCCCGGCGAGGGTCGAGCGCGCGACCGATGAGCTCACGATGCTGCGCATCGCGGACCAGCACGTGGAGATCACCGAGCCACCTCCGCCCGGCGACGACTTCCCGCTGCTGTGCGTGCGGCCGGACGACGTCGTGATCGCGCGCGAGGCCGCGAGCTCCAGCGCGCGGAACAGCTTCCGCGCGCGCATCGTGCGCATCGAACCCATCGGCCGTCGCACGCGACTCGTGCTCGACTGCGGCTTTCCGCTCATCGCGCACGTGACGCGGCAGTCGGCGCGGGACATGGGACTCACCGCCGGCGATCAGGTCATCGCGTCATTCAAGGCGACCGTGCCGCACCTGCTGCCGCGTATCCGTCACTAGTCGCGTCTATCCTCCGCGGCTGCGCGGGCGTCGCATCGTCGGGCTGATGGCCGTCGCCAGGCATGTGGGAACGGCAACGCTCGCGGGCAGCCTCACCGGCATCGTCGTCGGCGGGCTGCTCGGACGCGTCGTCATGCGCGTGAGCGGCTTCACGGCCGGCCCCGGGCTCGTCGGGTCCTTCACCGCCAACGGCAACCGGGTCGGGGAGATCACGTTCGCCGGAACAGCGGCGATCGTCATCTTCGTGGGGCTGCCCGCTGGTCTCGTCGGCGGCGTGCTGTACGCGATCGCCGAGCCGTGGCTCGGCAAATCGCGGCCGTGGCACGGCGTGGCGTATGGGGCAGGCTTGCTGGTGGCAGCCGGATTCACGGTGATCGACCCGGCGAATCTCGACTTCCAGCGATTCGGCTCGGCGCCGCTCAATATCGCGATGTTCGCGGCGCTGTTCATCTGCTTCGGCGTGGGCGTCGCGTGGCTCTTCGATCGTCTTCGCGGGCTCCTTGCACGGTCGGGACCGTTGGCACGTGGCGTCGAAGGCGTGGCGTTCCTCGCGTTGATCCCGGGCGTGATCGCCATGATCCTCGTCCCCGTCTTGCTGGCCGGACTCGACGACCCGGTCTTTCCCATCGCGTTGGCGATCAGCCTGGTGGACGCCACGATCGCGCGGTGGCGCGCACTGCCCCTGCCTATCGGCTACGCCGCGCTCGCTCCGCTCGCGGCGACGATGGTGCTCGGAGCGGTGCGCACGATCAGCGCGGTGCCTCTGATCCTCGCCGGCTTCTAGACTCGCGGGGTGCCTGTCAGCGCGTCCTCCGCGCGGACCGCCGCGCGTTCGCTCTCGGTGGACGAGGCCCTGCAGCGCATCCTGGCGCGCGTGGCGGCCCTCGAGCCGGTCGCCGTCGAGCTGCTCGACGCGCTGGGCTTGACGCTCGCCGAAGACGTTGCCGCCGATCGCGACGTGCCGCCGTTCCGCAACTCGGCCATGGATGGGTATGCCGTCATCGCGGAGGACGTCGCACGCGTCCCGGCCACGCTGCGCGTCGTCGGCGAGATCGCGGCCGGCGCCGTCCCGGCGCGCGCCATCACCCGAGGCGAAGCGATGCGGATCATGACGGGCGCACCGATGCCGGACGGCGCCGACACCATCGTGCGCGTCGAGGACACCGACAACGGGCTCGGGGACGTGACGATCAGCGCGGTGACGAAGCGCGGGACCTCCGTGCGCGCCGCCGGAGAGGACCTGCGCGCGGGCGAGACCGTCCTCACGCGCGGCACGATCCTGCGCGCTGCGGAGATCGGCGTGCTCGCGACGATCGGCCGCAAGACCGTGCAGGTCATCCGCCGGCCGCGCGTGGCCGTGCTCTCCACGGGCGACGAGCTCGCTGAGCTCGACCAGCCGCTCAAACCGGGACAGATCCGGGACGCGAACCGGTATTCGCTCGCGAGCGCCGCCACCGCCCTCGGCGCGACCGCGATCCCGCTCGGGATCGTGCGAGACACGGCGGACGACCTGCGGCGTGCGCTTCGGGATGCCGCGGCCACGGCGGATGTGATCGTCACGAGCGGTGGCGTCTCCGTCGGCGACCACGACCACGTGAAGCCCGTGGTCGACGAGCTCGGCTCGATGGACTTCTGGTCCATCGCGATCCGGCCGGGCCGTCCACTGGCGTTCGGCGAGATCGATGGGACGCTCATCTTCGGGCTCCCGGGCAATCCGGTGTCCTCGCTGCTCGGCTTCGAGCTGTTCGTGCGGCCGGCACTACTCAAGATGGCCGGCCGCCGGCTGCTGCAACGGCCCCGCGTAACCGCCACACTGGACGACGCGCTCGACACGCCCGCGGGCCTGAGATTCTTCGCACGCGGGGTCTACGACCCGGGCGCGAATACGGTCCGCACGACCGGGCCGCAAGGCTCGGGCATCCTGCGCTCGATGGCCCTCGCGAACTGCTTCATCGACGTACCCGATACGGTGCAGCATCTGGATCGCGGCGCGACCGTCACGGTCATCAGGACGGATCTCCCGGAGGATCACGCATGAAGAAGCTCACGCACCTGGACGACAAGGGCGCCGCGCGGATGGTCGATGTCGGTGACAAGCCCGACACCGACCGGCGGGCCGTCGCGCGCGGGCTGCTGCGGGTGTCGCCTGAGACGGTCGCGCTCGTGCGCGACGGCAAGACGAAGAAGGGCGACGTCGTCGCCGCGGCGCGGATCGCCGGGATCATGGCCGCGAAGCGCACGAGCGATCTCATCCCGCTGACCCATCCATTGCCGCTCACCCACCTCGCGGTCGACATCGAGCTCACCGACGACGGCCTGGCGATCCAGGCCCTCTGCGCGACGAACGGCCCGACCGGGGTCGAGATGGAGGCGCTGACGGCCGTGGCGATCGCCGGCCTCACCCTGTACGACATGCTGAAGAGCGTCGAGCGCGGCGCGCGGCTGACCGACATCCGCCTCGTCGAGAAGAGCGGCGGCAAGAGCGGGACGTACACGGCGGAGTGACGCAGATGACAGCGGCCATCGTCACGGTCAGCACCAAGGGCGCGGTGGGCAAGCGCATCGACGAGAGCGGCCCCGCCATCAAGACAGCGCTCGAGGCCGCGGGCATCAAGGTCGTCCACACGAAGCTCGTGTCGGATGGCGTCACGCCGGTCGGCAACGCCATTCGCGAGGCCTCGCAGAAGGCGAACGTCGTGATCACCTCCGGCGGGACCGGCCTCTCACCGAACGACCAGACCCCCGAAGCCACGCGGCGCGTGATCGATCGCGAGGTGCCTGGGATCGCCGAGGCGCTCCGCGCGCACTCGCTCACCAAGACGCCCCACGGAATGCTGTCGCGAGGCATCGCCGGGAGCCTGGGCGCGGCGCTCATCGTGAACCTGCCCGGATCGCCAAAGGCGGCGACGGAGTCGCTCGCGGTCCTCATCCCCGTCCTCGCGCACGCCATCGAGCTGCTCGCGGGCGGGTCGGGCGAGGGCAGTCACCGCAACCCGGCGTGACATGAGGCTCGCGTACGGGACGGGCGTCAAAGAGGCGCTCGACGCGCGCCGGGGCGTCGTCGCACTGGAGTCCACGGTCATCGCGCACGGTCTTCCCCGTCCCCGGAACCTCGATACAGCGCGGCGGCTGGAGGGCGACGTCCGCGAGGCCGGCGCGTTGCCCGCCACGATCTGCGTCGCTGACGGCGCCGGCATCGTCGGCGCGTCGGACGCGCTGCTCGCGCGGCTCGCGAACGAGGACGGGGTCGCGAAGCTCTCGACCCGCGACCTCGCGCCATTCCTCGCGCGCCTCCCGGCCGATGGCTTGGGCGCGACTACCGTGGCGGCGACGGCCGAGATCGCGGCCTGCGCGGGCATCGAAGTGTTCGCGACGGGCGGCATCGGCGGCGTCCATCGTGGCGCGGACCGCACGATGGATGTCTCAGCGGATCTCCGCGCGCTCGCGCGTTACCCGGTCGTCGTCGTGTGCGCGGGTGCGAAGCTCGTGCTGGACCTGGCGAAGACGGTGGAGCAGCTCGAGACCCTCGGCGTTCCGGTCATCGGGTTCGGGACGGACGAGCTGCCGGCGTTCTATGTCCGGTCGAGCGGCCTGCCCGTGCCGCACCGCGCGGACGATGCAGCCACGGTCGCCCGGATCGCGCGCATCCAGCTCGATCGTGGTGCCGGACTGCTCGTGTGCGTGCCGATCCCCGAAGCGCATGCGCTCCCGCGCGACGAGATGGAGCGCGAGATCGACGGGGCGCTCGCGGCGGCGGATCGGGCCGGCGTACACGGCAGCGCGCTGACCCCGTTCCTGCTCGCGCACCTCGGCGAGCACTCGTCAGGACGAACGCTGGACGCGAACGTCGCGCTTCTACGGAACAGCGTCCGCGTCGCGGCCGCGATCGCGATCGCGCTGGCCGGTATCTAAAAAGCACGGCCCGCGCCCTGGGTCTATGGTCGCGCGATGCTGGGGGCCCTCACAGTTCCGCCGGCGGAGGATGCGGTCGCGCAGGCGGCGGCCCGCGTCTCGGAAGGCGCGCTCGGCGACGCGAGCGTTGCCCGCTGGTCGCGCGCGCACGATCACCACGCGTACCTGCTCACCGCCCGCGACGGATGCGAATACCTGTTCAAGGCCGCGCGGATGCGCCACCCCGGCCGGATGCGCCGCTACATCCATGTCGCGGCGATGCTCAAAGAGAACGAGGTACCGCATCCGCCGCTGCGCTGGTACGACATGGACAAGCACACGCTCGAGGTCCCGTATCTGATCCAGGACTACCTGCGGGGCCAGGACCTTGCGTCGGTCGGGTCCGAGCTGTCCTTCACCGATCAGCACCGCATCGGCACGAGGCTCGCGGCCGCGTTCCGGGCCTTGCACCAGATCGACTACATCGACACGCCGACATCGTGGGCGACGGAATTCGATGACCGCTTCCGGACGCGGGTCGCCGAATGCTTCGTGCTCGACGCCATCGACAAGGCCGCGGTGGACCGCATCGTCGCGTACTACGACGCGCGGCGCGCCTCGCTCGAGGACGTACCCCGTCGCCTCAGCCACGACGACCCCTCGGCGGAGAACATCATCGTCGAGCGCCGCGCGGACGGATGGCAGTTCGTCGCCCTCGTCGACTTCGAGCGTGCCCGCGGACGCGATCCACTGCTCGACCTGGCGCGGCTTCGCGCGACGACGTTCGGAGCGTGGCCGGCGATGGAAGCGCCGTTCAACGCCGCGTACGGGGGGCTCGAGCCGTACGGACCGGACCTTCGCGCACGGGCGGAGCTGTATGACCTGTACGTCCCGCTCGCCGGGATCGCGTACTTCCGCGAGAACGACCGTCCCGATCGCGAGGAGGAGGCCCGCGCGTCACTGCGTGCCTGGCTGAACAGGCCGGCGTGACGAAGCGGCCATTCCGGTTCAGCGTCGGCGGCGGCGAGCCGACGAGCGCCAAGGCGCTGGCGGAGCGTGCGCGACATGCCGAGGCCGTCGGCTTCAGCGCATACGTGCTCTCGGACCATCTGCTGAACACCTTCGCCCCGAACATCGCGCTGGCCGCCATCGCGGCGGCGACCGAGAAGCTGCGCATCGGCCACTTCGTGCTGAACAACGACCTGCGCCACCCGAGCGTGCTCCACCAGGAGCTGGCGACCCTCGACGTGCTCAGCGAAGGCCGCCTGGAGATCGGCATCGGCGCCGGGTGGAACGAGCCTGAGTACACCTCGAGCGGGCTCCCGTTCGAACCGGTGCCGACGCGGGTGTCGCGGCTCGAAGAGGCGATCGCGGTCCTGAAGGGACTCTTCGGTGAGGACAAGCTCACGTTCAAGGGCACGCACTACACGATCACCGACATGGACGGTCGCCCGAAGCCGGTGCAGCGGCCGCACCCGCCGATCCTGATCGGCGGTGGCGGGAAGCGCGTGCTCCGTCTCGCCGGGCGGGAAGCCCAGATCGTAGGATTCGCGCCACGCATCGGCGCCAAGGTCGGCGGGTTCCAGAGCTGCACCTTCGAGGCGACACGGGAGAAGGTCGAATGGGTCAAGGAAGCGGCGGGAGCGCGCTTCGATGAGCTCGAGCTGAATACGTATCCCGCGTTCCGTCCGGCATCCGTGACCGATGCGCCGAAGAAGGCGGCGGAGGAGCTCCTCGCCAAGATCAACACCCCAGCGCCGAGCGGCCTGACCGTCGAAGACCTGCTCGACTCGCCCCATGTCTTCATCGGCACGGTGGATCAGCTCGTCGAGAAGTTCACTCGCCTGCGCGATGAGCTCGGGATCAGCAACATCATGGTCGGCAGCGGCCTCGATGACTTCGCGCCCGTGGTGGAGCGGCTCGCCGGCTGGTAGCCAGTCAGCGCCCTGCCTGCCGGAACATATCGCGCATCCGGATGTAGTTGAGGACGCCATCCCGGTCCAGAAGCCCGACGAGGCGGCCGTCGCGCACGACCGGCAGCACCGTCGCCTCGCCGAATCGCGCGAGCGCCTGGCCGAGGTCGTCTTCGGGCGCGAGCTTCGCGAGCCGGTCGCTGGGCGTCATCACCTGGTCGATCGGCGTCGTGGACCAATGCTCGTGATCGAGCTTGCGAACATCCTCGGCGGTCATGAGTCCGAGAAAGCTCTGATCGGCGACGACGGGTACCGCTCGAAGATTGCGCGGCAGCATGAGGTCGCGCACGACGTTCGCGACGTAGGCGCGAGGGTCGGCCGCGACGAATGTCGTGTTCATGAGCGGTGCGACCTGCGTGCCGGCGACGAGGCCGCCAAGCCGCTCCTGACGCATCGACTGCGTTGCCGCGTTGTAGAGGAAGTACGCGAGCAGGAGGGGCCAGAACCACAGCGACTCGCCGTCGGTGAACTGAACGAGGCCCCAGAGCACGAACAACCCTGCGACGAGCTGCCCGCCACGCGCCGCGATCGGCGTCGCCTTTGCGCGATCGCCACGGATCGCCCAGATGATCGACCGGAGGACCCGGCCGCCGTCCAGTGGGAACCCCGGGAGCATGTTGAATACCGCGAGCGCGAGGTTGATCGTACCGATGTAGCTGGCCACCGCGATGAGGCCGTCGAGCGATGGAACGTTTCGGATGTCGAGGAGGCCAGGAACCGACATGTTGACGAACGGGATATCGCCACCGCCGATCGCGAGGCCGATGACGCCGATGACGACGCTCATCGCGGGACCGGCCGCGGCCATGAAGAACTCGGCCTTGGCGGTCGGGGGCTCCTGGGTCAGGTTCGCGACGCCGCCTAACAGGAACAGTGTGATCGAGGACACCTTCATCTTGAACCGGCGGGCCACCAAAGAATGCGAGAGCTCGTGGGCGATGATCGAGCAGAAGAACAGCAAGGCCGTGGTGACCGCGACGACCAGTCGCTTTTGATCCGACCAGGCCGTGCCCTGGAACTGGCCCTGCCAGAGGCCGAAGAACACGAGCCCGAAGATGATCAGCCAGGACACGTGGATGCGGATCTCGATGCCGAAGAGACGCGCAATGCGGAAGGAGCCGGGCATCCATCGAGCATAGAGGTCGATACTGGTCGCGATGGATCTGCCGACCGTTCCCGCGCTCGCCGCGATGATCGATCACGCCGTGCTCAAGCCCACGCAGACCGAGCGGGATGTCGTCGACGCATGCGCGATCGCGCGCACGGAGCACATCGCGTCCGTGTGCGTGAAGCCGTTCTACGTCCCGGTGACCGCGCGGCTGCTCAAGGACACCGATGTGGATACCTCGACGGTCATCGGGTTTCCGCACGGCGGTCAATCGCCGGAAGTGAAGGTCGCCACGGCGTCCAATGCGCTGCACGAGGGCGCGACCGAGCTCGACATGGTCATCAACATCGGGGCGCTCATCGACAAGGACTACGCGACGATCGAGCGCGAGGTCGCGTCGGTCGTCGGCCTCGCGCACGCGAACGAGGCGCTCGTCAAAGTCATCCTCGAGACGAGCTACCTGGATGACGCCCAGAAGGTCATCGCGGCGCAGATCGCAGCCGCGGCGGGCGCAGATTTCGTCAAGACGTCGACCGGCTTCGGCCCGGAAGGCGCGACGGTCGACGACGTGCGGCTGTTACGCGAGACCGTCGGGACCAAGCTCGGAGTCAAGGCGTCCGGCGGTATTCGAACGCTCGATGAGGCGCTCGCCATGATCGACGCGGGCGCGAGCCGCCTCGGCACGTCGTCCACGGCCGCGATATTGGCCGAGCTTCGACACCGCCGGGGCGAGGAATGAGGCCTCGCTTTTGGCCCCCGGAACCCATACACTTCGCCTTGTACATACACGGACATCGGGCACTCGTGGGGGGCTGGACCGAAGTCGGTCTAGTCTCTTTTTCTAAAGGTCCGCATACGTAATGGCTCGCTCAAGAAGGGCTTCGCCATAGTCCGGTTGGAGAAGATTTGACCCTGGCACCAGAGAAAACAGCTCCCGCGATCGAAGTGGGACGATTCGGCGACCTGACCATCCATCCCAAAGTGGCTCGAGCGATCGAAGATCTTGGCTACATGGCACCGACGCCTGTCCAGGCGAAAGCGATCCCCCTGATGATCGAAGGCCGCGACGTGCTGGCCCAGGCCCAGACGGGCACCGGCAAGACCGCGGCGTTCGCCATCCCGATCCTGCAGCTCATCGAGCCGACCCTGCGCAGGCCGCAGGCGCTCATCGTCGTGCCGACGCGCGAGCTGTGCGTCCAGGTGACGCGCGAGTTCGGCGTGCTCGGCAAATACCTGCACTCGAGCGAGGTCGCGATCTATGGCGGCGTCTCGTACGTCCCGCAGGAGCGCGCGCTCAAGCGCGGGGCGACGATCGTCGTCGGCACACCCGGCCGCCTCCTCGATCACATCGAACGCGGCACGCTGGACCTCGCGGCCCTGCGCGTCGTGATCCTCGATGAGGCCGACCGCCTGCTCGACATGGGCTTCGCGCCCGAAGTGAAGCGGCTCCTCAGCAAATGCCCGACGAACCGGCAGACCGCGCTGTTCAGCGCGACGCTGCAGGGCGAGGTCCAGGATCTCGCGCGGCGCTTCACCAAGAACGCCGCGCAGATCGCGATCGAGCCCGAGCGCGTGAACCTCGCGGCGATCGAGCAGATCTACATCGAGGTCCTTGACGAGGACAAGGTGAAGGCGCTCGAGGAGCTACTCAAGAAGTACGACATCGACCAGGTCCTCCTGTTCCGCCACACGAAGCGCGGCGTGGACAAGCTCGTCGAGTCATTGAAGCGGCGCGGCCACAAGGTCGAGGCGCTCCATGGCGACCTGAGCCAGCGTGAGCGCGAGCGCACGCTCGACGCGTTCCGCGATGGCTCCCTGCCGATGCTCGTCGCGACGAACGTCGCCGCGCGCGGGCTGCACATCGAGGACATCAGCCACGTCGTGAACTACGACCTCCCCGAGGACCCCGAGACGTTCACCCACCGCGTCGGGCGCACCGGCCGCGTGGGGAAGCCCGGCGTCGCGGTGACCTTTGTCGGGCCGTGGGACGTGGATGAGTTCGAGGTCCTGAAGAAGAAAGCCAAGGTCACGTTCCGTCGCGAGGTGCTCGACCTCTACGGGACCTGAAGGATCTCTCGAGCGGCCCGTCCCACCGGTCAGGGTGGCCGGCCTGGAAGCTCGAAGCGCTTGAAGATCGAGGCTGGGCTCGCCCAGACCGCCGCTCCGACCACGCCGACCGCCGGCAAGCAGCCTGCGCGTCAGTCGCGGAAGTGGGCGGACCCGCAGCGGACGAACTCGGCTCGCAGTAGACGGAGCTGGCGCGCGCCCTAGCCGAGGTAGTCGCGGGCGGTCTGCTCGTAGAGATCGAGCATCAGCTGCAATGACTCCTGGTCGATGCGCTCGTTGCGGCCGTGGAACATCGTCATGAACTCGCCGAACGGGATGTTCGGGCTGTACACGCTGTAGCCGTAGGCCGGGACACCCTTGCGGCGAAAAAAGCGCGAGTCGGTCGCGCCGATAGTGAACCCGGGCACGATCTCGGCGCCCTTCAGCACCTTCCGCGTGACGTTCTTCATGACTTCGAAGACCGGCGTGTTGGTCTTGGACTCGCTCGCCGGGTTCGGGTCCTCGTCGACGATCTCGACGTGCTCCCACAGATCGCCGATCGCCTCGCGGAGCATCGCCCGCACCTGCGGGCCTTCCTCGCCCGGCACGGTGCGGATGTCGATCTGCATGACGGCGCTGTCCGGGATGATGTTCGTCTTCTGGCCGCTGTGCAGGATGTTGGGCGAGAACGTTGTGTGCGTCGACGCGTCGAAGATCCCAGCGAGGCCGCGCGGCAGCTGGTCGAGCGTCGCGCGGAACGACGCCTCGCTCAGCAGCCCGGACGCGAGCGGCTCCTCGAACTGCATCGCGTTCACGAACTCGCGCCATGCGCCGTCGAGGTGCAGCTTCGGCTTGTACGCCGCGATCCGCTTCACGACCTCGGCGGCCTTCACGAGCGCGTTATCGGTCTTGTATGGCATCGAGCCGTGTCCCGGCGTGCCCTTCACCTTGAGACCGACCCAGTGCGAGCCCTTCTCGCCGACGACCATGATCGCCTTTGGCCCGCCCTTCGTCGGGATCGGGAGCGGCGGCTCCCCCGATTCGGTGAGCACCGCGTCGGCCTTCACCTCGTCCCACTTGTTGTCCACGAGCCATTCCGCGCCCCATGTGCCGAGGGCCTCTTCGTCGGCCATGCCCGAGAAGATGAGCGTGCCCTTTGGCGTCCAGCCCTCACGCAGCATCTTCTTCACGGCCACGGCCATCGTCACGGTGATGCTGAGCATGTCGATCGCGCCGCGGCCCCACACCTCGCCGTCGATCAGATCGCCGCAGAACGGATCGCGCTTCCAGCCGTTCGCATCGGCGGGAACGACGTCGATGTGGCCCATCATCAGGAGGGTCGGGGCCTTCTTGTCGCTGCCCTCGACGCGGAGCGTCATGCTGCCCCGCCCCGGATGTGATTCGTATTGCCTGATATCCATCCCCGGGCCGGCCAGATACGCCCCGAGCGTTTTCGCGTTGCGGATCTCTCCGCCGGAGTCAGGCGTGCCGTCGTTCACGCACTGATTGCGGATCATCGCCTGCAGGAGCTCGGTCGCCTCGTCGAGCGGGGTTGCCATGCGGCGGAGCCTAGCGCGCACCGCGCGGGGCCTTGTCGGCCACGGGAACGAACTCTGGCTTGTCGGCGTACATCCGTGAGTCCGCGGCCGCGAGCAGCGCGCCGGGGGTCGTCCCGTCGCCCGGACAGAGCGCGATGCCGATGCTCGCTCGGATCGTGACGGGTGCGCCGGCCGCGTCGATGGGCCGGCGGATCTCGACCCGGATCCGATCCGCGACGGTGTGCGCGGCCGGGCCGTCGGCGCCGGGCAGGACGATCGCGAACTCGTCCCGCCGAGCCGGGCCACCGTATCCGCGGGACGCACGAGATCGCGAAGGCGGTCGGACACGGCGGAGAGGACCTCGTCGCCGGCGGAGTGCCCACGCGTGTCGTTGATCTGCTTGAAGCTGTCGAGGTCGAGGACAAGCACCGCGACGCCGGCGTGATCGCGTGAGGATTGCCGCAGGGCCTGGTCGAGCCGATCGCCCAACAGCCGGCGGTTGGGCAGCCCGGTGTGCGCGTCGTGCAACGCGAGCCCCTCAAGGTCCTCGTGCGCGCGCTGCAGCTCGCGCGCCATGCTGTTGAAAGCCGCGCCCGCGCGTGCGATCTCGTCGGTTCCGCCGATGGAAACGCGGGCGTCGCGTCGACCATCGGCGAAGGACCGCATCGCGTGCGACAGCTGGCGGAACGGCGCGGCGATGCTTCGGGTCACTGCGTAGGCGATGGCGAACATCGCGCATCCGATCACCACGAGCAGGCCAAGAGATGCGGCCGTTGCCGCGCTCCCCTCACGCGCCGCCCCCGTCGGGTCATTCACGAACAGCTCGATGAGCCGGGTCGTCGAGCTGATCGAGATGAACGCCTCGAGTGCGACGAGCGAGAGGATCGCGCCGAATCCGACCGCCAGGCGTCCAACAAGCGAGGCCGCCACGACCGCGGGGACGGACACAAAGAGCACACCGGCGGAGAGGAAGAGCAGCGAAAGCGCAGTGTGCAATCGAAGCGTCGCGATACCGAAGACCGAGAAGAGGAAGGGCTCGTCAGTCACGTAGGCGAACAGATTCGCCCCGGCGATGGCACAGACGACGGCCGCGGCAACGAGCGCGACGACCTTCGGGCCGCCGCGCGGGAACGCCAGTGGCCCGCCGACCGCGACAGCGCTCATGCCGAGCAGAAGTAGGGTCGTGGCACTGGGCCGCAGGTCGAGCGGGCCCGGGCCGAGGTCGCGGATGATCAGCTGTTCGGTCGTGGCGGTGGGCGCGACGGCAGCGGCGAGCACGACGACAGCGAACGCAATGACGCCCGCGATCCCGCGAGCGCGAGGCCGTGGCCGAGCGGACGCGCTCCACAGGCCGATCGCCCCCAGCACGCCGAGGCCGACCGTGGCCACCGGCCGGACCATCGCCGCGTCGGGCGCCAGCTGACCTAGCCCGAGGAACACCGCTGCCCACCGCGCGAGATCCAGGACCGCGATCCCGGCCGCCGCTCCGAAGAGCAGGCGCGCGGCCGTGCGACGCGTGGGCACGCCTGAGATCGCGAGAAGCACGAGGATGACCATGGCGCCGTAGTTGAGGACGCCGGTCCAGATCCGCGTTCCGCTGAACGTGACGGCCAGCGCGGCGAAGTTCGCGGCGGCAAGCCCGCCGAACGCGACGACGAGACCGCGTCTACGAGAAACGAGCAGGCCGACGCCCGCGACGGCGAAGCTCGGCGCGAACACCCACAGAAGCGTGCCGAAGCCTCCGTACAGACTCGGGTTCGCGAACTGCTGGGGCAGCGCGATCATCGCAGCTGCTTGCATGATCTGGATGAGCGCCACCGCGCCGAGCGTCGGCCGCCCGATCTTGAGCCGCGGCAGAAGGCTGGTTCCCGCGAGCGCGGCCGCACCGATCTGGATGCCCAGCGTCACAACGCCGGTGACCAGGCCCGCGCGCGCAAAGCTGAGCCACAGCGGGACCAGTGCGATCGCGACCAGTCCGGCTAGGAGCGCATGCGGTCGGCGTCGAGCGACTGCGAAGGCACCGAGCGCTCCGCCGGCTGCGACCAGACCCACGGCATATGCCTGCAAGTACGGCAGGATGAGCGCGTACGACGGCCCACCGAACTGCGCGGGCGCCAGCAACATCAGCAAGCCGTTGCCGAACGCGATGCAGGCCGCCAGCGCGACGAGCCAGAACCCGGTGTCCCGGTGCGTCAGATCACCGGCCACCATCGCCACGCGCCGAGCCTAACGGAGCACGCCATCGATGAGGTCGAGCAGGAACGTGGTGCGATCGCCCGCCTGGGCGATCGTCTCTTCGAGCGGCTAGCCGGTCCACTTCTCCGTCGACGCGCGGCGCTCCGGATCGAGCACCGCCGTGAGCCACCCGAAGATGTACGCCCAGCGACCGGCCGATAGCGCTAGCCCCTCGCGGACCACCGACTCGTCGCCGGTCCAGCCGCTGTCGCGCAGCCCGTCGAGGTACGCATCGAGGCACGCACCGGTCAATGCGCGGATGTCCTGGCGAAAGTCGGCGAACGCGACGCTGCCGATCACGAGCTGCCCGACCTCCGAACCGATGGGCGCGTACCCGAGATAGGACCAGTCGATCGCCGCCGTCTCGGGCTCGCCGCCCGGACCGGTGTGGTCGAACAGGTTCTTCCGGAACGCGTCGAGGTGCGCGAG
>JBBQZK010000031.1:0-24724 GCA_038207785.1 Candidatus Limnocylindria bacterium | reverse complement strand
CCGCTGCCGTCGAGCCCGGTGAGGGCGGCGTCCACCCGGGCGCGCGCGGCCGCGCCGAACCGCGCGCCGTACGCCGCGAGGTCGAGCCCATCGTCGAGACGCAACGCGAGGATCGCCGTGTCGACCGCGAGATCGGCGCCTACATCGCCGATGCGTCCCTCGCCTCGTTCGATACGCGCGACATACCGCACGAGCCCGCCGGGCTGACGCGACCGCACGCCGTCAAGGTGCGTGTGGGCGCCGGCGCCGACGCCAAGCCAGTCCCCGTTGCGCCAGTACACGAGGTTGTGCGCGCACTCGTGGCCGGGCTTCGCCCAGTTGGAGATCTCGTAATGCCGGTAGCCCTCGTCCCGCAGCGTCGCAGCCGTCTGTTCGTAGCGATCGGCGAGGCCGTCGTCGTCCGGCTGCGCAGCCGCGGCCGCGACGCGCCAGCGCTCGACCGTCGGCCACCCACCGCCTGCCCAATTGGCGATGCCCTCTTCAGGCTCGAGCGCGAGCTCGAGCGGGTACGCGGAGACGTGATCGGGGGCGAGCGAGAGCGCCGCCTCGAGATCAGCACGCCACTCACCGGGGGGCTCGTCGGGGCGGCCGAAGATGAGGTCGAGGTTCACATCCATTCCCATGGATCGTGCGGCGTGCACGGCGGGCGCGATGTCGCCGGGCGTGTGCGTGCGTCCGAGCGCACTGAGCGCGCGCTGCGAGAAGGACTGCGCACCGAGCGAGACCCGCGTCGCGCCCAGGGCACGCCAGGACTCAAGCCGAGCGCGGTCGAGCGTCGCGGGATTCGCCTCGAATGTCACCTCGTCGGGGGTGAAGTCGAAGGCCGCGCTGATCGTCGACGCGAGCGCGGCGATCTCGTCCGGCTCGAGGAGGCTCGGGGTGCCGCCCCCGAAGAACGCGGTCTCGATCCGGGGCCGTCCGAGGGCCGCGCCTTCGCGCTCGATCTCGGTGCGCAGCGCATCGAGGTAACGGCCACGGAGCGCACTCGTCGCCGGCGCGGTCGCGAAGTCGCAGTACGGGCATCGCGATGCACAGAACGGGATGTGGACGTAGAGGGATGTCACGCGATGTCCCCAAGCGGATCGGGGAGCTCCGCATCGGCAGAGAGCTCCGCCGTCCGGCCCAGGTCCACCAGCCAGTCGCGCGACTCGTGCACGAATGCCAGGAGATACGCCGGCCGCCAGTCGTCCTCGGCCACGATGCGCTCCTCCCCGAACTCCGGCAGGAGCAGCACGTAGGCGAGGCCGCGATCCACCACGCGAGCCGCGGACACGCCGAGCGACAGCAGCTTGTCGGGACCGCCGAACACCCCGACGGCCGACGCGCGCACCGGCGCGACGACCTCCGCGAGCCGCGCGTCGCCGGCATCGGCTTCGACGGCAGCCGCACGATGGAGCGCGATCCGGGCTCCGGCTGCGTACCGGCCCTCGAGGAGCCCGCGTGACTCCCGCGACAGACGCTCCCAGACCAGCGGGCCGTCGTCTTCGGCCAGGGCGCGCAGGAACGTCGACGCGACCAGCTGCGTCGGGTGCTCGTACGCGACCTTGTACGGCCGCATCAGTCCTCCCGGATCCGCAGCACGGCGAGGAACGCCTCCTGTGGGATCTCGACGGCGCCGACCATCTTCATGCGCTTCTTGCCGGCCTTCTGCTTCTCGAGCAGCTTCTTCTTGCGCGTGATGTCGCCGCCATAGCACTTGGCGAGCACGTCCTTGCGCTTCGCCTTGACGGTCTCGCGGGCGATCACCTTCCCGCCGATGGCGGCCTGGATCGGCACATCGAACATCTGCTTGGGGATGAGCTCGCGGAGCTTTGCGGTGAGCGCGCGACCGATGGCCATCGATCGCTCGCGGTGCACGATCATCGACAGCGCGTCGACGACCATGCCGGCGACGAGGATGTCCAGGCGCACGAGGTCGGCCGCGCGGTACTCCCGCAGCTCGTAGTCGAGCGACGCGTAGCCCTGTGAACGGCTCTTCAGCTGGTCGTAGAAGTCGACGATCACTTCCGCCAGGGGCATGTCGTACGTCAGCATCGCGCGCGTCGGATCCACGTAGCTCATGTCCATCAGGATCCCGCGCTTGCTCTGGGCGAGGTCCATGATCGGTCCCACGTAGTTCTGTGGAACGATGACGGTGACCTTCATCCACGGCTCTTTGACCTCGAGGATCGTTGCGGGGTCGGGCAGCTTGGCCGGGTTGTCGATCGCGATCTCGCCGCTGTGCGTCACCACGCGGTACTCGACCGATGGCGAGGTGGCGATAAGGTCGACGTCGTACTCGCGCTCGAGGCGCTCCTGCACTATGTCCAGGTGGAGGAGCCCGAGGAACCCGGCCCGGAAGCCGAACCCGAGCGCGTTCGAGTTCTCGGGCTCGTACACGAGCGACGCATCGTTCAGTCGCAGCTTCTCCAGCGCGTCGCGCAGCGCTGGGTACTCCTCGCCCATCACCGGGTAGAAACCGGCGAAGACCATCGGCTTGGCCGGGCGATAGCCCGGGAGCGGGGTGCGGGCCGGGTCGGCCGCCAGCGTGAGGGTGTCGCCGACCCGGCAGTCGGCCACAGCCTTGAGGCCGGTCGCCACATAGCCCACCTCGCCGGTGGCCAGGCGCCCGATCGCGACGGCGTTCGGCGCGAACACGCCGAGCTCGAGGAGCTCGCTCTCCTTCTGCGTGGCCATGAGCCGGATGCGGTC
Source organism: Candidatus Limnocylindria bacterium (assembly GCA_038207785.1). Classification (GTDB taxonomy): domain Bacteria; phylum Chloroflexota; class Limnocylindria; order P2-11E; family P2-11E; genus UBA4735. The sequence goes on along the minus strand of JBBQZK010000031.1, from coordinate 22,033 downwards.
GCCATGGACCACGCTGCCGTCGACGATGCGAACGTGCGCGACCACGCCCTTGTACGCGTCGTAATGCGAATCGAAGATGAGCGCGCGCAGCGGGACCTCCTGTTCGCCGCTCGGCGGCGGCACCCGGTCGACGACGGCGTTCAGGATGTCCGCGACGCCAAGCCCGGTCTTGCCCGAGGCCAGGAGGATCTCGTCATCTTTGAACCCGAGGGTCGTGCGCAGGTCTTCGCGCACGAGATCGATGTCGATGCTCGGCAGGTCGACCTTGTTGATGACCGCGATCACCTCGAGGCCCTGCTCGACCGCAAGGTACGCATTGGCCAGCGTCTGGGCTTCGATGCCCTGTGACGCGTCAACGAGCAGCACTGCGCCTTCGCACGCGGCCAGGGAGCGGCTGACCTCGTAGTTGAAGTCGACGTGCCCCGGTGTGTCGATCAGGTTCAGCTCGAACGTCCCGCCATCCTTGGTCCAGACCATGCGCACGGCCCGGGCCTTGATGGTGATCCCCTTTTCGCGCTCGAGATCCATGGAGTCGAGCAGCTGCTCCCGCATCTCGCGGAGCGCGACCGTTCCGGTGAGCTCGAGAATGCGGTCGGAGAGCGTCGTCTTCCCATGGTCGACGTGGGCGATGACGCTGAAGTTGCGGATGCGCTGGCGTGCGTCGGGCATGCGATGAGCCTAGGTGAGCGCTCGGTCCGTTACCGTCGAAGCCGGGAGCGCAGGGCCGCCGTGATCTCCGCGAGCTCTGTGACCCGGAACACCGACGCGGCACCGATGTAGGCGATCGCGCCGACGGCGACCGCGACGAGGGTCTGCAGGAGGAGACCGAGCTTCGTCTGCTGGAGGTCGACCGTGATATTCGTGGCGCGGATGAACGCGAACATCGCGATCCCCATGAGCAGGCTCGCGGCGAGCACGCGCAGGGTGGCGGTGCCCAGCCCGACGATCTTGAGGCGCGCGCGCGGCGCGAGGAGCACGAAGAACAGGACGGCTTCAACCAGCGTCGCGAGGGAGTTCGCGAGGGCCAGGCCGTTGATCCCGTAGAGCGGGGCCAGAAGGACCGACAGCACGATGTTCGTGCCGATGGACACCAGCGTCAGCGCGAGCGGCGTCCGGGTGTCCTTGGACGCGTAATACGCGCGGGCCAGGATCTGGATGAGCGCGTGTCCGGCAAGTCCGAGCGAATAGAAGAGGAACGCCTCCTGGGTCAGCTCGCGAGCCTCGCTGCCGAACCGGCCGTACTGGAAGAGCAGGTTCACGATCGGCCGGCGGAGCACGATCATCATCACGATCGTCGGCACGGTGAGGAACAGGATCCAGCGGATCGCGGTCTGGAGGATGTCGCGCATGCGCGCCTGAAGACCCTGGGCCGCGTAGTGCGACAGCGTCGGGAACACCGCGGCGCTGATCGCGATGGAGAACACCCCGAGCGGCAGCTGCATGAGCTGCTGGGCGTAGTTGAGCGCGGTCAGCGAGCCCTCCGGCATCTTTGCGGCGAGGAACGTATCGACGATGAAGATCAGCTGCACCGCACCGAGGGCGAGCGTGCGCGGCACCGTGAGGCGAACGATCTCGCGAACGCCCGGATGTCCGAGATCGAGCGTGAGCTTGTAGCGCGTCCGCCGGAACGTGAGCTCCGGCACCTGGACGAGCCACATCATGAGCGCGCCGACGACGGTCCCCCACGCGAGGGCTTCGATGCCGAGGAACGGCGACGCGAAGACCGCGAAGAGGATGATCACGAAGTTGTAGACGAGCGGCGCCGTCGCACCCGAGAGGAACTGCCGGTACGAGTTGAGGATCCCGGTGAAGAGCGCGGAGAGCCCCATGAAGATCGGGCTCAGCAACATGATCCGCGCGAGCCGGACGCTGAGCTCGCGCTGCGCCGGGTCAGGGAACGGCGCGAGCGCCGGCTGGATCCACGGCGCGAGCAGCCAGAGCAGGGCTGAAACGGCGACGAGCAGGATCACGATCGCGTTCATGACGCTTGACGCGACGCGCCAGGCCTCCTCCTCACGGTCCCTTGCGAGGTACCCCGTGAACACGGGAATGAACGCGCTCGCGAGCGCGCCCGCGACGAGCAGGTTGAACAGCGTGTCCGGGATCCGGAAGGCGGCCAGGAACGCGTCGAGGTCGGGGGTCTGCCCGAACTTCGCGCCCTGGACGGAGAGGCGAAGCCAGCCGAGGAAGCGGCTTGCGATGAGCGTCGCGATCATGAAGAGCGACGCGCGGCCGACGCTCATCTGCATGTGCGGCGAAGTATGAATAGACTCGCGCATATGGCAAAGAAGAAACGCTCCGCGCTCAAGCGCATCCGCCAGGCTCCCCGGCGCGCACAGATCAAGGTCCTCACCCGCTCAGCGGCCCGAACTGCCGTCAAGAACGCCCGCGCGGCCGTCGATTCGAAGGCCGACGGGGCTGCCGACTCCGTACGCGCCGCCGCGAGCGCGCTCGATAAGGCCGTGAAACGCGGCGGGATCCACAAGAACGCGGCCGCGCGCAAGAAGAGCCGACTCGCGAAGCGCTCGGCGAAGAGCTCGGCCTGACCCGCTAGGCCCGCGCGAAGCGCGGGAAGGTATCTGCTCCCGGATAGCGCGCGGCATCGCCGAGCTCGAGCTCGATCTCCATCAGCCGGTTGTATTTCGCGATGCGATCGCTGCGTGAGAGCGAGCCAGTCTTGATCTGGCCGGTGTTCAGCGCGACGCACAGGTCGGCGATCGTCGTGTCCTCGGTCTCGCCGGACCGGTGCGAGATGACGGCCGCGTAGCCCGAGCGATGCGCGAGCTCGACCGCTTCGATCGTCTCGGTCAGCGTCCCGATCTGGTTGAGCTTGATGAGGACCGCGTTCGCGCAGCCCTCGGCGACTCCGCGGCGGATCCGCTCGACGCTCGTCACGAACAAGTCATCGCCAACGAGCTGGATTCGGTCGCCGAGCGCCTTCGTGAGGGCCTTCCAGCCATCCCAGTCGTCTTCCGCGAGGCCATCCTCGATGGACACGAGCGGGTACTTGTCCCTCCAGGCGGTGTACTTCTTGATCATGCCGGCGCTGTCGAGCGTCGTCTTCTCGCGCGCGAGCGCGTACTTCCCGTCGGCGAAGAACTCGGTCGAGGCGGGATCGAGCGCGATCGCGACCTGCGTGCCCGGCGTGTAGCCGACGCTCTGGATCGCATCCAGCAGCAGCTCGATCGGCTCCTCGTTGGACCGCAGGCCGGCGGGGGCGAAGCCGCCCTCGTCCCCCACGCCGGTGCCCATGCCCTTGTCGTGGAGGACCTTCTTCAGCGCGTGGAAGATCTCCGAGCCCATCCGGATGGCCTCCTTGAAGGACGGCGCGCCGAGCGGAACGAGCATGTACTCCTGCATATCGGCGGAATCCGTCGCGTGCTTGCCGCCATTCAGGACGTTCATCATCGGCACGGGGAGCGTGCGCGCGAGCGGCCCGCCGAGGTACCGGTACAGCGGCTGCCCCACGTCCGCGGCGGCGGCGCGGGCGCACGCGAGCGACACACCGAGCATCGCGTTCGCGCCGAGCCGCGACTTGTTCGGGGTCCCGTCAAGCTCGCGCAGCACCGAGTCGATGGCCGACTGGTCCGTGGCCTGCTCGCCGATGAGCTCGGGCGCGATGATGTCGTCCACGTTGCCGACCGCCTTCAGCACGCCCTTGCCGAGGTACCGGTGCCGATCGCCGTCGCGCAGCTCGACCGCCTCGTGCTTGCCGGTCGACGCGCCGCTCGGCACCATCGCCGTCCCGACGGCGCCGCTCGCGAGGTACACATCGACCGCGACCGTGGGGTCGCCGCGCGAGTCGAGCACCTCGCGCCCGCGGATCATGTCGATCGTCGCGTCACTCATTCGGTATCGCCTCCACCCCTGGCAGCTTCTTGCCTTCGATGAGCTCGAGCGCGGCGCCGCCGCCCGTCGAGACGTGGGACATGCGCGCCGCCAGACCGAGCTGGTCGACGGCCTGCACCGATTCACCGCCTCCGACGACCGTCACCGCCCCGTTGGCGGTCGCCTCGGCCATCGCGCGGGCGATCGCCTCGGTCCCGTGCGCGTACTCGGGCTGCTCGAACAGGCCCAGCGGCCCGTTCCAGAAGACGGTCTTCGCCGTCGCGATGTGCGCCGCGAACTGGCGCTCGGTCTCCTCGCCGATGTCGAGGATCCGGTCGCCGGACCAGCGCATGTCGACCGGGAGGAGCACCTCCGCTCCGCGGGCCTTCGCGGCGGCGATGATCGCGCGAGCTTCGGCTTCGCGGTCGGGCTCGCTGAGCGACGCTTTGATGTCGACGCCGGTCGCGGCGAGGAACGTGTTCGCCATGCCGCCGCCGATCGCGAGGACGTCCGCCTTCGCGAGGAGCGCCTTCAGCACGTCGATCTTGCTGCTCACCTTTGCGCCGCCAATGATCGCAAGGAACGGGCGCTCCGGTGACTCGAGGAGCGACGTGAGCACGCGGACCTCCCGATCGAGGAGCAGGCCCGCGTACGCCGGCAGCAGATGGGCCACCGCTTCGGTCGACGCGTGCGCGCGGTGCGCCGCGCCGAACGCGTCGTTCACGTAGGCGTCGAAGCCGTTGGCGAGGGCCTTCGCGAACGCCGGGTCGTTCCGCTCCTCCTCGGGGTGGAAACGGACGTTCTCGAGCATGAGGACCTCGCCGGGCTTCAGCCCGGCGAGCTGCTCCTTGGTCTCGGGTCCGATGCAGTCCGGGGCGATCGGCACGGGACACCCGAGAAGCTCGGCGGCCTTCTTCGCCACGAGGGCGAGGCTCAGCTTGCGATCCGGCCCTTTTGGGCGGCCGAAGTGCGAGCAGAGCGCGATCATGGCGCCCTGCTCGCGCAGCGCGTTGATGGTCGGGAGCGCCGCGCGGATGCGCGTGTCGTCCGCGATGCGTGCCGGATCGGTCTCGATCGGAACGTTGAAGTCGACGCGGACCAAGATCCGCTTGCCCTTCGCGTCGAGCGCGGCGATCGTGCGCTTGGCCAACGAGCTAGGCGGTCGCGGCGGCGGGTTGCTTGGTCCGGAGCTTCGCTGCGACGAACGCGGTGATGTCGGCAAGCCGGCAGGCGTAGCCCCACTCGTTGTCGTACCAGGACACGATCTTCACCATGTTGCCGAGCACGATCGTGTCGGCGGCACTCACGATGGTGGAGTGCTCGTCCCCCTTGAAGTCGCTGGATACGAGCAGCTCATCGGTGTAGGCCATGATCCCCTTCAGGCTCCCCTCGCTCGCCTTCTTGAACGCAGCGTTGACCTCGTCTTTGGTGACTTCGCGCTTGAGGGTCGCGGTGAAGTCGACGACGGACACCGTCGGCGTCGGCACCCGGAACGCCATGCCCGTGAACTTGCCCTTCAGCTCGGGGATCACGAGGGCGACGGCCTTCGCGGCGCCGGTGTCATGCGGCACGATGTTCTCCGCCGCGGAACGCGCGTCGCGCGGATCATCGGAGGTCACGTCGAGGACCTTCTGCGAGTTCGTGTACGAGTGGATGGTCGTAAGGAAGCCCTTCTCTATCCCGAACTCGTCGTTCAGCACCTTGGCGACCGGTGCGAGGCCGTTGGTGGTGCACGAGGCGTTCGAGATGATGTGGTGCTTGTCCGGATCGAACTCGCTCTCGTTCACACCCAGGACGATGGTCTTGTCCTCGTTCTTCGCCGGGGCGGAGATGATCACGTAACGGGCACCGGCCTCGATGTGGGCTTTCGCCTTGGTCGCGTCCGTGAAGAAGCCCGTCGATTCGATGACGATGTCGACGTTGAGGGCCTTCCAGGGGAGCTTCGCGGGATCGCGCTCTTGGACGACCGTGATAGTGCGCCCGTCGATGATGATGGAGTCGGCGCTCGATGAGACGTCGCCCTTGTACGTGCCGTAGTTCGAGTCGTGCTTGAAGAGGTGCGCGTTCATCTTTGGGTCGGCCAGGTCGTTGACGGCGACGATCTCGACCTCCGGATGGCGCTCGATGATCGCCTTCAGGAACAGGCGCCCGATCCGCCCGAAGCCGTTGATCGCAACTTTCGTCATCTCAAACTCCCCGTGCCCGGTCAATCTAGAGGAACCATTGCCCCTTGCCCTCCGCGCGGTCACGAGCGGCAAGCGCCGCGCCAATGATGGAGACGTCGCCGCCCAGCGCCGATGGGACGACGCTCACCGCAGCGGCCGGGACCTTGAACGCGCGTTCGGCGATCGCGCGGCGCATCGGATCCAGCACGTGCGCGGGCTCGTGCTCCGCGACCGATCCGCCCACCACGATGCGCTCGGGGTTGAGCGCGTTCACGATCCCAACGGCGAGGTTCTCGAGGGCGGCCTCCGCGCGAGCGATCAACGTCGCCGCTCGTTCGTCGCCCGCGCCGGCGTTCGCATACACGATGCTTGCGTCGGTCACGCCGTACGCCTCGGCGAGGTTGCGGCCGGCGGCATACGACTCCACGCAGTCATACCCACCGCATCGGCACCGCGTGCCGCCAGCGAGATCGACCGGGAAGTGCCCGAGCTCGCCAGCGGTGTTGGACGTGCCGCGCACCAAGCGCCCCCCCGACACGATCGCGCCGCCGACGCCCGTGGACACGGTGAGATACACGAAGTCCCGCGCGCCCCTCGCCGCGCCGATCGTCCGCTCGCCGATCGCGGCCATCACGGTGTCCCGATCGAGGAACACCGTCGGTCCGCCGAGCGCGGTCGCGAGCCGCGCGGCGATCGGGAAGTGCGAATCCACGAAGCCCGCGATGTTCTGCGTCGTGAGGATGACGCCCGCCAGGTGATCGAGCGGCCCGGGTGATGACAGGCCGATCGCGGCGATCTCGGCGATCGCGGTGTCAGCCGCGGCCAGCGCCGCCCGACCGCTCGCAGCGAGCGCAGCGACGACGCTGTCCGGACCGGTCTGCGGTGTGGCGCGCGCATCGCGGCCGCGAAGCGTGGCGCGATCGCCGTCGATGTGTACGACAGCTGTGCGGACATTGGTGCCGCCGAGATCGATCCCGAGGTAGAGCGCGCTCAGGCCCCGGTCAAACGCGGGGCAGCTTGCCGGCGACATCGGGCGAGCTCAGCGCCGACGCATCGGATCCGAAGACCTGCTGCTGCGCCGCCTTGTAGCCGCGCTTGGCCTTGTCCTTCCCGAACGTGCGCTCGGCATCCTCGTAGATCTGCGAGACCAGGATGGCGAGGTATGGGACGACCTGCTGCTCGGGTACGTTCTCGCGGTCGAGGGCCTGCGCGTCGATGCGGTCATCGACGATCGGCAGGGGACGGTCGATGGGATCGGCCTGCTCGTCGACACGCATGAGCAGGTTTGCCATCCGGTCGTCGATACGACCCTTGCCGTACTGCCCGTTGTTGTATTCGCCAAGGAGCGCGTTCGCGAGCGAGGCGAGCTGCCCGCCGCGGCCGGACGCCGCGGTGGCCGTAGATCCGCTCGAGTCGCCATGTTCCTCACGCTTCAGGAACCCGAACAGGCCCTTCTTCTTCTCTTCGGGAGCTGGCTCGGATGCGGCCTCCGTTTCCGATCCGACTGGCTGCGGCCGCGTGATCCGCGACCACTCCGAGATCCGGTCAGGCTGCGGAGGCGCAACGACGTCTGGGGTGGGTGGCTGCGCAGGGCCGAAGACCCCGCTGAGCGCGGAGAGCCGGTCGTCGTTCGCGGGTGGGATGTCGATCGGCGACGGCGGCGGAGCGACCTCCGGCTCGGGCTCGGGCGAGAGCTCGGGCTCCGCCTGGGGCGCGCTCATCCGCGCGTCGAGCGCCGCGGCGAGGTCTTCACGGCGGTCAGGCTCGCGGGTCTCACGCTCGGGCTGGCCCCCCCACTGCGCGGGCGGGGCGGCCTGGACCTCCGGCTCCCAGCGGCGACCGACCGGCGCGGACTGATCCCAGCTCTGGGGAGGCTCCTGCTCCGGTGCGGCCGCAGCCGGCGCGGCCTCGGGCGCGGCACCCCATGGTGACTGGGGTGACTGGGGTGACTCCGGGTCTGACCGGAGGTCTTCCTGGGCGTCGGGCTGCGCGTCGGACTGGGGTTCGGGCTGCGGCTCCGGCCGGACTTCGGGCTCCGGGGCCGACCAGACTGGCGGAGGCGCGCTCCACTGCGGCTCGGGCTGGCGTTGTGGCGGGGCCTCGGGCTCGGGCTCGGCCGCGGGCGCCCAGCTCGGGCTCGCCGAGTACGCCGGCGCCTCGGCCGGCGGATCGAGGACGTCAACGAATCCCGCATCGACGAGACCCGCGAGCGATGCGCGGGTCATCGTGAGGCCAGCCTTCAGATGCTCGGCCACCGCGGGCACGTCGCGATCGCCGTTGACCGCGAGCAGGGTGCGCCACTGATCTGCGGAGAGCGTGATGTCGCCCTTCTCGGCCGCGCGCTCCGATAGGCGGAACCGGGAACGGTCGTCCGGCACGACGGCACGGATCGCGTTGATGCGATCGCGCTCTTCGACGGCCTTGTCGAGGAGCTGATCGAGGTCGCCCGACAGATTGGCCGCGGGCGCGTCGTTCCAGGGGATGAACTCGAACGCACCGTTCGCCACGGCGAACACCGCGCCGAGGGCCGGCTCGCCGATGTCATCACCCGTCACGGCCGCGACGAGGCGTCCGTCATCGAATCCGAGCGTGCCGCCGGCGCCGGTCGTGCTGCGCACCTCGAGCTGTCCGGTCTTCCCGGTCGAGTGGATCAGCTGGACGACGGTCTCCAGCGGGAAGGACTCGATCTCACCTCGCAATGTCATGCGATGGCCTCCTCGGTCTCTTTGTCGAACACGTGCAGCTTCGCACGGTCGAAGCCGACACGGAGAGAATCGCCGGGCTGTGACTGCGTGCGCGTGTCCACGCGCGCGACGAACGTCTGCCCGGCGCTCGAAAGATGCAGCTGGAACTCGTTGCCCAGGAACTCGACGACTTCGACCTTCGTGTCGACCGGAATGTGCCCGTTCTGGGCCGCAAGGGCTCCCGCGTCAATGTCCTCGGGCCGGATGCCCACCACGAGCTCGCGGCCCATCGCGCCGCCCTTCGTGCCGGCGAGCGGGGCCTGGAAGAACCCGGCGTCCGCGACGGGGGCCGCCGCGGTCCCACCGAGCTTCGCCGGGAAGAAGTTCATGGCCGGCGAGCCGATGAACCCCGCGACGAAGATGTTGGCCGGCCGCGCGTGAAGGTTCTCGGGCGTGTCGATCTGTTGCAGCAGACCATCGCGCATGACGGCGATGCGATCGCCCATGGTCATCGCCTCGACCTGATCGTGCGTGACGTACACGGTCGTTCGGCGGATGCGCTGATGGAGCTTCTGGAGCTGCGCGCGGGTCTCGATGCGCAGTGCCGCGTCCAGGTTGGAGAGCGGCTCGTCCATCAGGAACACCGCGGGCTCGCGCGCGATCGCGCGGCCGACCGCGACGCGCTGACGCTGCCCGCCCGACAGCTCCTTCGGCTTGCGCTTCAGCAGCTTCTGCAGGCCGAGCATCTCGGCCACCTCGCCGACCCGCCGATCGATCTCCGGCTTCGGCATGCCGCGAAGCTTCAGGCCGAACGCGATGTTGTCGTACACGCTCATGTGCGGGTACAGGGCGTAGTTCTGGAAGACCATGGCGATGTCGCGGTCCTTGGGCGCCACATCGTTCACCAGCCGCTCGCCGATAAAGATGTCGCCGCTCGTCTGCTCCTCGAGCCCCGCGATCATCCGGAGGGCGGTCGTCTTGCCGCAGCCCGATGGACCCACGAGCACGAGGAACTCCTCGTCCTTGACCTGTAACGACAGGTCATTGACGGCGAACACGTCTCCGAACTTCTTGGTGACGTGGTCGAACGTGACCGTGGCCATGCAACCCCTCCGACGCCTGATGGACGGCCAAAGTATGTCATGGGAGGTCGGTCTCGAGGCGCGTGAGGGATGGTCGCGGACGGCCTCGCTCGGCCGCCGCCGCGAGCGGCTGCACGCGGATCGCGTCGATACGCGAGCGCACCGCCCCCGCCACGAGACGGCCCAACACCCGCACGCGATACGCGATCGCGCCCGCCGGCGGGTCGAGATCGACCGAGATCCGCCGCTCCACGCCGACGCGAACGAATGGAGAGTCGCGGGTCGCCAGCTGCCGCGAGCGCGCGTCGGCTCGGGCGTAGTAGGCGACGCGCACGAAGGCCTGCGCGACGTCCGGGTCCTCCACCGCCAGCACGACCGTGACGCGCCCGTCCCCGCCGAGCGGGATCAGGTCGCTCTCGATCCCCCACGCCCGGCCGGATGGGATGCCGACAAGGAGTCCACTCGGCACGCGCTCGAGCGAGCCGCGCGGGGTCGTGCGGTGGACGCGGCCGAAGCCGCCCACGTGGCCCAGGTCGCCTGGGTCCGCGGTCGCGACGGATCCATGCAGGAGCAGCGCGACGGCGGCGAGCGCGATCGAGACGAACCGCATGGGCCGCACCGTACGCAGGTCACGGCTCCGTGTCGTGTCGGCCGTTCGACCCCCCCTGGCTCATCCCCCAGGTTCATCGGGGTCATCAGGGCCGATCAGGCGAGCTCGATCTCCCACGTGCCGATCTCGTACGCCTCGAGCGTCGCGGCCGCCACTCCATCGCGAAGCTCCAGAGGCGCGGCCGTGCGCACGACGTCGAGCCCGGTGTTGCCGAGGGCGGCGTCGCCCTCCCGAAGGTCCAGCGGTCGCGACGCGCGCACCGGGCGCGCGAAGCGCAGCTCCGATCGCGCGACGCCCGCGCCAGGGTTCACAAGGCGCACGACGATGCGGTCGCCTGACCCGGAGCGCAGGGCCGTCAGGGTCACGGCCGGGTCCCCGTCGAGCGAGCAAAACGACCGCTCCGAACCGTCGCCCGTCGCGAGCCACGGCGGCGAGAGGTGCTCGCGAACGGCCCGAACGGCCGCCGGCAGCCCGACGCCATTGCCGAGGGGCACCACGCAATAGCGGAACGCCATCTCGCCAAGGCATTGGGCGGTGGGGGTCTCGACCTCGGGCCCGGCATGCCCGCGGCGCTCGGGAAGATCACCCCGCGAGAGGAAGCCGACGGCGCGGAACAGGGTCACGGCGATCGCGCTGCCATCGCGCAGCACCGAATACTCGCGCAGGCCGTCCGCGCCGACCGCGATCCCACCCTTCTCGTCGCCGACGGCGACCACGTCGTGGAAGCACCGCTCGGGGGTCGGCGGCTCGACCCAGCCCCGCTTGCTCGGCACGCGATTCGAGCGCTCGAGCCACGCGAAGCCGGTCCCCGCGGTATGCGTCGCGCTGCGCAGCCCGGTCTCACAGATCACCTTGAGGCGGTGGTCGCGCGACGCGTTCGTCACGCTCGCGGCCACGTCGACGCGCGCCGCGCCCGCATCGAGCGAGATGGCGAAGCGGACCCGGTTGTCCACGAGCTCCGGCCGCCGCGCAAGCCGGTCCGCTCGGAGCGACCCCGGCAGGCGGAGCATCGTTTCGACGGTGACGACCGCGCGATCACCCTCCACACGCGTCACGCGACGGCCGGCCACGCCCTTCGATCCGACCGTCGGACCGGCGTACGAGTAGGTGTATTCATCGCCGCGATCGCCCTCGTCGATGAGCACGTTCATCCGCGCGCTCCGTGCGCCGCTGGCGCGGTCAACGATCGTGAAGCTGCCGTCCTCCTCGACCTCGACCCGCAGCCGCTCGTTCACGATGACGCCCGCCTCCGGCGCGCTGACGCCGTCGGTCCCGCCGCGGACGGCGGGCGTCACCCCGAGCGGAGCGCAGCGCACGAGCGTGGGCCGGCCGGCAAGGGGGACGACGGCGTCGCGGACCCACGGGACCGCACTCCACACGACGGGCACGTTGCCTGGTCCCGCGAGCCGCGCCGCGAGCTGCGCGGCGACGCGCTCGCCGTCTGCGCGCACGCGCGCGAAACGCGGTCGCATGTCGAGGTCGTGCACCGCGTCGATCGAGCAGCCGCAGATCGAGTCGTGCGGGTGGTTCTCGAGCAGCGTGCGCCACAGCGACCGCAGGGTCTCGCGCTCGGCGCCGCCGGCGAGCGCGTCGAGCGGCTCGCACCGCTCGAGGAGGAGCCGCTCGCAGGCCGCGTTCTCCTGCTTGATCCACGCGCGGGTCGAATTGACCCCGCGGAGGATCGGCCGGTACTTGCCGGAGACCATCTCGCCGTGGAAGACGCCACGCGGCGCGGGAAGCGCTGCCACGAACTCTTCAAGGGTCGCGATCACCGCCTTCGTGCGGGGCGCCGCCTTCGCGATCGCGTCCACCGCGTCCGGAAGCCTGTCGAACGCCGGCGTGTGGTCGGTCCCCACCATGAACAGGAGCGCGTCCCCGGCGGCGTACGGCGCGGTGCGGTCCATGATCCGCGGCAACATGCGCCTGACCCGGCGGCGCACGTCGGTCACCGGATTCACACCCTCGGCCACGAGGGGCAGCGCGTTGTCGTAGTGCGCCACCTGGTGCGACGCGAGCACCCGGTCGCCGGACGGGGCCTCCCACTGGAACTCACTGCCAAGCTCTTCGCCCTCGTCCCCGACGCCGCGCGCGAAGACGTACGAGCCGTACCCGAACCCGCGGAGCACCTGCGGAAGCTGCGCCGGATGGCCGAACGGATCCGCGACGTACGCCACGCGCGAGGCGCGGCCGAACGAGCCGGCGACGCGGAGGCCTTCCTGCAGATTTCGCACGATCGATTCACCGGACACGAGCAGCAGATCGGCGAGCACGTACCACGGGCCGACGAGGAGCCGGTCGGCACGCACGAGCGCCTCGATCCGCGGCCGGTCCGCCGGCCGCACCGCGAGGTGGTCCTCGAGCGGGATCGTCTGCCCATCGAAGGTGAAGGAGCGGAACCGCGGCTCTCCCTCGAGGAGGTCGAGGAGCGATCCGACCATCGGGACGAGCCGCGCGCGGAACTGCTCGAAACGCTCGTACCACTCGCGGTCCCAATGGGTGTGGGGCACGACGAACACGCGCCACGGGTACATCCGGAGGACCCACGCGACGATGGGGGGCGCCATGAGTCCGCAGACGCTCCCAACGATCGCCCCGGCGAGAGCGTCGACCGGATAGTGGACGCCGACGAAGACGCGCGACAGGCCGACCGCGAACGCGAGGAGCAGCGCGAAGGGCCGGAACCGCGGGAAGGACTGGCCGAACGCCACGGCGGCACCGAACGCCAGGGCAGTGTCGCCGGACGGGAATGAATAGGAGGACGGCGGCGGGATGATCGGCGCGATGGCGTCCGGCACCGACAGGAATGGACGCGGGCGCTGCACGATGCGCTTGATGGTCTCGGCCGCCGCCCACCCGAGCACCAGTCCGATGAAGATCGTCAGGGCGACCCAGAGGCCCCGCCGGCCGCCTCGGGTGCGCCACAGCACGACCGCGAGCAGCCACCACTGCAAGCCGAAGAAGTTCAGGTAGGTCACGACCGTGGCCACGGCGGCGATCAACGGGTTGCGCGCCGCGACGATCGCGGAGTAGAGCTGCGCGTCGAAGGCGAAGAGCTGGTCCATCAGCGCCGGCGGACGTGTCGCCAGATGAACAGGCCTACGCCGAGGACGATCACGGCGGCGACGATGTAGTCCAACCCCTTCAGCGAGTGCTTGATATCGATCCAGTGCTCGCCCAGGACCACGCCGCCCCAGACGAGGAGCATGACCCACGGGATCGCCCCCAGGACCGAGAACGCGATGAAGCGCCACAGGGGCATGCGCGCGATGCCGGCGGGGACAGAGATGAACGTGCGCACGATCGGCAGCATCCGCGAGAAGAAGACCGTCGCGTCACCCCATCGCTTGAAGTGGCGGTCGGCCGCGTCGAGGTCATGCATCGAAATGAGCACGTACCGTCCGTACCGCTCGAGCAGCGGGCGCCCCCCGTACGCGCCGACGGCGTATGCGACGAGCGATCCGAGGGTGTTGCCCGCGACGCCGGCCACGACGGCGCCCCAGTACGACCACGGCGCGCCGGTCAGCGGCTCCGGGACGCCGCGCGCGATGGAAAATCCGGCAAACGGGAGGATGAGCTCGCTCGGGATCGGGATCGCGGCGCTCTCCACGGCCATCGCGAGGAGCACCCCCAGGTAGCCGAATGCGGCATACGCGCGTTCGAGCAACGGCAGGACGTACGCGTCGATGGCCTCGAGCACATCGGTATCATCGGGCACACGGAAGCGGGGCGGGCGGGAAGAACGACAGCAAGGGGATGCCCATGCGCGAAACGACCGCTTCGGCCCTCGACGACCGCCTCCGTGACGGCGTAGCGCGCGTCCGCTCCGCGGACCTCCTCGTCGGAATACCGAGCTTCAACAATGCGGGGACCGTCGCCCACGTCGCGAAGACCGTGGCCGCTGGACTCCGCGCGCACTTTCCCGACGCGAGCCCGGTCATCGTCAACGCCGACGGGGGCTCGAAGGACGGCACCAGCGACGTCATCGCGAAGTCGACCGACGGGATCCCCACGATCACGGGCGCATACGTCGGCCCTCCGGGCAAGGGTTCCGCGTTCCGCGCGATCTTCGAGGTCGCGACGCAGCTCGGGGTCGAGGCGTGCGCAGTCGTTGACAGCGATCTGCGCAGCATCACGCCCGAATGGATCAAGCGGCTCATCTCGCCGATCAAGAGCGGCGCGGCGGACTACGTCACGCCGCTCTACGCGCGGCACAAGTTCGACGGCACGATCACGAACAATGTCGCGTATCCGCTCACGCGCGCGCTCTACGGGCTGCGGCTCCGCCAGCCCATCGGCGGCGAGTTCGGCTTCAGCCCCGCGCTCGCGCGGGACTTCCTCGATGGCGCCGCGCTAGGCGGAGCGAACGTGTGGGACACGGACGTCGCGCGGTTCGGCATCGACATCTACATGACCACGACGGCGCTCGTTCGCGGCACGCGCATCGCGCAGGCGTTCCTCGGCGCGAAGATCCACGATCCGAAGGATCCGGGAGCGGACCTCGCGCCGATGTTCACCCAGGTCACGAGCACACTATTCCGGCTCGCGATCGCGAACCCGGACCGGTGGAAGGACGTGCGCGCGTCGAAGGCGACCGAGATCGTCGGCTCCATCGACCCGGTCGAGCCTGAGGCCGTGAATGCGAGCGTCGGGATCCTGCAGCAGAAGTACGCCGCCGGCCGCACGGAGCATCAGCGCACGTGGGACGAGATCCTCTCCGCGCCCGTGCCTGATCGCATCGACGACCGAGGCTGGGCGCGCATCGTGTACGACTTCCTGCTCGCGGCGAAGAGGCGACCTGACGAGACCCAGCGGTACGTCGGCGCGCTCGTGCCGTTGTACTTCGCGCGCGTGGCGAGCTTCATCGAAGAAGCCAAGGACCTTGGAACGGACGACGCCGAGCAGCTGGTCGAGCGCCAGGCCACCGTGTTCGAGGATTCGAAGAGAGCGCTCGTCGCCGCCTGGTGAGCGTCTCCATGAAGGAGGACAGCCTCGTCCTCGTCTCCGAGGACGACGGCAGCCTTCCCATCGGCACGACCACGGCGCTCGGCCTCTACTACCACGACACGCAGTTCCTGTCCGGGTTCTCGCTCCGGATCAATGGCCAGGCACCGGCGCTGCTTTCGGCGAACACGGAGCAGAACTACGTCGGCGCCTTCCAGCTGGCGAACCGGCCCGCCACGCTCGACGACGGCTCCGTCCTGCCCTCGCAATCGTTGTCGGTTCGGCGCACCCGGTTCCTCGCGGACGGGCTTCGCGAGCGGGTCGGCATCCTGAACTGCAACCCGGGCAAGGTCCGGCTGCGCATCGAGCTCGAGTTCGACGCGTCGTTCACCGACATGTTCGCCGTCCGGGGCTATCGCGACCTGCCGAAGAACGCCGAGGCGACCGCGGTCGAGGTCATCCCGAGCGGGATCCGGTTCCACCGGCGCGGCCGCGACGGGGTCCGGCGGACGACCGACGTGACCATGCGCCCCGCGCCCGACCGCATCGATGGCCACACGTTCACGCTCGAGCGCGAGCTCGCGCCTCAGGAGATCGTCACCTACGAGCTCGCGATCGTGCCGCGCGAGGACGGTGCCGGCGCTGCACCGGCGCCGCGCGACTTCGACGAGGCGCTCGACGCGTTGAATGCCCGCTACCGCCGGTTCCTTCGCACCTGTACGGATTTCTCGACAAGCTCGGAGTCCCTTGACGAAGAGCTCCTCCTGCGCAGCGAGCTCGACCTGCGCGCGCTCATCGACACCGAGGACACCGGGTTGTATGTGACCGCCGGCATTCCGTGGTACGCGGTGCCGTTCGGACGGGACGGCCTCATCGCGGCCTACCAGACCCTCGCCTGGAATCCGGATATCGCGCGTGGGACGCTCCGGCTGCTGGCGCGCTACCAGGGGTCCAAGGTCGACGCGTTCACGGAGGAGGCTCCGGGGAAGATCTTCCACGAGCTGCGGCGCGGCGAGCTCGCGCGGCTCGGCGAAGTGCCGCACCGCCCCTACTACGGGACGGTCGACGCCACGCCCCTCTTCGCGATGCTCTTCGCGGAGACGGTGAAGTGGACCGGCGATCGCGTGCTCTGGCGCGAGCTCCTTCCCCACGCCGAGCGGGCGCTGACGTGGTGCGACACGTACGGGGACGCGGATGGTGACGGCTACATCGAGTACGGCGCGAGCCCGAGCGACCTTCGCAATCAGGGCTGGAAGGACTCGGTGAGCTCGCTGTCCGATCCGGATGGCACGCTCGCGATCCTGCCGGCCGCGCTCGTCGAGGCCCAGGCATACGTGTACGCCGCGAAGTGCGGCATCGCCGATCTCTACGCCATCGACGGCGACGTCGAGCGCGCGGCGACCTTGCGCGCCGAAGCCGCCGCGCTCGCCGAGCGGTTCGAACGCGACTTCTGGATGGAAAACGAGGGCTGCTACGCCCAGGCGCTCGACGGCAACAAGAAGCAGGTTCCCGCCGTGACGAGCAACGCCGGACACGCCCTCTGGGCCGGCATCGCGCGTCCCGACCGCGCCCGCCGGGTCGCCGAGCGGCTCATGGCGCCGGACATGTTCAGCGGCTGGGGCGTGCGCACGCTCTCGAGCACGTACCCCACGTACAACCCGATGAGCTACCACAACGGATCCGTGTGGCCCCATGACAACTCGCTCATCGCGCAGGGCTTCGTCCGGTACGGCTTTCGCGAGGAAGCGAACGCGATCATCGAGGCGCTCATCGAGGCCGGCAAACGGTTCCCGAATGCCCGGCTTCCGGAGCTGTTCTGCGGGTTCCAGCGCGACCTGCGGTTCTCGTCACGCCCCGCGGATTACCTCGTGTCCTGCATCCCGCAGGCTTGGTCCGCGGGGATGGTCTTCCTCTGCTTGCGCTCCCTCCTCGGGCTCGAGCCAGACCTCGAGCGCCGCCGGGTGCTCGTCGACCCGGCGCTGCCGGTGTGGCTCGATCGCATCGAGGTGCAGCATCTCCACGCGTACGACTCCCTCATCTCCTTCCGCGTCCACCGCTCGGGCCGCGGCGTGACGGTCACCGGTGGGGGGTCACGCGTCGCGCGCGTGTCCGCGCCGGCCGGCGTGTGAGGCGCGCGAGGAAGCGCATCCTCCTCGTCCACTACACCGCGCCCTCGGTCCTTGGCGGCGTCGAACGGATCATGGGCGTGCACGCCCGCGCGCTCCGCGATGCGGGTCACGATGTGGCGATCGTCGCGGGCCGCGGGAGCGCGCGTCCGATCCGGATGGTCCGCATCCCCGAGCTCGACTCGCGCAACCCCGCCGTGCTTCGGGACTTCGCCGCCCTCGCGCGCGGTCACGTCACCGGCGAGCACGAGCGCCTCGTCACGCGGATCGAGGCGAAGCTGCGGCCGCACGTGCGCCGGGCGGACCGGGTCGTCGTGCACAACGCCTTCACCCTGCACAAGAACGCCGCGCTCACGGAGGCGCTCGCCCGGCTCGCACGCGCGCTGCCGGACCGGATCGTGGCCTGGACGCACGATCTCGCCTGGACGGATGCGCAGTACGCCGGGCAGCTGCACGACGGGTCCCCGTGGTCGCTCTTCCGCACCGCGCTGCCGGGCGTCCGGTACGTCGCGGTGTCGGAGAAGGCCCGGGACGAGCTGGTCGCGCTCACCGGCATCGCTGCCTCCAAGGTGCGGGTCGTCCCGAACGGCGTCGACCCGGCGAGCCTGCTCGGACTGTCCGCAGCAGGGGTCGGGCTCGCGGAACGGCTCGGACTCTTCACCGCCGATCCGCTGCTCCTCCTGCCGGTGCGCATGACCCGGCGGAAGCGGATCGACGTGGCCATCGACGCGGTCGCGCGCCTGCGACGGGTGGACGCTCCGAACACGACCCTCGTCGTGACGGGGGGCCCCGGCGCGCACAACCCCGGGAACGCCATGTACGCCCGGGAGCTCGCCGCGCAGGCCGGAGCCGGGGTCCTGCTGCTGCACGAGCACGGCGTGCGCGTGACCGATCGGGTCCTGGGCGACCTGTACGCGCTCGCCGATGCGCTCGTGCTGCCGTCGGCGAACGAGGGCTTCGGCATCCCGGTGCTGGAGGCCGGCTGGCATCGCCTCCCGATCGTGTGCTCGGACATCGCTGCCCTCCGCGCGGTCGCCGGTGACGACGCGACATACGTCGCGCCGGACGCCGATGGCGCGGCGCTCGCGGCCGCGATCCGCGGGCGACTGGACACCGATCCGATCGCGCGCTTGCACCGGCGGAGTCGCGCGCACGCGTGGCCCAGGGTGCTGGCCGAGCACGTGCTACCTGCGATCACGGGGATGGATCCATGAAATGTCTCGTCGCGATCGTCGATGCCACGCGCGACCGCGGTCTCATCGAGGTCGCCGCGGCGCTCGCGGGCGCCGACGGCGAGATCGTCGTCGCGTCGGTCATCGAGGTGCCGGGCACCGACACGCTCGCGTCCGCGCAGCCGCAGGCGCGCGCCCGGCGACGCGAGCTCATGACCCTTGCGGGCACCCACAGCGTCCGACCGCTGGTGACCGTCGCGCGCGTGGGCTGGGCGGCCATCGTCGAGGCCGCGCTCGCGGAGCGTCCGGATCTCCTGCTCCTCGGCTGGCGCCGGCCCGGGTGGGACTTCCTCGGTACGACGATCGAGGAGATCCTGCGCGAGCCGCCGTGCGACCTCGCCATCGTGAAGGGGCCCGCCGGCCGGGCCCGGCGGATCCTCGTGCCCGTGCGCGGCGGACGGTACGCCGAGCTCGCCGCGAAGCTCGGCGTCGATCTGGCCCGGGCGCGCAGCGGCACCGTCACGCTGCTGCACGTCGCGCCCGAGGACCGCACGTCGCGGCGGACCGCGGCCACCCTGTACCAGCTCGTGGGCGAGCGCGCATTCGACGAACGGGTCGATGAGCTCCTCACGCGCGTCGGGGACGCGGAGCCGATCATCACCGACGAGCTCGAACGGCACGACCTCGTCGTGTTCGGCGCGAGCGGCGGGCAGCAGCCTCTTGGCGCGATCGCCCAGCGGATCATCGCCGAGGCGAAGGCGGCCATCATCGTCCGCACCCGCACGCCGGTCGCCTCCAGCGTCTTCCTCTCACCGACCGCCCTGCCGACGGATCGGGGCGGACGGAGCGTCGCGATCGGCGAGCTCGTGGACAAGTGGTTCGTCGAGAACACGTTCACCAGCGCCGAGTTCGCGAACCTGGCCGCGCTCCGGACGCAGAAGGAGAAGCTGGGGCTGCGGATCTCGGTCGGGCTGCCGACGCTGAACGAAGAGGCGACGATCGGCAAGGTGATCCACGTCATCCGCTCGCGGCTCATGGAGCGGTTCGCGCTCGTGGACGAGCTCGTGGTGATCGACTCCGACTCGACCGATCGCACCCGGGAGATCGCCCGCGGGCTCGGTGTGCCGGTCCATATCCATCAGCAGCTGCTGCCCGAGATGGGACCCGGGCGCGGGAAGGGCGAGGCGCTCTGGAAGAGCCTCTCGGTCCTGACCGGCGACATCGTGGTTTGGGTCGACACGGACGTGTCGAACTTCCATCCGAAGTTCGTGTACGGCCTGCTGGGCCCGCTGCTGTTCCGTCCGGACATCGCGTTCGCGAAGGCCTTCTACCGCCGCCCGCTCGATGTGGGCGGTGAGCTGCAGGCCACCGGTGGCGGCCGCGTGACCGAGCTGATGGCCCGGCCGATCCTCAATATGTTCTTCCCCGAGCTCTCCGGAATGATCCAGCCACTCTCGGGAGAGCAGGCCGGACGCCGCGCGCTCCTCGAGCGACTTCCGTTCTTCTCGGGCTACGGCGTCGAGACGGGGCTCCTCATCGACGTGCTGCGGGACTCAGGGCTCCGCGCGATGTCCCAGGTCGACATGAAGCAGCGCATCCACCGCAACCAGTCGCTCATGGCCCTCTCGAAGATGGCGTTCGAGATCGTTCAGGTGGCGATGAAGCGTCTTGGCGAAGGCCGCGGCGAGCGGCTGCTCGACGACGCGAACCTCACGATGAAGCTCATCTCGCCGACGGCCGAGGGATTCCATCTCGAGGTGCAGGACATCGCCCTCGTCGAGCGCCCGCCGATGATCACCGTCCCGTCATACTGGGAGCGCCTCGCGCGCTAGGGATCAGCCGACCGGGACGGCCTGCTTCTTCATCTGGCCGAACGCGCGGTCGCGATCCTGTTTCGCGAGCACGCGCTTCCGAAGGCGGAACGCCTTTGGCGTCACCTCGAGCAACTCGTCGTCGGCGAGGAACTCGATCGCGTCGTCGAGCGACAGCGTCCGGATGCCGTCGAGCTTCGCAGCGATGTCCGAGTTGCTGCTCCGCATGTTCGTGAGCTGCTTCCGCTTGCAGACGTTGATCTCGAGGTCACGCTCGCGGATGTGCTGGCCGACGATCATCCCCTCGTAGACCTCGACGCCCGGACCCACGAAGAGCGTGCCGCGGTCCTGCGAGCCCGCGAGACCGAACGTCGTCGTCTCGCCCGCCTCGAAGGCGATGAGCGAGCCGAGCTCGCGCGTCGCGATCGGACCGGCGTGCGGTCCGTAGCCGGCGAACAGGGTGTTCATGACGCCCTGGCCGCGGGTGTTGGTCAGGAACGCCTGCCGGAATCCAAGGAGGCCGCGGGTCGGCACCTTGTAGACGCAGTGCACGCTGCCGTCCTCGCGGTACTTCATGTCCTGGAGGATCCCGCGCCGCTGGCCGACGAGCTCGACGACGGCGCCGAGTCCGTCCTGCGATACCTCGACCTCGAGCTGCTCGTACGGCTCCTGGCGCTCGCCGTCGACCATCCTGCTGATGACCTCGGGCTTCGAGACCTGGAACTCGTAGCCCTCGCGGCGCATGTTCTCCACCAGGATCGCGAGGTGCAGCTCGCCGCGGCCGGACACGAGCAGGGTGTCCGGCGTGTCGGTGTCCTCGACCTTGAGCGCGACGTCGCGCTCGAGCTCGGCGTACAGGCGCTCGCGGATCTTGCGGCTCGTGACGAAGGTGCCCTCGCGTCCCGCGAACGGTGAGTCGTTCACCTTGAAGGTCATACGAAGGGTGGGCTCCTCGACGCGGATCGGCGGCAGCGGCCGCGGATCGGCCGCGTCCGCGATGGTCTCGCCGATCGCGGCGTCGCCGACCCCGGCGATGGCCACGATGTCGCCGGCCTCGACCTCTTCCACCTCTTCGCGATCGAGGCCGCTGAACGTGAAGACGGCGGTGACCTTGGTGGCCGCGAGCACCTTCCCGTCGTGGTCGATGCGCACGACGCTTTGGCCCCGCTTCACGCGGCCGCTCTGGAGCCGGCCGAGCACGATCTTGCCCTTGTAGTCATCGAGGCTCGTCATCGTCGCGAGCAGCTGCGTGGGACCCTCACGGTCGACGTCGGGCGGCGGGATCTCCCCGATGATCGCTTCGAACAGCGGCTCGAGCGTCGAGCCGATGTGGCGGTGGTCGGTGCTCGCCGCTCCGATGAGGGCGTTCGTGTAGACGGTCTCGAACTCGGCCTGCTGCTCGGACGCCCCGAGGTCGAGGAACAGGTCGAAGGTCTCGTTGAGGACGTGGTTCGGCCGCGCGTTCGGGCGGTCGACCTTGTTCACCACCAGGATCGCGCGATGCCCGCGCTGGAGCGCCTGGCGCAGGACGAACTTCGTCTGTGGCATGGGGCCATCGACCGCGTCGACGAGGAGGAGGACGCCGTCGACCATGTTCATGACCCGCTCGACCTC
>JBBQZK010000030.1:0-25011 GCA_038207785.1 Candidatus Limnocylindria bacterium | reverse complement strand
GACCTTGTTCACCACCAGGATCGCGCGATGCCCGCGCTGGAGCGCCTGGCGCAGGACGAACTTCGTCTGTGGCATGGGGCCATCGACCGCGTCGACGAGGAGGAGGACGCCGTCGACCATGTTCATGACCCGCTCGACCTCGCCGCCGAAGTCCGCGTGGCCCGGCGTGTCCACGATGTTGATCTTCGTCCCGCGGTACACGATGGCCGTGTTCTTGGCCATGATCGTGATGCCGCGCTCCCGCTCGAGGGCATTGCTGTCCATGACGCGCTCGGCCACCTGCTGGTTGTCGCGGAAGATGTGGCTCTGCTTGAGCATGGCGTCGACGAGCGTCGTCTTGCCGTGGTCGACGTGGGCGATGATCGCCACGTTCCGGATGTCAGTGCGTGCTGTCACCTAATAAGCGTAGGGCTCGGACGACCGCTGACCCCCGCTCTGCGTCGAAGGACACGGAGTTGATCTCTCAGGTGACGGACGCCTCGACCTCCCACAGCCGCCGCATCTCGTCCGAGCTCGCGAGCAGATCGTCGAGGGTGCCATCCGCCTCGACCCGTCCGCCCTTCAACACGATGATGCGATCCGCGCGACGCAGCGCCGGACGGCGATGTGACACGGCGAGGATGGTCGACCGCTCGCCGGGCGCCGTTTCGCCGAGCCGCTCCCACAGCAGGCGCTCGGTGTCGACATCGAGCGCGCTCGAGAGGTCGTCGACGACGAGCAGGTCGGCACGGCGGACGAAGGCGCGAGCGGCCGCGACGCGCTGGACCTGCCCGCCCGAGAGGCGGACGCCGCGGGAACCGACGAGCGTGTCGAGACCCTGCGCGAGCTCGGGGACGTCGCGCTCGAGCACCGCGGCGCGGATCGCCCGGTCGAGCTCCGCGTCCTCCGGCAGGCCGAGGAGGATGTTCGCGCGCACGGAGTCGCTGAACAGCCGCGGCACCTGCGGCACGTATGCGCACCGCGGCGGCGCAAGGAAGCCGCCCGGGTCGTCGATGCGCAGGCCGTTCCAACGGATCTCGCCGCCGTCCATCGGGAGGAGGCCGAGCAGGAGGCGCAGGAGCGTCGTCTTCCCGGCGCCGATGCGGCCGGTGACGACGGTGAACGTCCCGCGGTCCAGGCGCAGCGACACGTCGCGGATGCCGTGCCGGTACGAGAGGCCCGTCGCTTCGATGCGTACAAGGTCGCCGTCGCGGCGGGGAAGGGGCACGAGCAACGGCCCGTGCAGCTGCAGGGGCGTGCGGGCCACGAGGCCCGCGGCCCGCACGCCTGAAGACTCCCCGCGCATGAGCGCGAGCATGCGGCGCACCGACACGCTCAACTGCTTCCACTGCGTGAGGAACAGCCCGGCGAAGCCCGTGAACTCGGTGACGAAGCCGAGGTAGGACACGAAGAGCGCGAAGTCGCCGACGGTGAAGCCGCCGGTGCGCATCGACTGCGCGCCAAGGAGCAGGATCAGTCCCGTTCCGAGGTTCACGGTGTTCCAGTAGATGGACTGGGTCACGAGCTGCACGCCGCGCTCGCGCATCATCGCGTGCCGGCGAGTGTCGTTCAGTCGCCGGAAGTGCTCCACCACGCCGTGCTCCGCACGCGCGAGCTGCACCGCCTGCACCGCGCCGAAGATCTCTCCGAGCGCCCCCGTCACGCGGCTCGTCGCGATCTGGCTCGCCGAGCGTGTCTGCCGGAGCCGCGTGGTCGCGGCCTGCGCGACGACGATGATCGCGACGAGCGGCGCGAACACGAAGATCGCGATCGTCGCGTTGACCCGGATGAGGATCGTCATCGCGGCGGCGGCGAAGATGCAGTTGCCGATCATGTCGATCGTCCAGTCGGCGCCGTGCTCCGCGTGCTCGACGTCGTCGCGGAACACGCTGAGCGCTTCGCCGGGAGTCCGGTCCAGCGATCGGGCGCCGGGGCGGCGGAGGATCTCCATGAGCATGTTCCGTTGGAGGACGCCGGTCACGCCGAACCGGAACCCGACATCGACGAGCCATCCGCCGAACATGAGGCCCGCGTGGGTGACGCCGACCCCGACGAATAGCGCGGCGAACCACAGGACGGCCGACATGTCGGCCGTGCCGTGCTGCAGGCCGTCGAAAGCGCGCTGCGCGACGAGACCGGGCAGCAGCTGGGACGCGTACATGCAGATCCAGATGAGCGTGTCGGCGATGTAGACGCCCGTCCGGTACGTGACCATCCGCCAGAGGAACCGGCCCGTCCCGATCGTGTCGTCGCGAAGGGAGGCGGTCACGAGGCGGGCACCGGCTCGAGCCCGGTGCGCAGCAGCGCGGCGAACCGCGAGGCGGGATCCGCGGCGAGCTCCGTCCGCGGTCCGTGCTCGACGACCTGTCCGTCCTCGAGGATGAGGATCTCGTCGCAGCGGTACACGGTCGCGAGGCGGTGCGCGATGACGATCGCCGTGCGATCCGCGAGCAGCGCATCGATCGCCTCCTCGACATGGCGCTCGGTGACCGGGTCGAGCCGCGACGACGCCTCGTCCAGGACGAGCAGACCGGGGTCGCGAATGAAGACGCGCGCGAACGCGAGGAGCTGCGCCTCACCCGCCGACAGCCCGCCCGCCGTCATGTCGGCACCGAGCGGATCCGTCGCCGACTGGGCTCGGAGCCACGGTCCGAGGCCGATGCGCAGGACGACCGCGGTCAACGTCGCGTCGTCGACGGTGTCGTCGAAGAACGTCAGGTTGTCGCGCACCGATGCGCTGAACAGCTGCACGTCCTGGCTGACGAGCGTCGCCCCCGTGCGCACCGCGTCGAGCGACGCGTGTCGCAGGTCGACGCCGCCGAGGCGAACGGCGCCGCTCGTCGGATCGTAGAACCGGAGCAGCAGACGCGCCAGCGTCGTCTTTCCGCTCCCCGTGCGCCCGAGGATCCCGAGCACGCGTCCCGGCGCGATGCGGAGCGAGACGTCGCGGAGCACGAGCGCGTCCTCGTATCCGAACGACACGCCATCGAGCTCGACCGACAGCGGGCCACCGGGCAGGCGGGCTGGGCCGTCCGCCAGGGCCGAACGCATGCGGAGCAGCTCGTCGACGCGGCCAACGCTCGCGATGGCCCGCTGCATCTCCTCCAGCTCGCGGCGGAACGCTTCGATCGGCCGCCGCAGCAGCTCCGTGTAATAGAAAGGGAGATAGACGGTGCCGACGGAGATGGCGCCGACGCTCCAGAGGTAGCCACCGACGGCGAACGCAACGGCGTTGCCGACCGCGAACGTGAGGATGGTCGACGCCCAGATCACGCCGACGCCGAGCATCGCCCGGCGGCGCGCGGCGAGCCAGGTGCGATGGTGCAGGGCCAGCCCATTGAGGACATGGGTCTCGGCGCCGCTCGACCGGATGTCCTCGGTGCCGCCGAGCCGCTCCCCAAGGAAGCCGAAGGTCTGCGCAGAGGACTCGCGCACGCGACGCCAACCGCCGACCGCGATCGTTCGCAGCGGCCCAAGGAAGAGCCCGACCGCGGCGAACGCGAAGAGCGTGAGGGCCACGCCGGCCCGCCAGTCCTCGAGCGTCACGACGCCGAGCACGCCAACGAGCAGGACGACATTCCCGAGGACATTGACGATGAATCTCGAGAAGAACCCGCCGAGCGCGGTGACGTCGCCGTCGATGCGCTCGATGAGCTCGCCCGGCGTGCGCGCCTTGTGAAAGCCGAGGTCCAGGGTCAGGCAGTGGAGCGCCAGGTCGGCTCGCAGCGCGTTCGTCGCGATCCAACCGATGCTCTCGCCGAGATACGTCGCCACGGCCGAAGCGATCTGGTGGCCCAGGGCGCAGGCCACGAACAGGATCGCGATGCGCACGAGACCGTCGAGCTCGGCGCCGGCGATCGCGCTGTCGATGAATTGGCGAAGCAGCTGCGGCGCGACGAGCTGCAGACTGATGCTCACCGCGAGGAGAAGCCCCAGGACCACGACCTTCCGCCACCGCGGTGCGACGTAGCGGCGGAAGAGGTCGACGTAGCGACCGCGCCCGCTGCTCGACGCGGCCATCACTCGAGCTCTGCGATCGCCGCCGGCAACCTGCCCAGATCGCGAAGCACCTGTGTCGGCGTCGTGGTGAGCTGCTCGCGATGACGGTCGATGAAGACCGTGCGGTAGCCGAGCGCGGCCGCGGGCAGCATGTCGTGGTACTGGCTCGCGCCGACGTGGACCGTCTCCGCGGTCGACGCGCCGCTCAGCTCGGCGAAGCGCACCCAGTGGCCGGCCGCGGGCTTGTAGCTCCCAACGTCCTCGGCGGTCACGACGAGATCGGGAACGATGCCCAGCTTCGGGATGGACGTGGCGATCAGATCGCGGTCCACGTTGGAAAGGATCGCGACCTTGCGGCCCGCGGCCTGGAGCGCGCGGAGCGACGCAGGGACCTCAGCGAACGCCTCCCACCCGGGCAGCGATGCCGGCAGCGGCGACGGCCGATCGATGCCGTGCTTCCGCAGCAGGGCCATGCCCGCGCGATCGAGGACATCGTGATAGCGCAGGTACGAGCCGTTCTCGACGGTCTTCTCGGTCTCGATGTACTCCCGCGCGAGCGCGTCCCGGTCCATTGGTCCGGCGAAGAACGGGAGTAGCGCGGCGGTGATGCCGCCCTCCCAGTCGATGAGCGTGCCGTAGCAGTCGAACGTGCACCAGCTGACGGCCATGTTCAGCAATGTACGGGCTAGATCACGAGCCGCTCCGTGATCTTTGCTACGAGCCGGCGCGCGACCAGGTACTTGGGGAGGAGCGGGAGGGCCTCCGCGCCGTCGGCACTCACGAGGGTGACCTGGTCGGTGTCGCTGCCGAACTCGGACCCCCTGGCCGTGACGTCGTTCGCCACGACCAGGTCGAGCCCCTTCTCGCGCAGCATCCGTGACGCCTCGGCCACCGCGTCGCCGGTCTCGGCCTTGAAGCCGATCACCAGGGTCCGCCGATCGCGCTGCTCGACGACCGCCTGAAGCACGTCGGGGTTCTTCACGAGGAAGATGGAGAACTCGTCGCCCTGGTCGCGCTTCTTCAGCTTGTGTTCGGCCGGCTTGGCGGGCCGGTAGTCCGCGACGGCCGCGGCCATGACGACCGCGTGCGCGCCGGGCAGCGCCGCGAGGACCGCTTCGCGCAGCTCCGCCGCCGTCTCGATGCGCACGACCGTGACGCCCGCGGGCGCTCGCAGCGCGGTCGGGCCGGTCACGAGCGTCACGTCGGCGCCGGCACGCTGCGCCGCTGTCGCGATCGCGTAGCCCATCTTCCCGCTCGACCGGTTCGTCACGGCGCGGACCGGATCGATCGGCTCGAGCGTCGGGCCCGCGGTCACGACGACCCGCTTCCCGGCGAGCGCCGTTGAGGTCTCGAGCGCGTCCTCGATCGCGGCGCCGATCGCCTCGAGCGACGCGAGCCGCCCCGGTCCAATGGTCCCCGAGGCGAGCTCCCCGCTCTCGGGATCGACGATCAGCGCGCCGCGGTCGCGCAGCCGGTCGACGTTGGCCCGCGTCGCGGGGTTGGACCACATGTGCGTCTCCATCGCCGGCGCGATGACGAGCGGGGCGTGCGACGCGAGCACGGTCGTGCCGATCAGGTCGTCGGCGAAGCCGTTGGCGAGGCGCGCGATCGTGTGCGCCGTCGCGGGAGCGATGACGACGACATCGGCCTGCTGGCCCATCGCCACGTGACCGGCGGCGCGGTCGTCGAAGGTGCCGAACATCTCGACCTCGACGGGCCGGTACGTGAGGGCCTGGAACGTGAGTGGCTGCACGAACCGGGTCGCGCCCGGTGTCATGACGACCTGCACGACCGCACCCGCCTGGGTCATCCGGCGGGCGAGCTCGATCACCTTGTACACGGCGATCGAGCCGGTCACGCCGAGCACCACGAACTTGCCGCGCAGGATCTCGGCGTTCATGCCGCGTTCAGCTCCCAGAGGAGCCGCAGGCCCTCGAGCGTGAGGTCGTCATCCACGCGCTCGATCTTCGTCGTGAGCGGGGCGATGGTCGCGGCGAGCCCGCCCGTGGCGATGACCGTTGCCGTCCCGCCCGGGATCTCGGCCAGGATGCGATACAGAAGCCCTTCGACGAGGCCGACGTATCCGAAGATGATCCCGCTCCGCAGGCAGTCCGCGGTGTTCTTGCCGATCGCGTCCTTCGGGGCGGTGAAGCCCACCGCGAACAAGCGCGATGCGCGCGAGAAGAGGGATTGCGCCGACACCTCGAGGCCGGGGGCGAACGCGCCACCGAGGAAGTCACCATCCGCGCTCACGGCGTCGAAGTTGGTGGTCGTGCCAAAGTCGACGATGACGATCGGCCCCGGGTACCGCCGGTGCGCGGCGAGCGTGTTCGCGATCCGATCGGCGCCGACCTCGGAGGGGTTGTCGACCCGCAGGCGCACCCCCGTCTTCACCCCAGGCCCGATGATCACGGCCTTGCCTTCCATGTACCGGTCGGCGAGCCGGGTGAACGCCTGGGTGAGCGGCGGCACCACGCTTCCGAGCACGAGCGCATCCATCGTCTCGAGCGAGAGATCTTCCTGCGCGAGGAGCGCATCGAGCGTCACCGCGAGCTCATCCTCGGTGCGCTGATGATCCGTCGCCGTGCGCCACGTCGCCAGCAGCTCGGCGCCGCGGTACGCGCCGATGACCACGTTCGTGTTGCCCGCGTCGATGGCCAGGAGCGTGCCCACCTAATCCGCCGGCTCGGTCGCCCCGGTACGAAGGCCCGCCTTCGCCTTCTTCGCGAGCGCCTTCGCCACGTTCGCCGGCACGAGCCCATCGACGGGAGCGCCGAACGCGGCGAGCTCCTTGACCCGCGACGCGGAGACGAAGAGGTATTCGGGCGCGGTCATGAGGAACACCATCTCCAGGTCCTGCGCGAGCCGGCGGTTCATGTTCGCCATCTCGAACTCGAATTCGAAGTCCGAGAGGGCGCGGATCCCGCGGATGATGAACATCGCCCCGACCTCGCGGGCGAACTCCACCTGCAGGCTGTCAAAGGTGCGGACCTCGACGTTCGTAAGCGCGGCGCAGGCCTCCTGCATGAGAGCGACGCGCTCGTCGGCGGTGAACACGGTCTTCTTGGAGAGGTTGCGGCCGACGCCAATGACCACGCGGTCAAAGAGGCGCGCGGCACGGCCGACGATGTCGAGATGCCCGTTCGTGGGCGGGTCGAACGACCCGGGGTAGATGGCGACGCGTTGAGCTGCCACGTGGTCGCGCCTCCTTGTTATCGGTAGTGCACGCCGCGGCCCTCAGCCTAGCGCCTGGTCAATGCCACACCGGACAGCAGCAGCCCGGCGGCGAGCGTCACCGCGGCGGCTGCGGTGTTGATGTCCGCGAGGATCCCGTGGATCACGATGCCGGCGATGCCGGACCCGACGAGGCCACCCGCGATGGCGGCACCCGCCCGGCCGCGCGCAGCGGCGAACGGGAGCACGAACACGAGGCCGATGACGATGCCTCCGAGCGACGCGAAGAGACCGCCGAGCAGTGCGCCGACGACGATCCCGCCGAGCCACCAGGGGAATCGGCCGGTCAGGCTCCCGCGCTGAAGATCTGCCATTCGTCCGGTACCCCCTTCAAGCGGCGCAGGCCCACCGGCTCAAAATGCAGGCCCGAGCCGGCGGTCAGATCCTTCACGGTACTGGTCGCGAGCACCTCACCCGGCGCGGCCTGCTCTCGAACGCGCGACCCGATGATGACCGCGATGCCGCCGGTCTTCCCCGCGATGAGCTCGCACTCGCCGGTGTGGACGCCGGCGCGGATCTCGAGGCCGAGCGATCGGACGCCGTCTCGGATCGCGAGACCGCAGCGCACCGCGCGCGCCGGACCGTCGAACGTCGCGAAGAAGCCGTCGCCCGCAGTATCCACCTCGGTGCCGCGGAAGCGAGCCAGCTCGCGGCGAACGATCGCGTGATGCTCTTCGAGGAGCGCACCCCAGCCGCGGTCGCCGAGCTCCGCTGCCTTCGCCGTCCCGTTCACGATGTCTGTGAACAGCACGGTCGCGAGGAACCGATCCGCGTCCGGCGTGGAGCGCGCGCCGGTGAGGAACTCCTCGACCGCATCGAGGACCGCGTCGCCGCTTTGGAAGTACGGGACGTGGTCCCCGCCCGGAAGCTCGATCAGTCGGGCGTTCGGGATCCGCGCGGCCATCCACCGCCCCTCCTCGATGCTGACGTCGCCATCCTCGACCGGGTGGAACATCAACGTCGGGACTCGGACCGTCGGAAGGACCGCCCGGATGTCGATCTCGGTATTCATCCGACCGAGTGCGAGCGCCGCGCTCGGACTGACGCTGTGACGCCGTTGCCGGGCGAAAAAGCTGCGGGTCGCGTCGTCGTTCGTCACGCTGGGCACGAGGACGCCCAGGTCTGCGTCGCCGGTCCACCCGGTGATGAGACCGTCGAGCCACGTTCGACGCTGCTCGGGCGTCGGCGCCCATGGGTAGTCGGCTGACCAAACCCGCTTGGCGAACACGCTGTACGTGATGAGCGCAGTCGTCCGGCCCGGATACGCGGCGGCGAACACGATCGACATGTTGCCGCCTTCGGACACTCCGAAGATCGCCGCCCGTTCTGAGCGGACGGCGTCGAGGACCGCGCGGATATCGTCGGTGCGCTCCTCGATGGTCGGCGGGTGGCTGTCCGGCACGCGGTCAGAGAGCCCGGTCCCCCGCTTGTCGAACAGGATCAGCCGCGAGAACGACGCCAGGCGCTCGTAGAACCGGGCGACGCGCGGGTGCTCCCAGCCCAGCTCGACGTTGCTGATCCAGCCGGCCGCGAACACCAGATCGATCGGACCGTCGCCGGCAACCTGGTAGGCGATGCTCAGGTCGGCGCTCTTCGCGTACCGCGTCTCCGGCACCTTCACGCGACGCGACGCCCCGCCGCGTACACCTCGCGGATGAGTGGCGCGCCGAGCCGGTAGCAGAGGTCGCGCTCGTCATCGGTCTCGAGGATCACGATGTCCGCCCGCCGTCCGGCGACGAGGGTGCCGGTGCGCTGCCCGCGCCCGAGCGCGTGCGCGGCGTTGATCGTCGCCGCGACGATCGCCTCGTGCGGCGTCAGATGGCACATCGTCACCGCGAGCGCGATCGCGGTCGGCATGCCTTCGAGCGGCGACGTGCCGGGATTGTGGTCGGTGGCGATGGCGACCGGCACGCGGGCCGTCAGGAATCGCCGCGCGTCAGGCGGCGCGTAGCCGACGAAGAACGCACTCCCCGGAAGCAGAACGGCGACGGTGTGCCCGATGCGCTCGAGCACGCGCATGCCATCCGCCGAGACGTTCGCGAGATGATCGGCGGACCGAGCCTGCAGCCGTGCGGCGAACGCCGCGGCGTTCACGTCGTGCAGCTGATCCGCGTGCATCGTGATCGCGAGGCCGGCGGCCTGGGCCGCCTTGAAGACCGGCCGGGCCTCCTCCGGCTCGAACACGGCTTTCTCGATGAAGCCATCGACCGCTTCGGCCAGATGCTCCGCCGCGACGGTCGAGACCATGGCCTCCGCGGCCTTCAGGAACTCGCGGCGCTCGAGGCCGCGCGGCATGGCGTGCAGTGCGAGGTACGTGACCGCGACGTCGATCGCGGCCTCGGTCCGGATCCGCGCGATGAGCCGGAGCTGCCGGAGCTCCTCCTCCGGATCGAGCCCGTAGCCGCTCTTGATCTCGATGGTCGTCGTGCCGAGCGACACCGCGCGAGCCAGGCGCGCGCGGGTCAGCGCGAGCAGGGACTCGTCGGAGGCGTCGCGCGTCGCCCGCACCGTGGCGTGGATCCCGCCGCCGCGCTCGAGCACCGCGAGGTAGTCGGCGCCGCTCTGCCGCGTGGTGAACTCGTCCCACCGCTCGCCCGCGTAGCAGAGGTGCGTGTGCGGATCGACGAATCCGGGCATGGCCACGCGACCGCCGGCCTGCCGCTCCACGGCGCCCGCGGTCAGGTCGAACTGCTGCCACCCCACGCCACGTCCGGTCGCGAGGATCGCGCCATCCCGCGCCGCGACCCACCCGTCGTCTATTGCCCCGACGTCGCCGGCCGCGGGCCCGACGCGAGGCTGCTCCGCCCGGAAGGGCGCCAGCGTGAGGAGGCGGGCGCCGCGGATGAGGAGATCGGCCTGCGGCCGCTCATTCAAGGAAGCGGGCTTCGATGACGCGTTCGCGCTCGAACCCATCCAGCTGCAGCGAATCGCCGGCCGCCGCGAGCGCGGCGTCGAGCGGGATCAGCCCGATGAGCTCACCGCGCAGGATCCGCACACCTGCGCCCGCGGCGCGAGATGCGACCTCGCGCCAGACCGTGGGCAGCGACGTGACGGTGTGGTCGAGCAGGTTCATCGAGACCTGCGCGCGCGGCGGGTCGGCGAGCATGAACCCCTTCGCCTGCACCGCCGGCAGCCCGCCCGAGGATTCGCGGATCTCCTTGGCGATGCGCTGCGCGAGCTTCAGGTCCGTCGTATCCAGCTCGATGTTGAACGCGATGAGCGGCGGGCGTGCGCCGATGACGATCGCGCCGGCGGTGGGGTGCAACGTCCGGGGCCCGGCGTCCGGTACGTGTGTCGAGTCGAGGAGCTCAGCGAGGCCTTCGTACTGCGGCCTCCGGATGTCCGGAAGCCGAACGCGCTCGGGCCGGCTCGCGGCCTTCGCGTAGTAAAAGACCGGCACCCCATGCTTCGCGGCGACGGCGGCGCCGACGCGGTGCGCGATGGACACGCACTCCTCCATCGTCACACCGGCGAGCGGCACGAAGGGCACGACGTCGACGGCGCCGAGCCGCGGATGCTCGCCCGCGTGACCGCGCATGTCGATCACTTTGAACGTCGCATCGATGAGCGCGAGCGCCGCGCGTTCGACAGCGTCAGCCTCGCCGGCGAACGTGAACACGGAGCGGTTGTGGTCGGGATCGCTCGTGCGGTCGAGCAGGCGGATGCCGGGCGTCGCGCCGATCACGTTCGCGAGGCCGTCGATGACGTCCATGCGGCGGCCCTCGCTGACATTCGGGACGCACTCGACGATGCCGGACATCGCGGAGAGCCTACCGGGCTGGTCGGATCAGTCCGCTGTGGCGCGCCCGGCTTCGCGGACGCGGAGGGTGAGGGCCTTCATCACGCTGTGCGCGATGTCGGCATCCTGGTGCAGCACGTTCTGGAACTGGCGAGGCCCGAGGACGAGGCACCGGCTTGTGGCGGCCGTCGTGACGGTCGCCGTCCGCGGCCCGCCGTCGACGAGCGCGATCTCGCCAAAGAAGTCGCCGGGCGCCATCTTCGCGATCTTCCGGCCCTTCCGTGTGACGTCGGCCGCGCCGGAGAGAAGAATGAAGAAGTCCCCGCCGCTCTGGCCTTCCCGGCAGAGGACCTTCCCCGCCGCGAAGTCCATGTCCTCGACCTGCGTGACGATGAACTGGATCTGCTTGTTCGTACAGTGCGCGAACAGCGGGACGGCCTTCAGCCGCGCGGCGCGAGCATCGGCCACGGGCTAGTGCTTCGCGCTCGCCTCGTCCTCGCGTTCGGCATTCCGTAGCCGCTTCGTGAGCACGGGCAGCAGCGCAAGCGCGATCTGGGGGTGGCTCTCGAGGATGCCGCGGAAGTGCCAGCGCTGGATGCCGAGGCACACGGTCGGCTCGAGCGCGCGGACGGTGGCCGAGCGCGGGAACTCGTCCAGGAGGGCCATCTCACCGAACACATCACCGGTCTTCATCTCGGCGAGCTTGTGGTCGTGCCCGCCACGGTCCTGGAATGCCTCGACGCGGCCCTTCTTGATGATGAACGCGCCGACGCCCGTGTCGCCCTGGCGGACGATGTCCTGGCCTGCGGTGTAGCTCTGCTCCACCGCGGCGTTCGCGATCGCCTCGAGCGACTTGCGGTCAAGGTTCTCGAACAGCCGAACGTGCTTGAGGAATTCGACGTTGTCCGCCATGCGGCGGCAGCATAGCCGACGCCCTGACCGGCCCGCGATACTGAGCGGGCCGTGTCGTACCGGGTCGAGACAGCGACCGACATCGCCGCATGCGCCTTGACGGTCCCGATCCAGGAGGAGATCTGGAGCGGGGACGTCGGCGTGCCGGCGCAGCTGATGCTGGCGATCGTCCACAACGGCGGCTTCGTCGGGCTCGGCTACGTGGACGGAGACGACCGTCCGGCCGGCTTCGTCTTCGGCTTCCTCGGCATCTACGACTTCCACTTCCGCCATCACTCGCACATGCTCGCCGTGCGGCCGCAGCATCGCGGCAGCGGCCTGGCCCTCGCCCTCAAGGAGGCCCAGCGCGACCACTGCCTGGACCAGGGCATCGAGATCATGGCCTGGACGATGGATCCGCTCGAGGCCCTGAACGCCCGGTTCAACTTCGGCAAGCTCGGCACGTACGCGCGCGAATATCACCGCGACTTCTATGGCGACATGCCGGACAAGCTGAACGCCGGGTTGCCCTCGGACCGGTTCTACGTGGAGTGGCCGATCGGCATGGACCGCACCTACAAGCGCCTGAAGGGCGACGACCGCGCTCCGGCGCTCGACGACGCGGAACGCGAAGGCATCCGCTACCTCCTGCGCGCCGACGGCACCCGGCCCGCGCCCCAGGATCCACCCGCCTCCGAATCGCACCTGCTCGTCGAGATCCCCGCGGACTTCCAGCGGATCAAGCGGGACGATCGCCCGCTTGCGCTCGAATGGCGCATTGCCGCGCGCGGGGCCTTCGAAGGCGCGTTCGCGCAGGGCTACGCTGCCGTCGAGTTCCTGCGGAGCGGAACGGGGAGGGGTGCGTACTTGCTGGTGCCACAGCCGACGCGAGGCGAGCCACCAGTGGAGGCGCGTTGAGGATCGAGCGCGTGGAGCTGTTCACGGTGCGGCTGCCACTGAAGCGCGCGTACGAGACGAGCGGATCGCGCGAGACGCACCAGACCCACGTGCTCGCGCGGGTCGAAAGCGAGGGCGCGGTCGGCTGGGGCGAGAGCGTCGCGCCGGAGCAGCCCTGGTACTCGGGCGAGACCCCCAAGACGGTCTGGTACGCGCTCGACGAGGTCATCATTCCCCAGCTCCTTGAGGGCGACCTCGCCGGGCCGGGGGACACCGACGCGAAGCTCGCGTGGATCCGCGAGCACCGCATGGCCAAGGCGACGATCGAGATGGCCATCTGGGATCTCTTCGCGAAGCGCGAGGGCGTCTCGCTGTCGACGCTGCTCGGCGGGACGCGCGACCGGATCCTCTGCGGCGTCGCCATCGGCATCCATCCGACGGTCGAAGCGCTCATCGAGACGATCGAGCGTGAGCTGAAGGGCGGCTACCTGCGCGTCAAGCTCAAGATCAAACCCGGCGCGGACGGTCACGTGGCCGAAGCGGTGCGGAACCGCTTCCCGGAGCTCAAGTTCATGCTCGACGCCAACTCCGCGTACACGCTCGAGGACCTTCCGCTGTTCAAGCGGATCGACGCGTACCACCCGACGATGATCGAGCAGCCGCTGGCCCACGACGACATCGTCGACCACGCCTCGCTGCAGAAGGACATCGCGACCCCGGTCTGCCTGGACGAGTCGATCCACACGAGCGACGACGCCCGAAAGGCCATTGGGATCGGCGCGGCGCGGGTCATCAACATCAAGCCCGGCCGCGTCGGCGGGCACGCGTCGGCCAAGCGGGTGCACGACGTGTGCGCCGGCTACGACATCCCGGTGTGGTGCGGCGGCATGCTCGAATTCGGGATCGGCCGGGCGCACAACGTGCACCTCGCCTCACTGTCGAACTTCAGCCTGCCGGGCGACGTGAGCGCGTCCGAGCGCTACTTCGAAACGGAGCTCATCGGGGAGCCGTTCGTCGTGCGGCCCGACGGCACGATGATGGTGCCCACGGGTCCGGGGATCGGCGTCACCGTGCTCGAGGCCGCTATCCGGAAGCTCGCGCTCCAGACGAAGGAGTACCGGCCGGACTGACCGCCGCCGGCTCCGCGGGCCAAACGATGACCTCGTCGATCACCGTGCCGAACGCATCCACCAGGCGGACGTAGTCCCCGCGCTGCCAGATGAGCCGGGCCGCGCCGAGCGGCCCGCCAACGTACACATGCTTGCGGCCCGAGGTCAGGTCGTCGGCGAGCGGATGCATCGCCGCGCGGATCCGCGAGCCCGAGTGAATGCGGTAGATCTCCCCCGCCGTCACGAACGCCGGCGAGCCGAACGTATAGATCCACTCCCACTCGATCGGCCGCGCGATCTCGACCTTCCACAGCGGAGTGATGTGCTGCACGCGCCAGTTCGCCAGATCGCTGTCGAGTGAGACCGCGATCTCCACCCACTCGAGATTCGCGTCATCGAGCCCCGTGCCTTCCGGGGCGACTTTGATGGAGAGGATTCGGGCCTTGTTCGCCTCGACCGGCTTGAAGTCGCTCACGGGTGCGAACGCTAGCATTGCCGCTCGAACGGGGGGACGAATGACCGAGCACACCCGCGCGCTGCTGGCCGAGATCGCGGGCACCTTCATGTTCTTCGTCATCGGCGCGGGCGCGATCGTGACCGCGGGCGTGTCGGCGGTGCCTGGCACGAGCCTCGTGGCCATCGCCCTGGCGCACGGGCTCGCGCTTGCGATCGCGATGTCGTCGTTCGGCGCGATCTCCGGCGGTCACTTCAATCCTGCCGTCACGTTCGGACTGGCCATCGCGCGGAAGCACCCGTGGTCGCGCGTGCTCACGTACTGGGCGGCCCAGCTCATCGGCGCGCTGCTCGCGGGCCTCGTGCTGCGCCTGTTCTTCGAGCCATTCCTCGCGGCGGCGACCGCGACGCACCTGGGGACCCCGGGCCTCAACCCGGCCGTCGGTCCTGGCCTCGCCATCGTCATCGAGGCGATCCTCACGCTGTTCCTCGTGTGGACCTGGTTCGGCACGGCCGTCGCGCCCGATGCCCCGCGCATCGCCGGATTCGGCATCGGGCTCATCGTGACGGCCGACATCCTCATCGGCGGCCCGCTCACGGGCGCCGCCATGAACCCCGCCCGCCATCTCGGCCCGGCGATCGTCTCGGGCCACCTCGACAACTGGTACGTCTACTGGATCGGCCCGCTCTTCGGCGCGGCGCTCGCCGGGCTCTCGTACCGCTACGTCTTCGGCCCGCCCGAAGAGCGCGAGCCGTTTGTGTTGCCGCAAGTGAACCTCGGAACGTCCCCGTCCTTCGGACCGCCGGGCCCGGCTAAGCCGGCCCCGGCCGAGCCCCCTTCACGAGATCGCACCGAGCGGCTCTAGCTGGACGCTACCGGCCGAACGGCGAGAGCAGCGTGTCGCCGTCCCAGCGCGCCGCCACGGCCGGTCCGCCGATCGCCACGTCGTCGCGGTCGTAGAGCAGCGGCAGGCAGCCTTCCGACACGAGGACCTGACCGAGCTCGAGCGTGTCGCGCACGTGCACGACGAGCGGCCCGGCCGCGCGCTCGGGGATCGTGGCGAGCGCAAGGCGCAGGCAATCGCGATCCGTCTCGAGCACGATCGGCCACTTCGCGTTCTCCGGTGACCGCGCGGTCACGGCGTTCAGCACGGTGACCTCTTCGTTCACCTTCTTCGCGAAACGCCGGGGGACGAAGTCGACCAGGCCCATGCCCACAGCGTTGCCGTCGCTCTCGTCGGCGAGATCACGCACGACGATCCGATGGATGACCGGGAGGCCCTCGTGCCACGGCCGGCCCTGCTCGTAGCCGTACACGCTCCGGCCGATGATATTCGTATCGATCCCGGCGCCCGAGATGTTCTTGCCCATGCGATCGCAGACGAGGACGTCGAGCTCATCGAGTGGGAGGCGACCCATGAGCGCCTTGGCCTCGACGAGCAGGCGCTCCTCGTGCGCGAAGAAGCCGGCGAGCTCGACCGCTTCGATCTTCGCTGTCTCGTGGTACGCGTTCTCGAGGATCGCGACGCCGCCCAGGATCTTGCCGGTCTCGATCACCCGGGACGCCGCCGACCGCAGCGCATCGCCGAGCCCGATGCCGAAGACCTGGCGATGACATTCGCGGGCCCCCTCGTACTTCCCCAGCCCGATCGCGCACATCTTCGCAAGACCGCTCTCGAGTGGACCCTTGAAGTCGGTGTGCGGCTTGACCCGGTTGAGCAGCAGCACGCCGTCCGATCGGAATGCGACCTCGGCGATGAACGCCTCGATGCCCTCGGCGCTCAGGCCGAGGCTTCGGGCGGCCATGTCGTCGCGGATCGGGACGCCAAGGGCTTCTTCGGTGATGCCGTAGTGCGCGAGGAGGCTGCGCTGCCCGGCGGACGTCGCGCCGCCGTGGCTGCCCATCGCCGGGATGACGAACGGCCGATGGCCGAGGGCGACGAGCGCATCGATGACCGCGCGCGTGATCGCGGCGATGTTCGCGATGCCACGGCTGCCGGCGGTGACGCCGATCTCCGCGCCGGCCGTGAGCGAGCACGACGCGAGGACCTCGGTCACCGCAGCGCGGGTGGCCGCGACCACGTCCGCGACGCCCGGCCGGGGGAACCGGACCGTCACCGGCGCGAGGCGCAGCTCCGCGGGGTCCATCGCTCCTAGGCTACGTCCGCATGCCGCCCGCCACGGGGACCGTCAGCCGCCGCGAGGCGCGCACGCCGCTCGCGCTCGCCATCGACGTCGGCACGTCCTCGACCCGGGTCGTGGTCTTCGACGCGCGCGCGCGGCCGGTGGCCGGCACGGCCACCCGCGCGGCGCACGCGGTCCACACGGACGCGGCCGGCGCGGCCACCCTCGATCCGGAACGTCTCGCCAACGGCGTCGCGACCTGCATCGACGGCGCGCTGCGCAGGCTCGGGCGGCGGGCGATGGACATCGGCGTCGTCGGGACATCGGTCTTCTGGCACGGGCTCGTCGGCCTGGATGCGCGAGGCAGGGCGACGACCCCGCTCTTCACCTGGGCCGACATGCGCGCGCGCGACGCGGCGCGGGCGCTCGCGGCGGAGCTCGACCCGGCGTCGTTCCACGCGCGCACCGGCTGCTATCTCCACGCGACGTACCCGGCGGCCAAGATCCGCTGGTTGCGCGACGGCGATCGGCGCACGTTCGCTCGGACCGCGCGCTGGGTCTCGTTCGCCGAGTACCTCGCGCTGCGGTTCAGCGGTTCGGCCACCGCGGCGCACGGCATCGCGTCGGCGACCGGGCTCTACGACCACGGCACCCGTGACTGGGACCCGCTCACGCTCGACGCCGCCGGCATCGCCGTAGAGGCGCTCTCCCCCATCTCCGACACGGCGGTCAGCGGACTGCGGCGCACCTACGCGAGCCGCTGGCCGGCCCTCGCCGGGATCCCCTGGCTGCCCGGCATCGGCGACGGCGCGCTGGCGAACGTCGGCTCGGGCTGCGCGACACGCGATCGCGCGGCGGTCTCGCTCGGCACCTCGGGGGCGGTCCGCGCCTGCTACCGCGCCGATCGCGCGACTGCGCCGGACGGTCTGTGGGAGTACCGGCTCGACGAGCGCCACGTGGTCGTCGGCGGTGCGGTGAACAACGGCTGGAACGTCATCACCTGGTCGAACCGGACGTTCGACCCGCGCGCGCCGCTCGGCATCGAGCACGGGCTCACGGTGCTGCCGACGTTCAGCGGCGAGCGCACGCCGTGGTGGGATGACGCGGCCACCGGCACGATCGCGGGCCTGCGGCTTGCGACCAGTCCGGCGCACATAGCGAGCGCGCTCGTCGAGTCGGTGCTGCTGCGGCTCGCCGCGGCGACCCGGACGCTCCTCGACGCGCGCCCCGACATCGAGCGCGTCATCGCGTCCGGCGGCACCTTCGGCTGGCGCCCGGAGCTCGCTCAGATCGTCGCCGACGCGGTCGGCCGGCCGGTCGGGCTCGCGGCGGACGGCGAGGCCTCGGCCCGCGGGGCGGCGATCGTGGCGCTCGAGCGGCTCGGGGCCTTACCGTCGATCGAGGTCCCGCCGGTGGTCACCCGCACGTTCCGGCCGCGACCGAAGCTGCGCGCGCGGTACGCGGAGCTGCTGGCGCGCCAGGAGCGCCTGCATCGGGCGCTCCGCGAGGCGGACCTCTAGGTCCCTCCGAGCGACTGGAGCCCGGTCGGCAGGATGACGAGCTGCGGGATGGACACGCGCGGCGGAAGCGCGAGCACGAACGCGATGGACTCGGCAACGTCGGCGGGCTGCAGCATCCGCGCGCGCGTCGGCGCATCGGGCGGCTGCGGCCGCTGATCCACGAACGGCGTGTCGATCATCCCGGGCTCGATCACGCAGACCCGCACGCCCCGCTCGCGCTCCTCGAGCGCTACGGCATGCCCGAACGAGCTCAGCCCGCCTTTCGCCGCCTGATACGCCGGCCCGGAGACGTCGGGCCAGCGCGCGGACACGCTGCTCACGATGACGATGTCGCCGCGCGCAGCGCGCAGCAGCTCGAGCGCGGCACTGACCGCGTTGAAGGCGCCGCTGAGATTGACCGCGACGAGCTCGGCCCAGGCCTCGGCGGTGAGCTCGTCGAGCCGCCGCTTCGGGAGGTTGGCGCCGGCGCAGTAGATGAGCGCGTCGAGGTGGTCGATGCCGGCGAGCGCGGCGGCGACGGCCTCATGATCGGTCACGTCGACCGCGGCGCCGACCGCGCCCGCGACGTCGGGCCGCCGTCGGGCCCAGGCCCGGACCCGCGCGCCGCGTGACACGAGCAGCCCCGCCGTCGCCCGGCCGACGCCGCTGGAGGCGCCGGCGACCAGGATCGCGCGACCGCTGAGCGGATCGGTCACACGCTCCCCGAGAGGAAGACCTTGATCGCGCCGGTCGCGCCGCGCGCGAGCTCGGCGAAGGCCGCCGGCCCGTCGCGGAGCGGGCGGACCGCCTCGAGCGCGCCGATGCCGGCCCGGCCGTCGGCGAGCCAGCCGAGCGCGGTCGCGAACTCCTCGTCGCTGTACGCGTAGCTACCCTGGATCGCGATCTCGCGACGGACGAGATCGCGGAACGCCACCGTCGTCTCATCGGCGTGCATCCCGATCGCGACGAAGGTGCCCGCGGGCACGGTGAGCGCGATGCCGCGGGCGCGCGTCTCCGCGCGGCCGACACCGTCGATGACGAGCGCCGCAGGCTCGTCGATGTCGTCCGCGGTCGCGGCGGTCCGGGTCGCGCCAAGCGCGGCGGCCTGGGCTCGGCGACCGGGGTGCGGCTCGGCGACCGTGACATCGGTGATCCCGGCGGCCCGCGCGGCCTGCAGGGCGGCGAGGCCGATCGTCCCTGCGCCGATGACGATGGCCCGCTCCGGCAGCCCGCGCAGAGTCCCGAGCCGGACCGCGTGCACCCCGTTGGCGAGCGGCTCGGCGAGCGCGCCGAGGCGAGGATCGAGGCCGGCCGGGAGCGCGACGAGCGTTCCCACCGGCACGGCGACCTCGGCACCGAAGCCGCCCGGGCGGTGCAGCCCGACGAGCTGCCGGCGCTCGCAGACGTTGCGGTGACCGGCCCGGCACGGCGCACAGGCGTCGCACGTGAGCAGCGGGTTGACCGTCACCCGGCGGCCGACCCAGCTTGGGTCCGCGCCGGCGCCCGCTTCGATGACCGATCCGGCGAGCTCGTGACCCATCACCAGGGGCGGCATCCGGTTGCCCTGGCGGCCGAGATACCCCTCGACCTCGGAGCCGCAGATGCCGGCGGCTTCTACGCGCACGATCACCTCGCCGTCGCCGGCGTGCGGGCGTGGGACTTGCTTCACCTCGAGGCGCTCGGGTCCGAGCCACACCAAGGCGTCCACGACGCCTACGGTACAAAGGTCCGGAGAACAGCGGGAGGACAGCATGGGACATCCATATCGCGCCGCGCTCGCGGCGCTGGCGACACTGTCGATCGTCGCGACCGCTTGCAGCAGCGGTGGTAACACCGCGGCTCCGGCCTCGGGCTCGGGCGCCGCGGGCGGCAAGCCGTACGCCGGCACGACGATCCGCGTGCTGGGAGCGAACCACCCGTGGGCCGACGCGCTGAAGCCGCTGCTCCCGGACTTCGAAGCGAAGACCGGGATCAAGGTGAACCTCGAGCAGCTCGGCGAGGATCAGCTCACCCAGAAGCTCACGACCGAGTTCACCGCCGGCAGCTCCGACATCGACGCCTTCATGCAGCGTCCGCTGCAGGAGGCGAAGCTCCATCAGCAGAACGGCTACTACCAGGACCTCAACCCGTACCTCAAGGACAGCAAGAAGACGCCGTCGGACTACGACACGAATGACATTTCGAAGGCCGCGCTCGGCACCGAGACCGTCGGCGATGTCCTCACCGGCATCCCGATCGTGGTCGAGGCGGAGGTCCTCTACTACCGGAAGGATCTCCTGCAGGCCGCCGGCGTCGCCGTGCCGAAGACGCTCGACGAGCTGAAGGCCGCTGCGGCAAAGCTCACCGACAAATCCAAGGAGCAGTACGGCTTCGTAGCCCGCGGGCAGCGCAGCCCCGCGGTCACGCAGTTCTCGAGCTTCCTCTACAGCTACGGCGGCGACTGGTTCGACCAGAAGACGAAGAAGGCCTCGATCGACACCCCCGAGTTCATCCAGGCGGTCACGTTCTATGGATCGCTGCTCAAGGACTACGGCCCGCCCGGTGTGCTCAACATGTCGTTCCCGCAGGCCGCGGCGATCGTGTCCCAGGGCAAGGCCGCGATGTACACCGACGCGAACTCGATCTATCAGCTCATGCTCGATCCCAAGCAGTCCCAGGTGGCCGACAAGATGGGCGTCGCGCCGTTCCCGGCCGGACCGAAGGGCGCCAACATGTACAACGTCACCTCGTGGGGCCTCTCGATCTACAACAAGGCGCCGCACAAGGACGCGGCGTGGGAATTCATCAAGTGGGCGACGAGCAAAGAGATCGTGATCAAGACCCAGGCGACCGGCGCGGTCCCGGGCGCGCGCAAGAGCGCGTTCGACGACGCGCAGGGCAAGTCGAAATTCCCGGCCGACTGGAGCGCGGCGGCTGCCGCATCCGGAGGCGGGCGCGGGTACGACCGGCCGCTCATCGTCCAGGTCCAGAAGGGCCGCGACATCATCGGTGAGGTCATCACCACCGCGATCCAGGGCGGCGACGTCGCGGGCACGGCGAAGAAGGCACAGGCGGACTTCCAGGCGCTGCTCGACTCAGAGAAGTAAGTGACGGCGGGCGGGTTCGTGGATCGCCACGCACGGTGGCTGTTCCCCGCACCCGCCCTGCTGTTCATCCTGCTGCTCATGGTGTTCCCGGTCCTCTACACGGTGTGGACCAGCCTCACCGGCTGGGACCTCGGGACCGGCCACCCGGCGACGTTCATCGGCACCGGGAACTACGAGAAGCTCCTCGGCGACGAGCGCTTCCGCGCGGCGGTCGGCCGCACGATGTACTTCACGGTCCTCGCGGTCGGCGCCGAGGTCGTGCTCGGCGTCACCATCGCCCTCATCTTGAACAAGGAATTCCGCGGTCGGCGCTTCGTGACGTCGATCCTGCTCCTGCCGATGATGGCGACGCCGGTGGCGATCGCGATGGTCTGGCTGCTCATGTACGAGCCGACCGCCGGGATCATCAACTTCGGCCTCCGGTCGCTCCATCTGCCGACGCCGCTCTGGATCGCCGGCACCGAGTCGGTCATCCCGGCGCTCGCGCTCGTGGACATCTGGGAATGGACGCCGATGGTCGTGCTCATCACGCTCGCTGGACTCGCCAGTCTGCCGAGCGATCCGTTCGAAGCGGCTGCCATCGACGGCGCCTCGACCCTCCAGACGATCCGGCGGATCACCCTGCCGCTGCTGCTGCCGACGATCGTCGTCGCGACGCTGCTGCGGCTCATCGACGCGCTGAAGACCTTCGACATCATCTACACCATGACCGGCGGCGGGCCGGGCTTCAGCTCCGAGACATTGAATGTCTTCACCTACCAGCAGGCGTTCCAGTACTTCAGCTTCGGCTACGCCGGCTCCGTGCTCATCGTCTTCTTCGCGATCGTGCTCACGGTCAGCCTCGCTTTCACCTACCTCCGCCGCGATCCACCATCGCGCCTGGCGCGGCCCAATGTCCGCTAGGGGCGTGGGCCGCGGTCTCGTGATCGCGGTGATCCTGCTGTTCTTCCTGGCCCCGTTCCTCTGGATGCTGCTCAACTCGTTCAAGACGCCGATCGAGGTGATCAGCCTCCCGCCGAAGCTCATCTTCGAGCCGACGACCGCGAACTACGAGAACGTGTTCAAGGGCCAGAATTTTGGCAAGTACCTCGTCAACAGCATCATCGTCGGCACCGGGAGCGTCGGGATCGGCCTCCTGCTTGGCCTTCCGGCGGCATACGCCATCGCGAAGTGGGACCAGCGCGGGTTCGCCACGGCGATCCTCCTCGCGCGGATCGTCCCCGGGATCACCTTCCTCGTGCCGCTGTTCATCCTGTTCCGCCAGGTGCATCTGGTCGACACCTTCGCGTCGCTCATCCTGGCCCATGCGCTGGTGGGTCTGCCGTTCGTGGTGACGGTCATGGTGCCGTTCTTCAAGGGCATCCCCGCCGAGCTCGAGGAGGCGGCGCGCGTCGACGGCGCGACGCTCCTGCAGACGCTGCGCAAGGTGATCCTTCCGATCAGCGGTCCTGGCATCGTGACCGCGTCGATCCTCGCCTTCGTGTTCAGCTGGAACAACTTCATGTTCTCGGTCGTGCTGGCTACGAGCCAAACCAAGACCCTGCCGGTCGCGATCTACAACTTCATCTCGTACGCCCAGATCGACTGGGGCGGCCTCATGGCCGCTGCCGTGGTCATCACGGTGCCGGTGCTGATCCTGGCCCTCGCCACCCAGCGGTACATCGTGCGCGGCCTGACCGCCGGAGCGGTTAAGGGCTGAGGGCGCGAGCACCGCTCCCGGTCAGCGCTAGACGATCAGCTCTTCAACTCCGTCGCCAGTTCCTTCGCGAAGCGCAGGTCGGTGGCCTTTGTCACCGCGTCGTCGGGAGTGAGTTTGAGTAGGCCGACGCCGTTCAGCAACTTGGCGTGGAACCGCATGCTCTCCGCGACGTCGTATTTGCGCCACTCGT
The DNA here is from genome assembly GCA_038207785.1 of Candidatus Limnocylindria bacterium. GTDB lineage: Bacteria > Chloroflexota > Limnocylindria > P2-11E > P2-11E > UBA4735. The sequence continues at coordinate 2,112 of JBBQZK010000030.1, read as the reverse complement.
ACGGCACCATGTTCGAGGCGCCCCGGACGAGCTCGGTGTTCGCGGCGCCGCCGAAGAGGCCCTTGCCGGTGGCGATCGCTGCTGCGTCCGCGCGGTCCTTCGGGAGCGCGTCCGCGGCGCGGTAGATCGCACGGAGCGCCCGCTTCGCGGCGACGGGGTTCGCCTTGAGCCACGCGGTGGTCGTCGTAAGCGAGCAACAGTTCTGTTGCGACCACGGCGGCTCCATCGCCTGATCGAGCACCTTATGGCCCTTGTTGGCGGGATTGGTCTGGAAGGCGAATGCTGCCGTGGTAGCGAGGAAGAGCAGGTCCGACTTGCCATCGAGGAAGAGCTTCGTGAGATCGGCGTCGCCCTGCACGACGAAGTTCACCTCGCTCGGATCGACGCCTGCGTTCTTGAGCCCGATCGCGATGTAGCTATAGGCGAGGTCGGTCGGTGCCTTGGTGCGCACCACGACCGTGCGGCCACGGAGATCCTTCATCGTCGCGACGCCCTGCGGCGCCCAGATCTCCGCGCAACCGGTGTGGAGCCCGCCGATCGAGACGATCTGCGAGCCGGCGTCGACCGCGGTCGCGAGCGTGGGCATGAACATCGCGACGAGGTCGGCCTTGCCGTCCGTGAGGCCGGCGGGACCGCCGCTGCCGCTGATCTGGATGTCGGTGAACCCTTCCTCCTGCAGGTATCGCTCGGCGGTGAACACCGGCGCGTCGCACGCTCCCGGCGCGAGGCGGATCACCTTCGTCTCCGGAGGCGGGAGCGGTGACGGCGTGGGTGCGATCGTCGGCGACGGCGTTGGTGCGATCGTCGGCGACGGCACGCTCACCGCCGCGGGTGCGCAGGCGGCGAGCACATCGCCAATGGTCACCGCCGCCACCACGCCAAATCCGCGCTTGATCAATTCACGCCGTGCGACCATGCCACACCTCCGCGTTGCTCCCGCACTCTAAGTGCTTGCGCCTCGATCCGATGTGCCAAGACTGGCGTTTATCGCCAGGGTCGCGAGTGAGGGGCGAGGGATTCGAACCCTCGACCAAGGGATTAAAAGTCCCCTGCTCTACCGCTGAGCTAGCCCCCCGCGCGTATCTACTGGCGATTCGTGCGATCCGACTCCTCGATTATCCCTGTCGGACCGGGTGACTTGGATATTTTGAAAACCGTCACCCACGAACGGTGCGCGGGCTACACGGCCCGGCCGTAGATCGTCGAGAACGCGGTCGCCGCGGGGGAGCGGCGGAGCTCGCTCGGGGTGCGCGTGTAGTTCGCGTACTTACGGGTCTGTTCGCTCGTCTTGTGTCCGGCCATCTGCTGCGCATCCCATGGATGCGTGCCGGTACGCCACCAGTTGACTATCGCGGTATTGCGTGCGCGGTGGATCTTGAAGTCGACGCTCGCCGGGAGCCGCTTGCGGATGCGGCGGAAGATCTGTGAGAAGCCGTCGTAGCTGAACGCGTCGCCGTGGTTGTTGAGGAAGAGCGAGCCGGGGAGCTGCGATGGACGCCAGTCCTTCACGTATCGGTCGAGCAGGGCGCAGACCCTGGGATCGATGACGACGGCTCGCACGCCGGCCTCGGACTTCGCTTCGCGGACGTAGAGCACTTGCTCCTTCAGGTCGAGGTCGCTCGGCCATTGCAACCGACGGAGCTCGTCGAGCCTCAGCCCACAGGCAAATGCGACGGCGAGGATCGCTTCATCGCGCTCGGACTGCGCCGACTCACGGGCCGCCTTCAGGATGAGCCGCACTTCGTCGTCCTTGAACGGCGCTCGTGCGCTGTTCGGCTGCTTCGGGACCTTCACCCCATCGAGCGGATTCGCCGCGAGGATCCGCGCCTCGACGAGCCACTTCGCCATCTGCTTCGCTGCGACACCGTCGTGGTGGGCGACGAATCGCGTTCCCGCGGCGAGCTTCCGGGCGATGTGCGCGTTCACGAGGTTCCCGGTGAAGTCTCCGAGCGTCATGCAAGGCAGCCGACGGAGTGACTTCTCATAGCTGCGCCGCGTCCATGCCTTGAGGTCGTGGCGCGAGAGGAGAAAGGAGTCTATCGTCTCGCTCCATGCGGCGTCCAATCCCCGCGGCACTAAGGTCGCCTTTTCATTTTGAAAAGATCGGTTATG
>JBBQZK010000029.1:0-26031 GCA_038207785.1 Candidatus Limnocylindria bacterium | reverse complement strand
CGTGCGGTCGGCCATCGACACGATGCAGCGGTACGGCATCTCGCAGATCCCGGTCGTCGCGAACGGTACGGCGGCATCCGTCAGCGACATCGTCGGAAGCGTCCAGGAGCGCACGATGCTCGATCGCGTCTTCCGCGAGCCTGCGCTCGTCGATGCGACCGTCGAGCGCGTGATGGAGGCGCCCTTCCCGGTCGTGGAGGCGAATGAAGACGTCGAACGCCTGTACGCAGGGCTGGCGGGCGACGTGCCCGCGCTCCTCGCGGTCGATGCCGGCCGCCCGGTGTCGGTGATCACGAAGGCCGACCTGCTCGAGTTCGTGGCCCATCAGAGGCGCGCCGAGCGGTAACGCGCGCGAGCACGCGCGTGGTCGGCCGCCGAGCGGGCTGGCATCGCATCTGCAAAAAGGCCCACGCCCATGAGGCACGGGATGCCAGTTGCGCGGTCGCGCACATGCTTGACTGTCTGCTGCACAGACACATAGACACCGCATGTGCGTCCTTCGCGGCGGGCTCGCCGCAGCTCCAGATCGAGAGGTCGCAGATTGCCATTGGATGAACAGAACGGCGCCGTCGAACCGACCGCGATCGCCGCCGCACAGGCCGAATTGCTGCCCGGTGGCGTGCAGAAGCATGCCGAGAAGATCCTCGAAAGCGTCTGCGACCCGAGCCGGCTGCGGATCGTGCAAGCCCTCCGTGCGACTCCGCTGACGGTGAGCGAGCTCTCGCGGGTGATCTCGAAGACGCGGGCCGCAACGAGTCAGCACCTCAAGGTCCTTCGCGGGGTGGATGCCGTCACCGCGGAGCGACACGGGCAGTTCGTGGTCTATTCGCTCTCCGATCACGTCAACGCCGAAGTGCTCGAGAACGTGGCGAAGGCGTTCGACCAGCTTCGACCGACGGGATGACCAGGCGGATCGTTCTCGTAGAGGACGATCCGGATATCGCAGCCCTGGTAGAGGACATCCTGACCGAGCTCGGCCATGCGGTCGAGGTACGGGACCGTCTCACCGAGGGTGTCATCGATGAGGACGCGAAGCTCGTGATCACGGACCTCGTCGGGATGCGCAGCTATGACCAGGCGTCCGCCCGCGAATGGGTCGCACACGTGCGAGCAGCATTCCCCAGGGCGGCAGTGGTGGTCGCGACCGCGCACGCGCCCGCAGCCGCTGCCGGCCCGGCCGGCCTCGGTGCCGATGCCGTCCTGTCGAAGCCGTTCGAGGTCGCGCGGTTCACGGCGATGGTGGAGTCGCTGCTGGGCGACTGACCTGTGGGCCGAGGGCGCCCATACTTGCGGCATGAGGAAGGACCTTCGCAAGCAGAGCTTCGAGACGCTCGCCATCCATGCCGGCCAGGAGCCCGAGCCGACCACCGGCGCGGTGACCGTCCCGATCTTCCAGACGAGCACCTTCGCGCAGGAAGCGGTGGGCAAGGACAAGGGCTTCGACTACGCGCGCACCGCCAACCCGACGCGCACGGCCCTCGAGACCTGCTTGGCCGCCCTCGAGTCGGGTGCGTGGGGCCTCGCGTTCGCCTCGGGGATGGCCGGCGAGGATGCGATCGCGCACCTGCTGGACGCGGGCGACCACATCGTCCTCGTCGACGACGTCTATGGCGGCACCTATCGCCTGTTCAAGCGGATCTACGAGCGGCACGGCATCGGCCTGACCGCGGTCGACATGCGCGATGCCAAAGCCACCAAGCGCGCGATCATCAAAGGCAAGACCAAGATGGTGTGGATGGAGTCGCCGACGAATCCGGTGCTCAAGGTCATCGACATCGCGGCGATCTCCGAGCTCGCGCACCGGGCAGGTGCGCTCGCTGTCGTGGACAACACGTTCGCCAGCCCGTACCTGCAGCAGCCGCTCACGCTCGGCGCGGACCTGGTGACCCATTCGACGACGAAGTACCTGGGCGGCCACTCCGACGTCGTCGGCGGCGCGGTGATCGGGAATTCCGCGGACCTGCACGAGCGGCTGAAGTTCATCCAGAACGCGGCCGGCGGCGTGCCGGGGCCGTTCGATAGCTGGCTCGTGCTGCGAGGCGCCAAGACGCTGGCCGTGCGGATGGAGCGGCACTCCGCGAACGGGATGGCGATCGCCGAGTGGCTCACCGAGCACCCGAAGGTGAAGAGCGTGAATTACCCGGGCCTTGCGAGCCACCCGCAGCATGCGATCGCGCGCCGGCAGATGCGGAGCTTCGGCGGGATGGTGAGCTTCGAGCTGAAGGCCGGCGGGGAGGCCGGCGCCAAGCGCGCGGCCGCCCGGACGCGGATCTTCGCGCTCGCGGAGTCGCTGGGTGGCGTCGAGTCGCTCATCGAGATCCCCCTTGCGATGACGCATGGATCGGTGAAGGGCACGAAGCTCGCGCCGCCGGCCGGCCTCATCCGGCTGTCGGTCGGCATCGAGAACGTGGACGACCTCATCGCGGATCTCGCCCAAGCGATCGGATGAACCTTGCAGTCGCCTTTGGGGCGGGGATCCTGTCGTTCCTCTCCCCATGCGTGCTGCCGCTCGTGCCCGCGTACCTGGTGAACCTCGCCGGCGAGACCGCGCTCTCGGGTACGGATCGGCGCCGGACGATCATGCACGCCGCCGTCTTCGTCGTGGGCTTCAGCGTCGTGTTCACAATGCTGTGGATCGGCATCGCGGTCCTCGGGGCGTTCGGCGCGACCTTTGTCGATTGGCTGCAGCGCGTCGGCGGCTTCGTGCTGATCGTGCTCGGGATGCACATGCTCGGGCTCGTCACGATCCCGTTCCTCGAGCAGAGCGCCGCCCTGCGGCTCGAAGGCGCGAGCTCCGGCTACCGGCGTTCGCTCCTCATCGGCGTGGCCTTTGGCGCCGGCTGGACGCCGTGCATCGGCCCGTACCTGGCGCTCATCCTCACGATCCTGCTGAACAACGACGTCGTGTCCGGCGCGACGCTGCTGCTCGCGTACTCGCTCGGGCTCGGTGTGCCGTTCCTGCTCGTCGCCGCCGGCTTCGGCAGCGTGCGGCGGGTGCTCGACTGGGTGCGCCTGCACATCCGGGCGGTGAATGCGGTCGGCGGTACGCTGGTCATCGTCATGGGCCTGCTGCTGCTATCGGGCCAGCTCACTCGGCTCAACCAGCTGTTCAACTTCCTGCCGCTGCTCGGCTGATGGTCCCGGTCCCGCGCGCATTCGACACCCGTCTCCAGCTCCCACGGTGGATCGCCGCGCTGTTCGTCGGCATCATCGCGCTCGCCTCCGCCGCCGCGCTCGTCGTGCCCATGCTGCAGCAGCGCGAGTTCGTCGGCCAAACGAACGTCGGCGTCATCACGAGCGTGGTCGTCGCCCCCGATACCGCTGGTCGCGTTGGCTTCGCGGCGCCGGACTTCGTGTGGGTCGAGCCGTCGGGGGCTTCGAACCGGCTCGTGGCGCAGCGGGGCCGGCCAGTGGTGTTGAATTTCTGGGCCACGTGGTGCGCGCCATGCCGAGCGGAGATGCCGCGGCTCGAGGCGGCCGCTCGCGACAATCAAGACGTCATGTTCTACGAGATCGACCTCGATGAGAACGGCGCCCGGGTCCGTGGATTCTTCGACTCGCTCGAGCTCGCGCACCTCGTGCCGCTCATCGACGTCGGGAACACGGCAGCGCGCGCCTACCGGATCGGCAGCGGTGTACCAACGTCCTTCTTCATCGACCGCGACGGCATCATTCGCGCGGCCACCGTGGGGGAGATGGATGTGCTGACCATCGCCCGGAACCTCAGCACCATCATCGGCGCGCGGTGACCGTCGAACCGCGGCGCATCGACCGGCCGGCACCGCCGCGCCTGTACCGCGACGGCACGCTCACGTCACTGGACAAGGCGCCGCCGCCGGAACGGGCCATCTCGCTCTACGTCGACGGCGAGGAGCTCGCGACGATCGCATGCTCGCCGGTGCGGGTCATCGCCCTGGCCCTCGGGTTCCTGCGGGTCGAGGACATCATCCAGCGGGCGGCGGACGTGGCCCTCATGGAGGTCTGTGACGAGGAGACCGTCGTGAAGGTGCGGCTCGCGCCGACCGCGCGGGCCGTGCCGCATGAGCGCAAGCGGATCCTCACGTCCGGTTGCGGCCGCGGGGTGACCTTCTCGCTCGACGTCGTCCCGGTCGCCGGGGGGATGACGGTGCGTCCCGAGCAGCTCATGGCCTGGATGGACGAGCTGCTGGACAAGGCCACCGGATACAAGGAGCACGGCGGCACGCACACCGCAGGGCTGTTCGGCACGACCGGGCTCGAGCTGCTCGTCGAGGACATCGGCCGGCACAACACCGTGGACCGGATCGCGGGCGAGGCCCTCCTGGCCGACCTCGACACGACGGGCAAGGCCATCCTCACCTCAGGACGCATCTCGAGCGAGATGCTGGTGAAGGCGTCGCGCCTCGGATGCGGCGTCGTCGCGTCGCGTACGAGCCCGACCGAGCTGGCGGTGTCCCTGGCCATCGAGGCGAATATCGCGCTTTGCGGCTACGTGCGCCGCGATCAGCTCCGCATCTTCCACGACGCGGGGCGCCTGGCGCTCTAGACCCTCGCGATCATCTCCGCATGCTCGTGCGGTCCGATCCAGCTGATCTCGCTCTTCTTCCGGTCCCAGGTGTCCATGCCGAACGGCCCCGCGTCATCGGGCCAGCGCTCCAGCTCCTCCAGCAGCCGCGCACGGCTGTCGTCGAGCTCGTGCCGCACCCGCGGCGAAGCTCCGGCGCCCGGCGCGGTCCGACGGTGCGTTCGTTCCAATCGTCGAAGTTCGGATACGTCCAGCCCCAGGTCCACTTCCTCCCCGCGCGCACGTCCGCGATCGCCTGGAGGATCGCCTGGTCGTAGCCGATGAGATGGGCGACGACCTCCTTCGCGGTCCAGCTGAGCCCGGGGACGACGGCCTCGGCGAGGGCGCGCTCGTCGCGCGCCGCGAGGATCTCGGCGAGCTCGGCGCGTGCGGCGCGGATGTCCGCGAGGAAGTCGGCCTTGCTCACATCGTCTCCAGGGGCTGAGCGATGGCTAAGGTTCAGCCAGGTTCAGCTCAGGTGAGCGCGGTCTGCAGCCTCGCGAGGTAGCCGTCGATGGTGCGGGTGTGTCCCATGGCCCGCATGACCGTCCGGAACACCGGGTTGTAGATCTCCCCGCGCTCGGTGATGGTGAGCGTCGAGGCGTCGTGACCCTCGGGCGCGATCTCGAACGTCCAGGTGCCGCCGAACGCCCGCTCACCGACGATCTTCGTGACCAGCATCCGCGGCGCGTCCTGCTCCACGACCTCCGTCTTCGTATCGCCGCCCCAGCCTTTGGTCGCGACGGGATCGTTGATCAGGCCCCACACGATCTCCGGGCGGGCCGGAACCTTCTTAGAGCGCGTCGCGACGTGGCCGACGGGCAGGGATGCGCCGAAACCGAACGCTCCGAGCACGAGCAGCGCGAGGACCGCGAGCGGATAGATCAGTGCGCCCATGGGCCGTGAGCGTACGCCGCACCGAGCGCGGCTCATTCCCGAACGTCCACGGGCGGTACCGGGGTACCGGTCGACCCTCCCATCGCGCGCGGCCGGTGCCAGGTCCAACCTCGCCTCCGTGGAGGTGCCCATGTTCCGCATCCGATCGTTCGTCCGCCGCGACGAAGGCCTCGCGACCATCGAGTACATCGTCGGCGCAGCCGTCGTGCTCGGCACCCTCGTCATCGGGGTACAGAGCTGGAACAACGGCCTGGTCGCCAGGCTCCAGAGCCTCGTCTCGCAGATGGGTCTCATCCATTAGATCTCTGCACGCCGATCAAGCCGGCCTCGCGACCCTTGAGACCACGCTCATGATCACCGTGCTCATCCCGTTGCTGTTCGCGGTGATCGAATTCGGCGACGTCTTCCAACGGTGGCTCGCGCAGGAGAGCGCGACCGTTCAGGTCGCTCGGTACGCGGCGGAGCTCGGCGGCGACGGCCCGGAGGTCCGCGCCCTGCTCGACCGATCCCTTCGAGAGTCCGGGATCGATCCGGCCATCAGCACCCTGGAGGTCACGCCGTCGCGGGTCGGATGGCGGGAGCCGCTCACGGTGACCGTGCGTTCCACCGCAGCGATCGCCATTCCGTTCCTGTTCTCGACGTCCATCCCGCTCCGCACGACGGCCGTCGTTCGCGGCGAGCTCGCGCGTTGAGCGCGATCACCACCATCGTGGCGTTGCCGCTCCTGATCGTCGTGCTCGTGACGACGCTGCAGGTCGGCAGCCTCCGGGTCGTCGCGGCCCGCGCGAGATCCGCGGCGGACCTGGCGGCGCTCGTCGCCGTGAACGATCAGGACAGCGGCGAGCTCGAACGGACCGGCCGGCTGATCCCTGCGGCCGACGCGGCCGACGTCGCGCGCGCGGTATTCGCCGCGAATCTCGAACCGATCGCGGCGCACCTGGCGGCGACGCCCCTGTCGATCGCGGCTGGGGCGTCGGTCGGCGTCGACCTGGTGCCCGCGACCATCCATCTGTCGGCGGTCGTGCCGGTCCGCACGCCGTTCTTCGGCGCGCTGTTCTTCCACCCGATCACCGATGTCGCCGTCAGGGCGAATGGAGGGGCCAGATGAAATGCACGGTGCTGCTCATCACTGTGACCCTGTGGTCGCTGAGCTCGGCGCCCGCGCTGGGTCGTGACCCGTACCACGAGGATGCCGAGGAGCCGGTCTCGGCGTGGAGCCCTGACCCGGCGCCTGTCGCGCCGCCGCCGGGGATCTACCTCGTCACGGAGACCTACGCGGGCGATTCGATCGTGCGCTCCGGTGCCCTCACGACGTACTCGACCGACACGGTCCACGAAGTGACCGGGTCGTACGCTCGCGTTCTCGATAGTGTCGCCACGGGCGGCTCGAGCGCATACGACGGCGTCGCGTTCAATGGCCGGGCTGCGCTCACCGACGGTCGCGGAGTCGCGGGCACGTACTACGAGAATTACGTTCGCACGGACTTCGGGTTCGTGCCCGTCAGTGTGGTGTTCTTCCAAGACGACAGCGAGCTCGCCCGAGCCGCGGCCGTGTCTTCCCCCTCTCCTCGGCCGGGACAGTCGGCCGCGCCGGCGAGCGCGCCGGGTGTAACGCTCCTCCTGCCGTCGTACGCGATACCTGGCGACACGACGCCGAACGTGCCTCTCGTGCCTCTCGTGCCTCTCGGCCCAGCAGCTCCGATCGACGGTCCCGTCGCGCGGCCCTCGCCGACCGCGCCGCCGCATCGTGCCGCCGCCGTGCTGCCCGACCGGTCGATGGAGGTGCTCCGCGGGCGTCGCACGAGCATCGCCCTCGCCGGACCGGACGTGCTGCGCTGGCGATTCGTGTCCGGTGAGGCGGTCGCGCTCGGGCCGTTGAGCGGCGGCCCCGGTGACCTCTTCGTCGCGCGCTGGGACCGGCTTCCCGGGCCGAACGCCACGTGGGTCCTGCGGTTCAGCGTGGACTACGCCGACGGCACCAGCCACGACCACCTGGTGCAGGTGGCGGTGCGCGCACCGGGCCTCGTCGAATGACGGGTCAGCGCATGCTCCTCGCCGTCGCGATCGTCTGCGGCGCCGTCGCTGGGACGATCTATTACGCCAGCCTTCAGCGCGTCGCGATCGTCGTGGCCGCGCGCAATCTCGACGCCGACAAGGCGATCGAGGCCGACGACCTCATGCTTCGCGAGCTTCCACCCGACGCCGTCCCGGATGGCGCCTTGCACTCCGCCAGCGACGCGATCGGACGCGTGCCCCGCGCGCCACTCTGGCCCGGTCAGATCCTCATCGCGCCCGCGCTCACGATGGGAGCGGCCGCGTTCCATAGCGGGATCGTCCCTCCGGCCGGCCAGCGCGCCGTCGCGATACCGGTGACCCCGGCCCAGGCGGTCGGCGGGGCGCTCGTCGCAGGCGCGCACGTCGACGTCGTCGCGGTGCCGGTGATCGGCCGCACCCCGGCCGGCCGCGTCACGGAGCTTGTCGCGACGAACGTCACCGTGTTGGACGTGCGCGGCGAGAACGGGGGACCGTTCATGCCGGCGCCGGGGAGCCGCGTCGCTCCGATCGCCGTCGACCGGCTCGGCAGCGTCGTCGTCGCCGTGTCACCGGCCGATGAGCTGCGTATCGCCGATCGGATCGCGACCAGCACGTTCGTGCTCGTCTTCATCCCGATCGTCCAATGACCAGTCTCGTGCTCGTGGCCACCTCCCATACCCCATTCGATCTGGCCCTCGATGCGCCGCGCTTCTCGCTGTGGCGCCATGGGTCGACCGTCGGCCTGACCCTCGACGACCGCCACGCGATCCGCGTCCGGCGCGCGCTCGCCTTCCATGGGGTACGCACGAGCGTCGCGGGAGCGGACATGCCGCAGCCGGGTGGCGCGATCCGCGCCGTCGGCATCGGGCTCGCACCCGCGCGGCTCGCGCCCGGCGATCTGGATGTGATCGAGGTATGCGTGGTATCGGTCGCTGAAGCCACCGCGCGGGCCCTCGCGCGGCCGCTCCGAGCGTGGCCTCTTGGGGCCGCTCGACGGTCGCGCTGCGGCGCCCTCCTTCGCGGCGGCGACGCGCTCCTCGAAATGCGCCGGACCGCGTGGTGCGAGCGCGACACGCTCCGCCGGGAGCGCCGTGCGCTCCGGCCCGTGCTGTTCGACGCAGGCGCGGCCCCACGGCCGATCAGGATCTATGCCTCCGAGCACGCGCTCACGCGGTGGATCGCAGGATGACGTGGCGTGCGTTGCTGGATGCGTCGCCCGTCGCGCACGTCGCGCTCGCGCTCATGCGCGATGCGACGGGGCGGGAGAAGCCGCTCGAGCCGTTGCTGCCGGCGCGGCCGGCCAGCCTTCCGCCCGAGCGCGGCCTGGCCTTCTGGTCGTTGATCGCCGGCGTGGGTGCCTCGACCGTCGCCGCCCTGGTCGCGCACCGTTCGTCGAGCACCGGCCGCCCACCGGTCCTGGTCGATCTCGATCGGCGCGTGCCGACGCAGGCGCTCCGGGCGGAGTGCGCGGGTGCCCGCGTGACGGACGCGTTGCTTCGCCCGGGCGGTGAAGCGGCGCTGCTCTCGACCTGGGCGCAGGTGCCATTCCTGCCGGGCTCGCCCGACCTGCACCGGTCCTTCGACGGGCCGCGAGTTGCGGAGCTCATCGGGCGCCTTCACCGCGACCGGCCGGTGATCCTCGATCTGGGACCGGGCGTGGAGGCCCTCGACGCCGACGTGCTCGCCGGGATCGATCGGCTGTGCGTGGTCGTGGGTACAACTGTCGCGCAGCTGCAGGCGGCGTTCTGCTCGATCCCGGTGCTCGAGGGTATCGGGACGCGGGTGGGCGTCGTCGTGGTCGGTGCCGAAGGGGCCGACGCGACGCGCGTCGCCGCGCGCCTGCCGTGGCCGCTGCTCGCTGCGATACCGGCGGACCCGTTCCTCGCCCGAGACGATTTCGCGGCGCGCGCGCCGACGCTGCGCGCGATCGATGTCCTCATCCGGAGCCTCGCGTGATCGACGCCGCATTGGTCGCGCGTGTCCGCACGGAGGTCGCGTCCGGTCTGGATCCGGCGACGTTGCTCGCGTTGTACGCCGACCCCGCACGCCGTCGGCTCATCCGGGAGCGCGTGCGCACGGCGGCCGGCGCGCGCCTTTCGGATGGCGAGCTCGAACGCCTGTGCGCGGAGCTCTTCGGGTTCGGTTGTCTCCAGCCGCTCCTGGATGATCCCGAGGTCACCGATGTGCTCGTGAATGCGCCTGACCGCGTCTTCGTCGAGCGCGACGGTCGCCTTGAGCGCGTCGCCGTCGCGTTCCGCGATGGCGCCGAGCTGTCGGATCTCATATATCGCATCGCCGCGAGCGTCGGCCGCGAGCTCACCATCGAACATCCCTTCGTCGACGCGCGGATGCGGGACGGGTCGCGGGCGAACGCGGTCATCGAGCCCGTCGGCGGCCCGTGCCTCTCGATCCGGAAGTTCCGACCGCGTTCCATGCCCCTGGCTGGACCGGCATCGTGGGTGGCCGGCGGCGCGCTGACCGGCGAGGCGGCCGCGCTACTGGTCGACGCCGTGCGGCGCCGACGGAACGTGCTGGTCAGCGGGGCCACCGGCTCGGGCAAGAGCACGCTGCTGCGGTCGCTCGCGGCGGTGATCCCGGCGGACGAGCGCATCGTCGTGATCGAGGACACGCACGAGCTCGTCCTACCGCACCACCACGCCGTCCATCTTGAGTGCGTTCCGTCGCGCGACGCCGGCGTCGCGGTCGCGGACCTTGTCGTGAATGCGCTGCGCATGCGCCCCGACCGGATCGTCGTGGGGGAGGTGCGGTCTCCGCGCGACGCATCCGCGCTGCTGGAGGCGCTGAGCACCGGGCACGCGGGCTCGCTTACGACGCTTCACGCGGGCTCCGCCCGGGATGCGTTGGGACGCCTGGAGCTGCTGCTCGCGCGCGCCGGCGAGCTGTCGTCCGCGGCGATCACGCGGCATGTGGCGCGCGCGATCGACATCGTCGTCCACCTCGACCGGCAGCGCGACGGCCGGCGTATCGTCCGCGAGATCGCTCGGGTCGAAGACGAGATCGCGACCATCGTCTGGAGCCACGAGCGATGAGCGCGGCTGCCGCCGGCGCGTTCGCGATGATGGCTGCGGCCCTGGCCCTCGGCATGGTCCCACTGGTGGGGCGCCCATTACCCCGAGCACGGCGCCATCCCGACGCAGTCGCACTCGGGGACGCCGGCTGGCGGTGGGGGATCGCGCGGTGGGAGTGCCTGCGCGCGGCCATGGTGGTCGCCGGCGTCGCGATCGCGCTCGCGGTCGGGGTGACGCCCGCCGCGGGCCTGCTCTTCGGCCCTGGACCGTCGATCGTGATACGCATTCGCGCCGAGGCCGCCCGGCGCCGTGGGCGATCGGGTCTCGCGGCGATCCTGCAGAGCGCGCACGCGATGCTCCGATCCGGCGTCGCGCTTCCCGAGGCGCTGCGCCGCGCCGCCGCCGGCTGCGAGGACCGCCTCGCGCGCCGTCCATTCGAGGCCGCCATCGAGGGATTCGATCTTGGGCAGGCCCTGGACGACGCATTGCGCACCGCCGCGGCAGCGCCGGCCGACCGTCGCCTGGTGGCGACCTTCCACACGCTTGCCCTTGGTGTGACGGAGCGTCTGCCCCTCGAACGTGCGGCCGCGCTCGTGGAGGCCGTGGCCGAACGGGCCGTGCACGACGAGCGCCTGGACGCCGACGTGCGCGCGAGGACGGCCGGCGTGCGGCTGCAGGCCTACCTCCTCGCGGCGATCGTCCCGGCCCTCGCCCTGTATCTCGTCTTCACGATGCCCGGGCTCGGCGCCACATTGGGCACGCCGCTCGGACGCACGGTGCTGATACCGGCCGCGGCGGTGCTGGAGGTCGCCGGCATCGTGGTCAGCCGCCGCGTGGTCGACGCCGTCACCCGATGATCGCGGCCGGTGCGGTCTGCGTGCTGCTCGCGGTCGTCGCCCTCGCCTCGGCGGCCCGCCGTGACTCCGCGGTGCAGCGCCGGCTCGGCTTGTTCGTGCCCGTGTTGCATCGCGCGCCGCGCTGGCGGGCCGTGGGCGACCGCGACCTGCGTCAGGCCGGGCTCCTCCGATCCCACACCGAGCTCGTCGGCGCGAAGTGCCTTGGCGCCGTGGTCGGCGCAACGGCCGGAGGCGCGCTCGGCCTGGTGCCGCTCGCCGTCGCGTGCGCGTACGGCGGCTTCGTCGCGCCGTCGTTGGCGATCGAACGGCGGGCGCGCGGCCGTCGCCGGGCGGCCGAGCACGCGACCGGTCCATTCCTCGAACGGGTCGAAGCGCTCGCGGCCGCCGGGCGGCCGATCGAGACCGCGATCGTCGCGATCGCCCGCCTCCCTACCACATCTCTTGTCCTGGACGCGGCCCTCCAGCGAACGGCCGACGCGTATGCGCTCGGTGCGCCGCTCTTCCGTTCCCTCGCGGCGGCCGCGCACGACGAGGGGATCACCGGCCTCACGTCGCTCGCGGCCGCGCTCGACCGCGCCCGGGGCCTCGGTCACGGCTCGCTCGCGGTCATCCGGAACGCCCGCGACGCCGCGCGGGCCGCGGAACGCGCCGCCTCCGTCGAGGCGGCGGCCACGGTCGAGGGCAAGCTCATGTTGACGCTCGTCCTTTGTTACCTGCCCGCGCTGATGCTGCTGGTGGTGATCCCGCTCTTCCTGACACTGCTCGATGGCCTCTTCGGCTGACCGCCCTCTCGTACACTCCGTAGACGAGATACCGCGCGCGTGGCGCGCACGAGGAAGTGACCATGCCGTTCAACCTTGGGGGACCGGAGCTCGTCTTCGTCCTCGTCATCGTGCTCATCGTGTTCGGCGCAGGGAAGCTCCCGACGGTGTTCGGCCAGCTCGGCAAGGGTGTCCGCACCTTCCGCGAGGAGTCCTCCAAGGAGGACCTCACCGGCACCGCCGGCGGCACGACCGCCACCGCGTCGAGCACGAAGTTCTGCTCGAGCTGTGGCAAGTCGAACACCGACGGTGCGAAGTTCTGCGCGAGCTGCGGGACACCGCTCGCCGCCTAGCGCGGCCCGCGTGAAGGCTCCGCGCATCGCATTCGTCGGCCGACACAACAGCGGCAAGACGACGCTCCTCCTGGCCGTGCTCCCGCTGCTGGTCGCCAAAGGTATCCGGGTCGGCTACATCAAACATGCGCACGCCGGCTTCGAGATCGACCGCCCGGAGAAGGACAGCTACCGCGCCCGCCGGACCGGCGTCCTTCAAACGATCGTCACCGGCGGCGGTCAGACGGCTGTGATCGACGACGCTGAGGACCTTGGTCTCGAAGCCGCGATCGCCCGGTACGCGCGCCTGGACCTGGAGCTCCTGGTCGTCGAAGGGTTCAAGGCCGAGCCGTTGCCCAAGATCGAGGTGGCCCGATCGGCCGTCTCGACGGAGCTCCTCTGTCTCAATGACCGCAACCTCGTCGCCACGGTCACGGACTTCGAGGTCCGGCCCGACGTCACGCATTTCGGCTTCGGCGATGCTGCGGCGATCGCGGACTTCGTGGGCGCGCGGATCGGGCGATGACCGTTTCCGCGGCGATCATGGCCGGCGGCAAGAGCAAGCGGATGGGACAGGACAAGGCGTGGATCGAGCTGGACGGCGAGCCGCTCATCGCGCGTGTCGCCGCGGTGCTCGCCGAGGTCGCCGATGAGGTCATCGTCGTCGCGAACGATCCGCGGTACGAGTCGCTCGGCCTTCGAGTGGTGCGTGACCGCTATCCGCAGGGTGGCCCGCTCGGCGGTATCGCGACGGGCGTCGGCGCGGCGACCCACGACACCGTTCTCGTCGCCGCGTGCGACATGCCATTCCTCTCGGCGACTGTGTGGCGGGTGCTCCTGGGTCACGCCGGGGAGGCGGATGTCGTCATCCCCCGCATCGGTGGCGAGTACGAGACGTTGCACGCGATCTACACGAAGGCCTGCGTGCCGCATATGGTCCGATCGCTAGCGGAGAACCAGCTGCGCGTCATCGCGTTCTTCGACAGGGTCCGTCTGCTCGCGATCGATGAAGCCGAGCTGAAGGCGGCGGACGCCACGCTGCGCGCGTTCACCAACGTGAACACGCCCGAGGAGCTCGCTACGGCGCTGGGTGCGCCCTAGCCGCGATCAGCGGCTCGAGGTGCTTGCGCCGATGCTCGGCGACGTGACCGACCAGATCGAATGGCCACTGCGCCGAGCGTTCGCGATCGAAATACGTGTCCGGGACCTGGCGCAGCGCCTTGAGCACCGCGCGCTGCGCGGCGCGGTGCTCGGCCAGGATCGTCGCCGCGGACGTCCGGTGCGATCTCCGGTAGATGCCGGCGTTCGTTTCCTTCAGCGCACCGGTCTTGGGCGGGTCGTACGGCCGGTGGGGTCCCTTGTTCTTCGTGAGGACCCGCTCCTCGTTCCACTGCCACGCGTTGATGTGCGCGAGCACGTTCTTCACCGTGAAACGGATGGGGGCTTCCTCGCGCATCGCCGGCCTACGGAGATCGGCGGGCGTGAGCTTCCGGACGATCCGGTCGAGGGCCCGGTGCTCCGCCTTGACGCGCGCGATCACGGTCGCGCGGGTGTGCTTCACGCCCGGCGGGCGCGGGCCAGCTGCAGCGTGCGGTGCCGCTTGAGGTCGCAGTGCGGACGGGCCTGCCATTCGTCGGGGTTGTCCTCGCGGCAGTCATACGTGCGGCAATGCTCGGGGCGCGAGCCGTAGATGCCGCATTGCAGCTTCTTCGTATCGAACGCGTTGCACGCGATCATCGGCTGGCGGCCGTCGGGCTGGCGGGCCCAGCCGACCACGTGGATGTCGGTCCCGGCCTCGAGATAGATCGGACGGATATCCGAGAGCCGGAACCACTTGTCCGGATCTTCCATGAATTGGCGGGTGCAGCACGGCGCCTCGCAGGCGGTGCAGTCCGGATAGCGCGCGACCGTCATGACCTCTCCCCACGCGACCTGAAAGACTGTCGTTGATGGTAGGCGAGCAGCGTACGTTCGAGCAGCACGTCGATCAGTTCATCCGCGATCGATTCGCCCTCGACCCGACGGCCGCCACCATCGCCGGGCTGCACGACCACGACGCGAGGCTCGCCGATCTGAGCGCCGAAGGCTTCGCCGCGCGCGACGCCTTCACCGACCGCTGGCTGCGGACGTTCGAGGGCTACGACGCCGCGACATGGACCCCGCAGGCGCGGACCGACCTCGCCCTCGTCCAGGGCGAGCTGCGCGGCGAGCGGGCCGTGCGGCCGTTCGAGCGCCACGCCCGGCAGCCGTCCCTCTATTCCGATGCGATCACGCGCGGCGCCTACTACGCGCTCATTCGGGAAGAGGGCGACGTCGAGACCCGTCTCGGCGCGCTCGCCGAACGCCTGGAGCAGGCGCCGGAGGCCCTCCGTCACGCCGTGACGAATCTGGACGCCGATCGCGTGCCGCCGGTGTACGTCGTCGTCGCCGGCGAGAGCGCGACCGCCGGCGCGACGTTCGTGCGGGCGATCCTCCCGTCGCTCGCGCCCGCTGGCTCGAAGGCCAAGGCCGCGCTCACCGGGGCGGGGAAGCGCGCGGGCGATGCGCTCGACCAGTACGCCGCGTGGCTCCGCGACGACCTCATGCGCCGGGCGAAGGGGAGCTTCGCCATCGGCCGGGATGCGTTCGACGCGCTGCTTCGCGACAAGGAGCTCCTCCCGTACGACGCGACGTCGCTCAAGAAGTGGGGCGAGGAGCTGTACGCGGAGACGGCCGCGCTGCTGGCCGCCGCCGCCAAGGAGCTGGGCGATACCGAGTGGCGCGACAGCGTGGACCGGCTGCGAAAGGATCATCCCCGCGCGGACGATCTCGTCGGTGCCTATCGCATGGAGATGGAGCGGTCGCGTGACGCGGCGCACACCGCGCAGCTCGCGTCGTTCCCCGCAGGCGAGTCGCTGACGGTCGAGGCGATGCCTGACTTCGCCCGGCCGACCCTGCCGTACGCCGCGTATGTGCAGCCCGGCCCGTTCGAGCGGTCACGGCGCGGCCGGTTCTGGGTCACGCTGCCGGCGGAGGGGGAGCCGGACACCGTCAGAGAGGAGCGCCTCGCCGGGCACCCGCGGAAGGGGATCGCGGTCATAGCCTGCCATGAGGGATACCCCGGCCACCATCTGCAGCTCGCGACCGCGTCCGATCATCAGTCGATCGCCCGCAAGGCCATCCGCTCGAACGTGTTCATCGAAGGGTGGGGCCTCTACGTGGAAGAGCTCATGACGGAGCTCGGCTTCCTCGGCGATCCGGAGACGCGCCTGCTGCGGCTCAAGGACCTGCTGTGGCGCGCCGCACGGGTGAGCGTCGACGTCGGACTGTCGACCGGCGAGCTCGGCTTCGAGCAGGCCGTGCGCTTCATGATGGACGGCCCGAAGCTGGAGCGGCCCAACGCGGTCGGTGAATGCCGGCGGTACACGCTCAATCCGCTGCAGCCCTCGAGCTACGCGCTCGGACGCGCCGCGATCCTTGCCCTTCGCCAGCGGGCGCACGCCAAGGGACAGGGGATGCGGGAGTTCCACGACGCGCTGCTCGGCTGTGCCTCGATCCCACCATCGCTCGCGGCGGCGGAGCTCGGTCTGGCTTAGGGCCGCTCCCATGGGACGAGCCGCATCTTGCGGCCGCGCGCCAGGAGGGGATCGTTCGGGTCATAGACCGTCGGCGAGACGGCGAAGCCGCTCACGTCGTTGCTGTCGACCGCCGAGATCTGGAACGCGGCGTACCCGAGGATGTCCACGTAGCTCGTGGTGCCGCCCGCGGTCACGTTGACCTGGACCTGCACCTGGACGAGGTGCGTGACCGGGTCATTGGTCGAGTCCTTGCCGTAGCCGCGCACCCAGCCGGTGTAGATGGTGTCGTTGATGGCCGATCCGGTGTCGACGTTGAACGTCGCCTCGGTCGACCCACCGCTGCCGATGTTGACGTCGACGCCCGACGTGCCGCTGCCGTTGATCCGGCATGACAGCTGCGAGACCGCACTCGTGAACGGGTCGACGTATACGGGGCACTGCTCCCAGGTGAGGTGGACGCTGGTGGCGCCGCCGTTCCACGCGGTGCTCCCGCTACCCGTGCGCACCTGGATCGGGAAGTCGGCCTGGGTGCCGACGCTCGGCACGCTCACGCTGCCGGTGGCGGGGGCCACGCTGAAGTCTCGGGTCTGGCCGCCGACGGTCACGATCACCAGCGAATCGTGCTGACGAGAGTTGTAGGGGGCCGTCGCGTTGCCGCGGAGCCAGGCCTGGTAGATCCCCTTCTGGGCGCCTGCGGCGACCAGACCCGACCAGCTCTGGTTGTAGGTTGACGCGTTGGGTGGCGTCGGATTCTGGTTGAAGACGCCGCAGTTGTACGGGCCGCTGCCGGTGCATCCGGCGACCTTGCCGGTCATGAACGGGTTCGAGCCGGTCGGGTCACCTGCGCCGGGGGAGCCGGGCACGCCGGTGATCGTGCCGTCGTCGTACCACAGCTCGGTAGCCACGACCGAGCCAGAGGCCCTGAACTGGGTATTCATCGTGTACGCGACGGTCGTGGTGGTAACTGTGCCGGTCGTCGGCATGGTGAGGTTCGGGGCCTGGATGGTGAAGTCGGGGATGCTCTTCACCGTACCGTCGTAGAGCTGCAGCATGATCACGTCGCCGACCCGGTAGAACTGGTCGTAGTTGGTGACGAAGATGCCCGAGCTCGACCCGTCCAGCGCGGCGACCTCCGCGCAGGGGTCGAAGTTGGCCGGCACCACCACGCAGAGGTCCGGGCCCGGGTAGCTCTGACCGATCCACGCCGCCTCGAAGGCCTTGAGGGTGTTCACCGACGCGGTCGGGGCCACGCCGTTGTACGCGTCGTGGATCGGGTTGCCGCTGCCGTCGAGGGTCTGGAAGTCCCGGATGTCGAGCCCGATGTAGCCGCGGAAGGATGAGTCGTTGGTGGCTTTCGCGCTCGCGCCGAACAGCACGTGCTCACGACCGGGGTTCACCGCGGTCGCCACCTGGCAACCGGCATCAGTGATGTACGTGCACTGGTAGTCGTTACCTTGGGCCATCGTCCAGTTGATGAAGTTGTTCGTGCTCCCCGTGCCCGGCCCGGGGCCGTTCGAATACTTGTAGGTCACGGTCGGCAGGAAGCCCCCGAAGGATGTGGCGTAGGCCTTCGTGACCATGCCGATCTGCGCCAGCCCGGGAGCCACGAGCTTCACGAAGAACGTGTCGACGTCCGCGCTGATCGCGACGCGGCAGCCCAGCGGCGACGCGACGGGCTTGATGCCCGCGGTGAGGTTCCGATCGCCGACGATGTTGTTGCTGTAGGTCGGCGTGGTGAGGTAGCCGCTCACCTGGTCGCCTGCGCCCGGATATGAGATGGCAGTACCGGTCGGGTCGCCCTTGAGGTTGAACTTCTGGAGGATGTTGTCGCCCGCGTTCCAGGCGCCCTGGACCGTGCCGGTCTGGCTGTAGGCCCGGGCGCAGGCCAGGGCCGCGCTGTCGACGGCGTTCTGCAGGTACCGGCGCTCCCCGTAGAAGCGCCCGACGTCGAGCGACAGGGCCGCGAAGCCCATCAGCACGACGAACAGGAGCGCGACGAGCACGACCGTCTGCCCGCCTTCGTCGGCGTGCGCGGCGCGCAAGGATGTGGTCGAGCGGGCGGTCACTGGTCTGCGAGCGTAGTGAACGGGCGCCTCGGGCGGCCCTCTTTCAGGGGAGTCAGAGGTACCAGCGGGACCGCGCTAGTGGTACGGCCCATCCCTCCGAACGAGCCTGCCGCGCGGCCCTCGGTCATTGTCCGGAAAGCGGGCACTCCCGCCCGCCGCGGGGTTCCGGAGCGCCGCCGCGACGGTCCGTGGCCGCGCGAATGAACGGTCGGCTACTGTCCCGCGTACCAGATGTATCGCCGGATACGAAATGGGCGATCGGGGGGTGTGAGTCAATGCGGCGATTAATCGCGATCCTTGGCGCAGCCATGCTGGTGGCGGTCTCGTGTAGCTCCAGCACCACGCCAGGCGGCGGCGGGGCATCCCCCTCGGCCGCGGCGAGCGAGAAGCCGCAGCAGGGCGGCCGGGTCGTCGAGGCGACGATCTCCGATATCGCGACGATGCAGCCGGTCCTCGTGAACGACACGGCGTCCGGCCGTATCACCGGCCTCATGTACGACCCGATCCTGCAGGTCGACTACAAGTCCGGTGAGCCCAAGCCGCGTCTCGCCAGCGCGACCATCTCCTCGGACAGCCTCAAGTACACGTTCGAGATGAACGCGAAGGCGGTCTGGTCCGACGGAAAGCCGCTCATCGCCGATGACTGGCTCACCGGCCTCAAGGCCGTTGGCAAGAGCAAGAAGACCGTTCGCAAGTCGACGTTCAAGGACGTCGTCGGCTTCACCGATTACTCGGACGGCAAGGCCACGTCCATCACGGGCGTCGCCATCGATCCGGCCAACAACAAGAAATGGACCGTCACGATGGCCAAGGTCTCATGCTCGGCCATCATCGACCTCATCGGCTACACGATCCCGACGCAGGTCTTCGGCAAGTACGTGACCGATGCGTCGAAGGACGAGATCGACACGGCACCCGAGAACACGGCACCGACCATCGTGAGCGGCCCGTTCAAGTTCACCGAATGGCGCAAGGGTGACCAGGTCATCCTCGACAAGAACGCGACGTACTTCCAGGGCGCGCCGAACATCGACCAGTACGTCTACAAGGTCGTCGCCAACCAGACAGCCATCGCCAACGGCCTGAAGACCGGTGAGCTCACCTGGGGCACGATCCAGGCGAAGGATCTCGCCGACGTGCAGACCGTCTCCACGGTCAAGATCGACAAGTACCAGAACCTGGGCTACACGTTCATCGGCTGGAACACCGCCAGCCCCACGGCGGTCGGCCTCTCCGATAAGCGCGTGCGCCAGGCGCTCGCGTACGGCATCGACATGGACCAGGTCATCAAGGCTGTCGTCTTCGGTGAGGCGACCAAGCAGGTCTCGCACCACGTTCCGGTCCAGTGGGCGTACCCGAGCGTCCAGCTCGAGCAGTACAAGTACGACAAGGCCAAGGCCCTCTCGCTGCTCAAGGACGCCGGTTGGACCCCGGGCTCCGACGGCATCCTTCAGAACGCCGCGGGCAAGAAGTTCAACTTGACGATCTCCACGAACTCGGGCAACACGGAGCGCGAGACGCTCGCCACGGTCGCAGCCGAGCAGTACAAGCAGCTCGGCATCAACGCCAAGGCTGCGCCCGAAGCGTTCCAGGGCCTCGTCACCAAGCTCACCACCGGTGACTCGACGCTCGAAGCGACGATCATCGGCTGGTCGCTCGGCGCCGAGCCCGACCCGTACCAGATCTGGCACTCCAGCCAGGTCCCGGACCCGGCCAAGAAGGTCGAAGGCTTCGGCTTCACGTTCTTTAAGGACCCGGCGATGGACAAGGCGATCGAGGACGCCCGCAACCCCGCGAGCGGGGACTGCTCGACCGCCACGCGCAAGAAGAACTACGAAACGTTCAACAAGATCCTGAACGAGAACCAGCCGTACAACTTCGGCTACGCGAACAACGTGCTTGCGGTCTCGCAGCAGGGGCTGCAGAACTTCAGGCCCGGCTCCTTCAGCGCGATCTACAACGTGTACGAGTGGTGGGTCAAGAAATAGTCACGATCTGAATCGGGAGGGGGCGCCCGCGACGGGGCGCCCCCTCCACGCGACGGAGGCGCGGTGCGCAACTTCATCATTCGGCGGGTCCTGTACGCGATCCCGACCCTCATCGGCATCTCGATCATCACGTTCGCCATTGCGCGCCTTTCGCCGGGGGACCCGATCCGCCTCTTCACGTTCGGCATCCGTGACTTCACGCAGGAGGACTACCTCCGCCTGCTCCACGCCTACGGCCTCGACAAGCCGATCCCGCTCCAGTACGTCGACTGGATCACGAACGCCGTCCGGCTGAACTTCGGCGAGTCGCTCATCTACCACCGCGAAGCGGCCGCGATGATCTTCGAGCGCCTGCCGAACACCCTGCAGCTGGCGGTCACGGCGCTCATCCTGCAGCTCGTCATCGGCGTCCCGCTGGGCGTCATCGCGGCCCTCAAGCGTGGCACCTGGGCGGACGGCGCGATCCGCGTGTTCGGCGTCGCCGGTCATGCGGTGCCGGCCTTCTGGCTCGGCCAGGTCCTCATCATCCTGTTCGCGATCAGCCTGCGCTGGCTGCCGAGCCAGGGGATGCTGACCGTCGGAAAGGACCAGGCCGACATCCTCGACCGGGTCAAGCACATCGCGTTGCCGGCATTCGTGCTCGCGCTGACCGGGATCGTGAACTATTCGCGGATCCTCCGCACCGAGACGCTCGACGTGCTCGGCCAGGACTTCATCCGCACCGCCCACGCCAAGGGCCTGCACGAGCGGGTCGTCGTATTCGTGCACGCCCTCCGGAATTCGCTGATCCCGGTCGTGACGGCGCTCGGCGGGATCCTCGCGACGCTCGTCGGCGGAGCACTCGTCATCGAGCAGGTCTTCAGCTGGCCGGGCATCGGCCAGTTCACGTTCCAGGCGGCGATCGCCAAGGACTACCCCATCGTCCAGGCCGGCGTGATGATCGCGAGCACGCTGCTCGTCATCAGCTACCTGCTGCGCGACCTGACGTACGCGATCGTCGATCCGCGGATCAAGGTCGGCTAGTGGCGACCGCCGCGGCGACGGCCGGCAAGGTGGTCCCGGCACCCGACGCCCGGGTCTCGCGCAGCCTGTGGAGCAACGCGCTCTACAAGCTGCGCCACGACCGGCTGACGATCATGGCAATGGGCCTGCTCCTCCTGCTCGCGGTGCTTTCGGTCCTCGCCCCGGTGTTCGCGGACAATCTCTTCCACTACAAGTTCGAGCAGCAGGACCTCTTCCACACCTACGAGAAGCCCACCCTGGATCCGCCGGCGTACCTCTTGGGATCGGACGAGGTCGGCCGTAGCCAGGTCGTCAGGCTGCTCTTCGGCGGGCAAGTCTCGCTGTTCGTCGGCTTCGTCGCGGCCATCGTGAACTTCGCGGTCGGGGTGCCTCTCGGCCTCGCGGCCGGCTACTACCGCGGCTACTTCGATGACTTCATCACCTGGCTCATCACGACGCTCAACGGCATCCCGCAGCTGTTCCTGCTGCTGATCATCGCGGCGCTCTGGCAGCCCGGGCCGTTGACCCTCATCGCGATCATCGGCTTCCTCAACTGGACCGGCATCACGCTCTACGTGCGCGGGCAGACGATCTCGCTGCGCGAGCGCGAATATGTGACCTCGGCGCATGCGATAGGCGCCACCAACGCGCGCGTGATGTTCCGGCACATCCTGCCCAACGTCCTACCGCTCATCTTCGTGCTCGCGGCGATCGACGTCGGCGCGATCGTGCTCCTCGAATCCGCGCTCAGCTTCCTCGGGCTCGGCATCCTGCCGCCGACGCCGAGCTGGGGCAACATGCTCACCAACGGCGCGTCGTACTTCGTGCGCGCCTGGTGGCTGGTGGTATCGCCGGGGGTGATGATCTTCCTCACCGTGCTGTGCCTGTACCTGATCGGTGACGGCCTACGCGACGCCCTCGACCCGCGCCTCAAGACGCACGAAACGCACTAGGGATCGATTCAGGCGACCGAGGGCTTTGCCCGAGGGAGCCGCAGGCCCCCAAAGCCGGAGCAGCCGAAGGCGGCGGAGGCTTTAGGGATTAACGGTCGCCGGCTCCCGCTTCCCCGCTAGCGCCGCACTCATGATCGAGAGGGCGGCATCCACGTCCGCGCCGGTGACGTTCGCGTGCGTGACCATCCGAAGGCGCGGCGAGTTGCCCAGGTAGCGCGAGATACGCAGGCCTCGGTCGGCGCAGGCCTTCTGGAAGTCCCCGGCGTCCATGGCGCCACGGTCGAGCTCGAACGAGACGATGTTCGTGACGACCTTGGCCGCGTCGATCTTGATGCCGCGGATCCCGGCCAGCCCATCCGCGAGCGCTCGGGCGTTCACGTGGTCCTCGACCAGACGGTCGCGCATCGTTTCGAGGCCGACGAGCGCCGCGGCGGCGATCACGCCGGCCTGGCGCATCGCTCCGCCGAGGAGCTTGCGGACCGTGCGGGCACGGGCGACGGTCTCACGGTCACCGCACAGGATCGACCCGACCGGCGCGGACAAGCCTTTCGAGAAGCAGAACTGCACCGTGTCGACGGGTGCGGTGAGCTCCTTCACGTCAACGCCGAGGGCCGCGGCCGCGTTGAAGATGCGCGCGCCGTCGAGGTGCACCTTGAGTCCGCGCTCGTGCGCGAGATCCGCCGCCGCGCGGGTCTGGGCCGGCGTGAGGACCGAGCCGCCACAGTTGTTGTGCGAGTTCTCGAGACAAAGGAGCGCGGAGCGCGGCATGTTCGGCGAGATCGGGCGGATCGCGGCGGCGATGTCCTCGAGGTCGGGCATCCCGTCGCGGTTCGGCACAGTCCGGCCGTGCAGGCCGCCGAGGACCGTGAACGCGCCCATCTCGTTCTGATAGATGTGGGCCATGTCGCCGAGGATGACCTCGTCGCCTCGGCCGGCCTGCGACAGCACGCCACAGAGGTTGCCGAGCATCCCGCTGCCGACGTACACCCCGGCCTCCTTGCCGACGATCTGGGAGGCGCGCTCCTCGAGCCGGTTCACTGTTGGGTCCTCGCCGTACTGGTCGTCGCCGACCTCGGCGTCCGCCATCGCCTTGCGCATTGCCGGCGTCGGCACGGTGAAGGTGTCACTGCGGAACTCGAGGATCTTCATTTCGCTCCACCTCCGGACGCGGCGACCGCCTCCACGAGCAGCGGAGCCACTGCGATCGCCGGCAGGTAGTCGGCCACCTGCACGTCGCGAACCTTCAGCAGCTTCAACCCTACGCCGACGAGAAGCAGACCGCCGATCGCATTCATCCCGCGAAGCTGTTCGCACCCAGCAGGCTCGCGAACACCGATGCCCCCGCGGCGAGGCCGCCTTGGTAGACGAGGATGACCACGAGCGACAGCAGCACGCCCGCCCGAGCGTCGCGGCGAATGCGATGGCGCTGAAGCCGTCACCCGTTGAGCTGCCGTTCGAGGTCGAGCAGCGTCCCGGTGAACCACACGGGCTGGCTAGTATTCGAGCACGATGCAGATGCCCCTGTCGGAGCAGCTTCGCTTCTGGGCGCACGAGCTTGGCGGGATGGCGAAGACCGGGTTGCTCTACGCGCATGACAGCTACGACCGCGACCGCTGCGAGCGCATGCTCGGCATCGCCGGATCGATGGCCGCGCTCACGATCGACGCGGAGTTCACGGCCGAGCGTCCGTACCTGCCGGACATCGGGATCCCCACGCCGAAGATCGGGTGCAGCGTCGCGGCGTTCGACGGCGATGGTCGAGCGGTCCTCATCCAGCGCGCCGACAACGAGCGCTGGGCATTACCCGGCGGGTACGCCGAGATCGGATCGCCGCCGTCCGCGAACGCGCTGCGCGAGTTCACCGAAGAGACCGGCTTCCGGGCGGAGCTCGAACGGCTGGTCGGGGTCTACGACAACAAGCAGTTCGCGAGCGTGTCGCCCTACCAGTTCTACATCTGCCTCTTCCGCGCGCGCATCATCGGAGGGGCCGCCGCGACCTCGCACGAGACGCTCGATGTCCGGCTGATCGACCCGGCCGTCCCGCCCGCGGGCATGAGCGAGCTGCAGCGCACGATGCTGCGCGACTCCGCGCAGCCCGCGGGCCTGGCGGTGTACCAATGACGACCATCGCGGTCTTTGGCAATTGGGCGGCGATGCCATCGGCCGACATGCTGCGGGCCGCGCTGCCGGAGGATCGCATCGTGGCCGTGCAGGGCGAGGAGCTCGGTCGCGCCGCCGGAGCGGAGGCGGCGTTCGGCGGATTCAGCGCGGAACGGCTGCGCAGCGTCCTCGCGGCAATGCCGGAGCTCCGATGGGTCCACACCTTCTCCGCGGGCGTGGATCGCCACATCCCGGAGCTGGCCGGGCACGAGCGCGTGATGCTGACGAACAACAGCGGCGCGTACGACGTCCCGATCGCCGAGCACGTCATGGCGATGATCTTCGCGGCCGCGAAGCGCGTGCCGGAGCATCTTTTGGCCCAGGGCCGCCACCAATGGCAGCGCGAGGTCCCGCATGCCGAGATCCGCGGCGCGACGCTCGTCGTGCTCGGCATGGGCAGCATCGGCGGCGAGCTCGCGCGGCTCGCGGGCGGCGTCGGAATGCGGGTCATCGGCATCCGTCGCGATGCCAGCCGGCGCGAGGCCTCGAACGGCGGGCCTGCCATCGACCGGATCGTTCCTCCCGACCGGTTCAGCGAGGTTGCGCGGGAAGCGGACTACCTGGCGGTGACCGCGGCGCTCACGCCGCAGACCCGGGGCATGGTGTCGGCCGAGATCCTGGCAGCCCTGAAGCCCGCGGCCTGGGTGATCAACATCGCGCGCGGCCCGATCGTGGACGAGGCGGCCCTGGTCGCCGCGCTGCAGGCCAAGCGGATCGGGGGCGCCGCGCTCGACGTCTTCGAGATCGAGCCGCTGCCTGCCGCCAGCCCGCTGTGGGCGTTGGACAACGTCATCCTGACGCCGCATGTCTCGAACTCCTCGCCGCGCGTGCGCGATCGCAGCCTGGCCCTCGTCGTCGACAACGTGCGGCGTTTCAAGAGCGGCGAGCCGCTCCGCAATCTTGTGGACCGCGCGGCCGGCTATTGAAGCCTTCCACGCGCGGACTCGCGGCCCGCACCGATGGCTTCACCGAGTCCGTCATCCGCGAGATGACGAGGCTGTGCGCGGCGCACGGTGGCATCAACCTCGCGCAGGGGTTCCCGAATTTCCCGGCGCCGGCGCTGTTGAAGGACGCGGCGAAGCGCGCGATCGACGCGGACATCAACCAGTACGCCATCACCTGGGGCAGCAAGTCGCTCCGAGACGCGCTGTCCGCGAGCTACGCGGAGCTGTACGGCATGTCCGTCGACCCGGAGACGATGCTCACGGTGACGTGCGGCTCGACCGAAGCGATGGTGTCGACTCTGCTCGCCATCGTCGACCCGGGGGACGAGGTCGTCGTTCTCGAGCCGTTCTACGAGAACTACGGACCCGACGCCGCGATCTGTGGCGCGACGCCGGTGTTCGTGCCTCTTCGAGCGCCGGAGTACACGTTCGATCCCGATGAGCTGCGCGCGGCGTTCACCGCGCGCACGAAGGCGATCATCGTGAACACCCCGAACAACCCGAGCGGGCGCATCTTCACGCGCGAGGAGCTCGAGCTCATCGCGAGTCTCTGCCGTGAGTACGACGCGATCGCGGTGACGGACGAGATCTACGAGCACATCCGGTACGGCGGCCCGCACATCCCCATCGGGACCCTCGACGGGATGGCCGAGCGGACCGTCACGATCTCGGGCGCGTCGAAGACGTTCTCGGTCACCGGGTGGCGGGTGGGGTGGATCGTCGCGGCGCCGCACCTCACCGCCGGCATCCGGAAGGTCCACGACTTCGTGACCGTCGGCGCGCCGGCCCCCCAGCAGGAGGGCCGCGCGGCCCGGCGCACCCCCCGCGCGCCCGTAAACCCGGTCCAGGACGCGCCTTTCAGGGTGCGGCGCGCCGTCCGCTTAGGCGCGCGCGGGCGGGGCGGGGTA
>JBBQZK010000028.1:0-26135 GCA_038207785.1 Candidatus Limnocylindria bacterium | reverse complement strand
GGCGCTGGCAGGCTCCATCCTGCTGTGGACGCTCATCCTCGCGGGCGCGGTGGGTTGGGTCGCGCTCCGCGGAACGCGAGCGCTCCCCCGCCTCGCGACCGTCGCGCTCGCGGTCCTATTCGCGATGCTGTCGTTCTTCCTGGTGCTCGTGACGACCGCGGCCGCGGATCCGTTCATTCGGATCGCTCGCCAGAGCATTCCGTCGGACGGGAATGGCCCCAATCCCCTCCTGCAGAACCATCCGCTCATGGCACTGCATCCGCCCCTGCTGTACCTCGGGTACGTCCTCACGAGCATCCCGTTCGCGTACGCGATCGCCGCCCTCGTGCTGGGCGAGACGAACGACCGGTGGCTCACCGAGACGCGCAAGGCCGCGCTCGCGTCATGGGCGCTGCTCGGCGTTGGCATCGTCGCGGGCGCCTGGTGGAGCTATGCGGTGCTCGGCTGGGGCGGCTACTGGGCGTGGGATCCGGTCGAGAACGCGGCGATCATGCCGTGGCTCACCGCGACGGCGTACCTCCACTCGGTGATGGTGGAGGAGAAACGCCGCCTCCTGCGCACGTGGAACATCGCGCTCGTCATCTCGACCTTCGCGCTCACGATCCTCGGCACGTTCCTCACTCGGAGCGGAGTGGTGAATTCGGTCCACTCGTTCACGCAATCGGCGATCGGGCCGCTCCTCCTCGGGTATTTCGTCGCGATCCTCGTCCTCGGGTTCGGGCTGCTGCTCTACCGGCTCGACGACCTGGCGGACCGCGGCTCGATCGGCGCGCCGCTCTCGCGCGAAGCGATCTTCCTCTTCCAGAACGTCCTGTTCGTCGCGGCCACGCTCACGGTGCTCCTGGGCACGCTCTACCCGCTCATCGCCGAGGCGGTGAGCGGCGCGCAGCTCTCCATCGGCGCGCCGTACTTCGATCGCGTCGAGGTGCCCATTGGCCTCGCCCTGCTCTTCCTCATGGGCCTCGGTCCGCAGCTGCCGTGGCACGGTGCGTCTGTTGCGACGCTCGAGCGCCAGTTCACCGCGCCGCTCATCGCGGCGGCGGTGGGCGCGGTCGTCGCGATCGTCGCAGGCATGACCGGCGTCGCGCCAGTGCTGACGTACGCGCTCGCGGCGTTCGTGACCGCGACCGTCGTGCAGGAGTTCGCGCGTGGCGTCCGGGCACGGCGGGCGCTGCACGGCGAGAGCGGCGCGGCGGCGTTCGTCGCGCTGTTCCGCCGCAACGGGCGCCGGTACGGCGGGTACGTCGTCCACCTCGGCATCGTCATTGCGGTCGTCGCGATCGCGACGAGCCAGGCGCGGACCGTCGAGCTGGAGCGCACCCTGGTACCGGGTGACGCGATGGACGTCGCCGGCTATCACGTCGTCCTCGCCGCGCTGCGCGACGTGGCGGAGCCGCAGCGGTCGACGACCGTGGCCGACCTCGTGATGACCGGGAACGGCGCGAGCGAACACCTGCACCCGGGCCTCGTCCAATATCCCAACAGCCAGCAGGCCATCGGCGCCCCGGGCATCGCGGCGGGCTCGCGCGACGACATCTACACGATCCTCGCGGCGTACGACGGCACGGGGAAGGCCTGGGCCACGATCCGGGTGCGCGTCATCCCGCTGGTCTCGTGGCTGTGGGTCGGTGGTGCGGTCGTCGGCCTCGGCGCGCTGCTCGCCGCGTGGCCGCCGCCCAAGCGCCGCACGGTCATCGTCGCGGCGCCGCTGGCCGACGCGGTGGGCGCGGAGTGAAACGGGTCGCGCGGTACGCCGCGATCGCGCTCATCCTCGGGCTCGCCGTCACGTTGACGCTCGCGTTCCGCCGCGATCCGCACGACATCAAGACCGGCACGGTGAACAAACCGGCGCCGGCGTTCGCGCTCCAGACGATCGACGGGACACCGGTATCGCTGGAGCAGTACAAGGGCAAGGTGGTCGTCCTCAACTTCTGGGCGTCCTGGTGCGTCCCCTGCAAGGAGGAGAACCCCGCGCTCACGGACATGTGGGAGCGGTACCGCGGCACGGACGTCGTGTTGCTCGGGATCGTCTTCCAGGATTCCCGCGATGCGGCGCGCGCGTACACCGCGCGCCTCGGCAACAGCTGGCCGTCCGCGTTCGACGACTCGGGCCGGGTCGCCCTGAGCTACGGGGTCTTCGGTCCGCCGGAGACGTACTTCATCGGTCCCGACGGGATCATCGCCGGACGCCACATCGGACCCATCGACGGTCCGACGCTGCAGAAGGGGATCGAGACGCTGCGCCAGAGCGCGACGCGATGAGCCGCACGCGCTGGATCGTCGCTGCGGCGATCCTCGCCGTCGGGCTCGCGGTCGCGTGGAGCGCGCGGCCGCAGCCGGTAACGGACGGTGAGCGGGTCGACCGGATCTCGGCGGAGCTGCGCTGCCCGGTCTGCCAGGGGCTCTCGGTCCAGGACTCGCCGTCGGAGACCGCCCGTTCGATGCGCGCGCTCGTCACCCAGCGCGTGGCCGAAGGCCGCTCCGACGACGAGATCCGCGCTGAATTCCGCGCCAGCTACGGCGACTGGATCCTTCTCGCGCCGCCGCTCGCGTCGCCGAGCGGCCTCGTGTGGCTCGCTCCGGTCGCGGTCATCGGCCTTGGTGCGTGGCTCGCGTGGGCCCGGGCCCGTGCGCCTGCACCGGTCATCGCGCCGCCCACGGACGAGCAGACGCGGCGACTCCGTGAGCAGGTCGCGAGCGAGCCTGAGTGACCGCCGTCGTCTTCGGTCTTGCGATCGCGGCCGGCGCCCTCGCCGCGGCCTGGCCGTGGCTCGCGCCGCGGGTCCTGGTCTGGCCGGCCGAGTCCACCACGGGGCGTGACGACGTCGCGCGTGCGGTGTCGTCGCTCCGCGACCTGCAGTTCGCCGAGGCGGCCGGGACCATCGACCACGCGGACGCCGTGCGACTGCGCGGCATGCTCGAGCGCGGGGCGTTCGCCCCCGCCCCCACGGCGCCGGCGCGCGGCGCGCCGGTGCGCACCATCGGCATCGCCGCGTTGCTCATCGGCATCGCCGCCGCTCTCGCCGCGCAGAGCCTGCCGCAGGCCGCGGGCGATCGCGCTCCGGGCGAGCCGATCACCGGAACGGTCCCGGCAGGGGCGCCCACGACGGCGCAGCTCGAAGCGCGCGCGAAGGCCGCGCCGCGCGATGTCCCGACGCTGTTGGCGCTGGCGGACGCGTACCGGCAGGACGGCCGGATCACCGACGCGGTGTCGAGCTACCAGCGCGTGCTCGCGATCGACGGCAACAGCGTGCCGGCCCTCAACGGACTCGCGCTCATCCTCGCGCAAGCCGGCCAGCCTGATGGCGCGACGCTCGCCGTCGACCGCGTGCTGACGCTCCGGCCGAAGGACCCCGACGGACTCTTCCTCAAGGGCCTGCTCCTCTATCAGAAGGAGGATTGGCAGGGCGCGGTCGACGTGTGGACCGTGTATCTCGACGTCGGCGAGTTCCACCCGGCCGCGCCGATGGTCCGCTCGCTCTATCAGAGAGCCCGAGGGAACATCGGCCGCTAGGCCGGACGTCGCGCCAGCGCGAGCTGCGTGTGGTCCATCGCGCTGTCAGTGAATGGCCTGCCGCCTGGAAGTCAAACCCGCCCGGCTAGAAGCCGGCGAGGATCCGTTGGCCTTCGTCCGAGCGCACGAAGTCGAGGAAGCTCTTGACCTCTGGCCGCATCCGCCCTGGCTCGATCGGGTACACGAGGTACAGCGGCCGCCTGATCTTGTAGGTGCCGTTGGTGAGCGCGGCCAACGTGGCTGGGGCGCCGTCGATCGCGAGCAGCCGAAGCTTCGGATCGTCGACCGTCGCCTGCTTCAGCGTCGCCATGCCGATCCCGCCGGCGAACGAATGGATGGTCGCGATCATCTCCGCGTTGCTCCCGAGCGCGGCAGCTTGTGCGACATACGTGGGCTTCATCCCGGCGAACACGAAGTCGTCGAAGCTCTGTCGGGTCGCGGCAGTCGGCTCGCGCACGAACACGCGGATCGCCAGGTCCTTGCCGCCGACCTGCGACCAGTTGCTGATCTCGCCACTGAAGATCGCGCGCACCTGCGCAACGGTCAGGCCCTTGACGGGGTTCTCGGGGTTGACCGCGACGGCGGTGCCGACGACCCCGAGGGGCTCGAGGGCGACGGTGCCCCGTTCCGCCGGCGTGAGGTCGCGGCTGATCGCGCCCATGTCGGAGTGCTGCGACACCACGAGGCTGATGCCGGCGTCCGAGCCGACATTCTCGATGGACCACGTGGAGGTCGGGTGGAGCTCGGAGTAGCGCTTCGTGAGCGCGGTGACCTGCGCCAGCGCGCCGCCACCGGTGCTCATCAGGAACCGGTTGCCGAGCCCGTTCTGCGCATTCGCATTCGGAGCGCCCGACCCCGGGAGGCTGCCGCATGCGGCGAACGTGACGGCGGCAGCGAGGAGCGCGACGAGCCCGACGAGCAGCGTCGGGGCGCGATGGGCGGTCGGACTCGGGCTGGCCTGCATCGCTCCATAGTCGCGTGAGGTGCAAGAGGCCCATCCCCCGATCGGGGGACTCCGCGGCGCCGGGGGGTCAGGGCTGCTCGCCGACCTCGATGCGAATGCGCTCGATCGAGCCCTCGCGATACAAGGACACGAACGCGGCGACGACGCCTGGATCGAAGTGTTTGCCCGACTCGGCCTCGATGGCGCTGAGACCGCGCTCCGGGGTCCAGGCCTCCTTGTACGGACGTTTGGACGTGAGCGCGTCATACACGTCGGCCACGGCGACGATCCGCGCCGCGAGCGAGATCTGGTCACCCGACATGCCATCCGGATAGCCGCTGCCGTCCCACCGCTCGTGGTGCTGGCGCGCGACCTCCCGGCCGGTGGCGAAGAACTTCGCGTCACCGAGCATGGCCTCGCCATCGATGCAGTGCTGCTTCATGACGTCGAACTGATCGACCGACAGCTCGTGCGGGGCGCCGAGGATGTCGTCGGGCGTTTGGATCTTGCCGACGTCGTGCAGCACGCTGGAGTAGCCGAACTCTTCGATCGTGGCGGGCGGCAGACCGAGCTTCCCGGCGATGGCCTCCACGTACTTGCGCACGCGCAGCAGGTGCTGGCCCGTGGTCATGTCCTTGAGCGACACGGCCATGAGGATGTGGCTCACCCCCTGAAGACCGGTGCGGCGGAGCTCGACGTTCGCGTTCTGCTCGGCGACGAGCGATCGCTCGAGCTCGCGCCGCCGCTCGCGCTCCAGGCGCAGCAGCGTCGCGAGATCCTCGGCGTACCGGGAGGCCTGCCGCTCGAGGAGCGCGAGCTCGCCGAGCTTCGTGTCGAAGTCCTTCGCCAGGCGCTGCTCGCGCGCGTACACGGCGGCGAAGTCCTGGGCCATCCGGAGCGCCTGCGCGTTCGCCTGCTCCGAGACGCGGATCGCCTGCTGCAGGAGCTGGCGGAAGATCTCGGGCGCCTTCGTCTCCGCCTCGCCGCCACCCTCCGAGAGCGTCGCTCCCAGGTCGGCAAGCTCGACGTTCCGGCCTAGGCCGGTATGCAGGGCGGTCTGACGCTCCGCGTCCACCGGGGGCTCGTTACGAGGCCGGAGCGAGGATCGTGCGGATGGTGTCGATCAGCTCGAGCGGACCGAACGGCTTGGTGAGGTACTGCGCCGCGCCGGCGGCGAAGCCGACCGCGCGATCGCTCTCGCTGTCATGGGCGGTCAGCATCACGATCGGGATGCCCTTGGTCTCGTCCGCGGACTTGAGCTGCCGGCAGACGTCGAACCCGTTCGGCCCGGCGCCCATGTCCACATCGAGGAGCATGAGGTCCGGCTTCTCGGCGCGGGCCATCTCGAGGGCCTTCTGGCCGTTCTCGGCCTCGATGATGGTCCAGCCTTGCGTCGACAGGGTGATCCGCACCATTTGGCGGATCGGGACGAGATCGTCAGCGATCAGAAGCTTCGCCATGTCGTACGCACCTTTCATCACGGCCATGCGCGGAACGATGACCGAACTCTAGGGGGCTACCCACCCCCCGGCGGGGGAAGCTCATACCGCTTCCTTCGGGCGGCTCGCGGTGCGCTCCCGGGACCAGGCGTCGAGCGTGATGACCCCCAACCGGGCGGCTTCCGCCACCGCTTCGAGCCGGGAATGGGCCCCGAGCTTGCGCAGGATCGCCTGGACGTGGGCCCGGAGCGTCGCGCTCGAGATACCGAGCTGCAGGGATGCCTGGGTCGTGGAGGCACCCTCGGCGAGCAGCTGGAGGACCTCCAGCTCGCGCGCCGTGAGCGGCTCCAGCGGTCGGGGCCGCGACTCGCGATCGAGGAGCAGCCGCTGCAGCTCGCTCGGTGCGAACAGGATCTCGCCGAGAGCCGCGGCGCGCACACCATCGACGACCTCCTCGAACGGACGGTCCTTCGTGAGATGTCCGACGGCGCCCGAACGCGCGACGTCGGACAGCGTCGTGACCGAGGGGTCACCCGTGAGGATCAGGACCGAGGTGTCGGGAAGGGTCGCGCGGACGGTCCGCGCGATGTCGGACCCGGTGCCATCGGGGAGGTGATAGTCGGCGAGGACGACGTCCGGCCGAAGATCGGTCATGCGCCGTACCGCGGTCTGCACGTCGTGGACGACGTCGACCACCTCGATGCCATCGGCGTTACGGAGTGCCACGCGCAGCAGCTCCGCGAACAGTCGCTCATCGTCGACGATGAGCACCCTCGTCTGCGTCTTCGTTTCGATCGTCATGCCCCTGTCGCCTCCCCTCGATCGTGACCGCGGACACTTGTTGAGAGCGCGGCGACCACCGCCGCGTCGAGCTCGCCTCGCTGGACGGACTGCTGAAGGATCTGGATCGCGGCGTCGGCCGACATCGCGGGCCGGTCCGGCCGTGCGATCCGCAGGGCTTCGTACCGGTCGGCGACCGCGACGATGCGCACTTCGAGCGGGATCTGCGGCGCCTTGAGACCGTCGGGGTAGCCGCTGCCGTCGAGGTGCTCGTGGTGCGAGCGCACGATCGGCAGCAGACGCGCGAGCGGGCGGAACGGCGACAGCAGCTCCTGGCCGAGCGCGGGGTGCTGCTCGATCTGCTTTCGCTCCGCGGCAGTGAGCTCGCTCCGACTCCGAACGAGTCCGAGCGGCAGCTTCGTGTTGCCGATGTCGCGGAGCAGGGCCCCCACACGGATGTTCTGGCAGGTCTGTGAGTCGAGGCCGAGGGCCTTCGCGATCGCGACGGCGCGGTTCGCCACGCGCTCGCTGTGACCCGCGGTCGATCGGTCGTGCGACTCGAACGCCATCGCGAGCGAGATGAGCGCATCCGCCGCGGCGTCGACGTCGCGGCCGAGCTCGCGCTCGCGGACGGCCAGGTCGGCGATCCGCACCAGGTCATCGTTCAACACCACGGTCTCGGGCGTGACCGGTGCGCCGGCGGCCGCGACGCGCAACACGGCCGGACCCTCGTGGCCCATCTGGGTCGCGACGCTGGCGTCGGCGTCGACGACCAGGAGATCGACGGCGCGCCCCTCGGCGCCGGCCGCGATGACCTCGAACTTCGGGGCGAGCATGCTCTCCGCGCGCTCGCGCCGGGCGTGATCGCCGAGCGCGACGATGGCCGTCGGCCGCCCGACCCGCACGTTCTCGGCCGGCTTCGCGAGACGCGGTCCGCGCATGCGGCGCGACTGGCTGAGGACGGCGTCGACGCGGGCCAGGAGCTCGGCGGGATGGAACGGCTTCGTGAGGTAGTCGGAGGCCCCGCAGGAGAGGCCCCGGACCTTGTCGAACACGTCGCCCCGCGCCGACAGGAAGATGACCGGGATGTCTGCGGTAGCGCTGTCGCTCTTCACCTGCAGGCATACGTCGTAGCCATCGGTGTCGGGCAGCCCGACGTCGAGCAGCACCAGGTCCGGATGCAGCTCGCGGATGAGCGCGAGCCCATCGCTGCCCGTGCGGCCGACGGACACGCTCATGCCGTTCGCCTGGAGGCGGCGCTGCAGGACATCGGCCGACGCGGGATCGTCCTCGACGACCACCACGTTGGTCTCGGTGTGCATGATGCTCAACGCTTGGCCTCCCCGAGCAGATGGCGCATCCCGACGACGAACTTGGATGGACGGTCGGTGGGGGCCCGCTCGCGCAGGTACCCGTGCAGCTCCTGCGCCCAGTTGGGCAGCTGGCCGAACCATTTCATCTCGATGACAACGTCCGTCTCGCGCGCGAGGATCGGTCCGATGCGGATCGGCACCGCGTCGTCGCTGTTCGTGGTCCACGGTACCGCGAGATAGATCAGGTTGTGATCGGCGGTGATCCGGATCTGGTCACCCGTCGCCGCGTACGCGAGGCGGTTGTACTGCGTCACTACCACGGGGTGCGCGCCGTCCGCGACGAGCTCCGCCGCCTTCTTGCCCAGCCCGACGGACACGTCGGTGAGATCGGTCTCCCCGCGGAGGAACGCGGGCACGGCATCGCCCGCGATCTCGAACCGCTCCTTGCGGGACATGTCCTCGGTGTCTTCCTTGAGCTCCAGCCACACCCGTGCGCTCGTGAAGGCCTCATCGGGCCGGGTGCGGTGGTACTCGCGGAACCGGAGGCGAAGCGCCTGCCCGGCCTGGGCGGCGCGGAAGATCTGCCAGTCATACGTATCGCAGTACGCGGTGGTCGACCATTGGTACGGCCGGTCGTCCTGCGCGAGCTGCAGGTGTGAGCCGGCGGTGCGCATCGCGAGGCGCGCGAGCTCCTCGCTCGCGATGAAGCGCTCCTCGTGGCGCGGCACGCTCTCCGGCTGGGATGCGCGGGCGGCTGCCTGCATCTCGAACGTCACTTCGAGGTTCCGGACGCCGCGACGAGCTTGCCGCGGCGCACGAGCGCGTTCTGGACGCGAGCTTCGATGTCCGCGCTGCTGCCCTCGCCGAGCAGACCCTGCAGGTCGCTCGTCGGCACCGCGCGGCCCTCGCCGTGGAGCATCTGGGCGGCATTGCGACGCAGCTCGGGATCCTCGGAGCGCAGGTTCTCGACGATGCGCCGGCCGAGCGCGCGCCGGAGGCCGAATGTGTTCGCGACGAAGAAGGCCGAGCACACGGTCCCGAAGCCAAGGACCACCTGCGGGCTCGCGCTGATCGCGCCCGCGACGAGCACGGCGGCCGCCGCGATCTCGGCCACCGCGTTCAGGCCGCCCGAGAAGAATGCGCGAGCGCGCGGCCGGACGGTCGACGCGACCTGGTTGTAGATGATCTGCGTCGCCGGCAGGTGCACGGCCGGGATGACGATCCGTTCGGCCGCCTGCAGCAGGACCGCGATGAGCAGCCCGGCGCCGGCGGCGAGGCCGAAGTAGGTGCCCGCACCGAAGGTGATGAGGTACCAGAGCGGGAAGGCGAAGATCACGACCGAAACGCCGAGACGGCGGATGAGCCCGCCCGTCAGGAACGTCTGGATGCCCAACGCGACGAGCGAGCCGCTCGTGTACACGGAGGCGTACAGGAGCGTGTAGTCGTCCTGCGATTCCGTGAGGCTCCCTGACTTGGACGCGGCGTCGAGCCCGGCCGCGAACAGGTAGTTCGCGATCTGCATGAGGAAGTACCAGAAGAAGATGTTCACGCCGAATGGTCGCAGCAGCGTGTCGCGCGACACGATCGCGTAGCCGTTCAGCGTTCCGCCCAGGCGCTCGCCGATCGACCTGGGCTGCGCCTTCTCGACGATGACCGCGCCCTCCCCCTCCGGCAGGTGCCTGCGGAACAGGATGAGGATCACGAACGCGAGCGCGAAGCCGGCGGCCTCGATGCCCATGAACGACTCGGAATGGATGACCGGCACGAGCGCGGCCGCCAGGACGCCGCCGGCGATCTTCCCAACGAGCAGCGACCCCGCAAAGAGCGGGAAGATGCGCTTGCTCTGCTCGCTGTCGAACAGGTTACCCGCGTACACCCAGAAGATCAGGTAGATCGTGTCCTTCACGACCTGGGCGAGCACGTACGTGAACCAGTAGTCCGTGTCGCTCACGGGCAGAAGGACCTGCGCCGCGATCGACAGCACCGTGACCATGCCGACGTACCAGATGAAGAGATCACGGCGCCGCATCCGGCCGACGAGCGAAAAGATGATGCTCGACGCCACGAGCAGGACGAGGGGCGCGACGATGTACGCGATCGGCAGGTACGTCACGCCGACACTCTTGATGAAGATCGAGTTGGAGCCGACCTTGCCGACCCAGTTGGCGATGACGGTGACGGACAGGAGCGTGTACAGCAGGAACACGATCCCCCGCTCCTCGCGGCGCACCGGGAAGAGCCCCCGAAACCAGGTCATGCGGTCACCGCCTCGGCCGCCGCGACGGGCGAGGCGGCGGGGATCGTGAACTCGACGATCGCACCGGGCTGCCCGCCGTTGGCGACGCCGATCTTCCCGCCGTGGAGCTCGACCGCGAGCTTGCAGAAGGCCAGGCCGAGCCCGGTGCCGCCACGGCTCCGGCCCGTATCGGTCTGGTAGAAGCGATCGAACACGTGCGACGCATCGGCCTCGGGGATACCCGGTCCGGTGTCGGTCACGCGCACGACGATGCTGTCGCCCGACGCCGCCTCGGCGTCGATCGTGACCGAGCCGCCGCCGGGCGTGTGCTTGATGGCGTTCGAGATGAGGTTCGTGAGCACGCGCACGATGAGGCCGGCATCCACGAACACCGTCGTGTCGGCTGGGATGCGCTCGGTGAGCGTGATGCCCTTGGCCATCGCCTCGGGGATCAGCTGCGCGAAGCTCCGCTTCACGACATCGGCCAGCTTGTTGACGCCCGCGATGGCCTCGAGGCGCCCCTCCTCCATCTTGTACACGTCGAGGAGCGCGTTCACCATCCGCAGGACCTCGGCGATGTTGGCCTCCGACAGCCCGAGGAGCTGCGCGAACTCAGGGCGGTCCGGCGTGAGCTCCCCCATGCGCGCGAGCTGGAGGAACGCGACGACGCTGTTCGCGAGGTTCCGGATGTCGTGGCCGAGCATCCCGATGAGCTCCTGCCGCGAGCTCTCGAGCCGCTTCAGGTCCTCGTTCTTGTTGCGCAGATCGTCCTGGAGCCGCTTCATGTAGATGGCGTTTCGGACGCGGGCGAACAGCTCGACCGGCTCGACCGGCTTGTTCACGTACATGATCCCGCCGGCCTCGAAGCCCTGGGCCACGTCCTCAGGCCGGTCGCGTGCGGTCACGAAGACGACGGGGATGTTCGCGGTCTTCGGGTCACCCTTGAGCAGGCGGGTGGCCTGCCAGCCGTCGAGACCCGGCATCATGATGTCCATCAGGATCAGGTCCGGCTGCTCCTTGGTCGCGACGGCGATCGCGTCGTGACCATTGCCGGCGGTCAGGGTCTCGTAGCCGTTGCCGCTCAGGCGGCGGACGATGAGCTCGACGTTCGCCGGCTCGTCGTCGACGACCAGGACCTTGCCCAGGCGCTCGGATGGTTCGATGCCCGAGACCGGGAGGTCGGCCGGGCGCGCGGCGTTCCGCGGAGCCGATCCGTCGACGAAATAGCGGTTGAGCACTGAACGCAGCTCGGCCGGCGCGTACGGCTTCGTGACGAAGTCATCGCACCCTGCCTCGCGCGCGCGTTCGCCATCCGCCTGCATCGCGAGCGCGGACACGGCGATGATCGGGATCTTCTTGGCCCAGGCCTGCTCGCGGATCGCGCGGGTAACGGACCACCCGTCGAGCTTGGGCAGCAGGAGGTCAACGAGCACCGCGTCGGGGCGCTCGCGCGTCGCCATCTCGAGGCCGGCAGCGCCATCCGTCGCGGTCAAGGCCTCGTGACCGGCGCCACGCACGATGCGCCGCGCGACGTCGAGGTTGTTGGCCTCGTCCTCGATGATCAGGATGCGGGCCATCAGCTGACCCCCGCGACGGCGGCCAGCGGCCGCACGTGCACCGGCATCGTGAAGCAGAAGACGCTGCCACCGTTCGCGCCACTCTCGACCCAGATGCGCCCGCCGTGCAGGGCCACGAGCCGCTTGCTGATCGCCAGACCGAGGCCAGTGCCGCCGTACCGGCGTGTCGTGGACGAATCGGCCTGGCGGAACTCGTCGAAGATGTACGCCTGCGCTTCCGGGCTGATGCCGATGCCCGTGTCCGACACCGAGATCGTCACCCAACCGTCGGCGCTCGAGGCGGACACCGTGACGGCGCCCGTATCGGTGAACTTCACGGCATTGGACATGAGATTCACGAGCACCTGCCTGAACCGGGCCCGATCGGCAAGGATGGGCGGCACGTCGACCGCGATGTCGGAGCGCACGTCCAGGTCCTTGGAGTCGGAGTGCGGCCGCACGAGCGCGACGACGTCCTCGACGATCGGCCGGACGTCGACCTCTTCGACGTTGATCTCCATGCGCCCGGCTTCGATCTTCGAGAGGTCGAGCAGGCCGTTGATGAGGCCGAGCAGGTTGTCGGCGGCCGTCGTGACGCGCTGCAGGTCCGATTCCTGCTGCGAGTTGAGCTCGCCGTCGAGGCCATCGAGCATGAGCTTCGAGTAGCCGATGATCGCGTTCATCGGCGTGCGCAGCTCGTGCGACACGTTGGCGAGGAACTCGCTCTTCAACCGGTTCGCTCGCTCGAGCTGGAAGTTGTTGTCGCGCAGCTCGCCGACGAGGTCGGCGTTCTCCTTTGCCACCGACACCAGCCGCGCCACCGTGCGCAGGGTGCGGGCCTCGGACTCGGTGATCTCGGCCTCGCCCTTGAAGTACACGGACAGCAGGCCCGTGATGAGCCCGCGCGTAGACAGCGGCACGTGCGCCGCGCTGCGGAGATCGCCGTTCGGGATCTCGCTGCGCTGTACGACGTCGGGATCGCCGGTCTTCGCGCTGAGGACGTCCGTCGCGATGGACGAAGCGGTCTCCGGATCGATGTTGGAGGTGCTGGCCGAGACCAGCTCCTGGTTCATCCCCTCCCGCAGCACGATGGCCGCCGCGTCGGCCTTGAGCAGGGCAACGAGGCGGCTCAGGGACTCCGCGAAGATCCGCTCCCGGTCGGTGACGCCGACGACGGCGTCCGAGACCGCGTTGACGGTCCGGACCTCGTCGAGGTACTCCTGCTGCGCGCGGTCACGCTCTTGGAGCGAACGGGCCATCGTGTCGAATGCGCGCTCCAGCGTGCCGACCTCGTATGGCGACCGCGCTTCGATCCGAACGCCGAGATCGCCGGCCTCGATCTTCTGTGCGGCGTCGGCCAGGTGCTCGAGCGGCGCGGTGATCGTGCGCGCGGAGCGATACGACAGGACGACGACCGCCGCGACGACCAGCACCAGGAGGCCGCCAAGG
The DNA here is from genome assembly GCA_038207785.1 of Candidatus Limnocylindria bacterium. Classification (GTDB taxonomy): domain Bacteria; phylum Chloroflexota; class Limnocylindria; order P2-11E; family P2-11E; genus UBA4735. The sequence goes on along the minus strand of JBBQZK010000028.1, from coordinate 12,905 downwards.
ATGACGAACAGCGATCGCTGCGCATCCTCGACCGGAGCGGCGGCGACAAGGACTCCCAAAAGGAGGGGATCGGCGTTCGCGGTATGCGTGCGCTCCAGCGTGAAGATCCCGAAGTAGTTCGCCCCGTCCACGCTGATCGTCTTCGAGACCAGATCGGACGGGGAGTTGTCCACGTCCGCGCTCGTGGGGAACTGCGCCACCTCGTCGGCGTCGATCCCGAGGGTCGCCGCACGGGGCTGCCCACGCCAGAGGATCGCAAGCTGCGCGTCGGAGCTCGACTGGATCGACTGGAGGAAGCTCTCGTCGAGCACGGTCCCGACCATGACATAGCCGAGCACCTTCGTGTTCGCCTCGTCGCGAACGATGGACAGCGCGCGCACGGTCACGCCGGCGGGCTCGTCGTAGAGCACGTATGCCTGCTCGGGGCTCGCGTTCGCCCGGGCCAGCAGGTCCGGACCGAGCTTTTCCCCCGGGGCGATGTCCTGCCCGCCGGTGATAACGATCCCGCTCGCATCGGCGTAGCTCAGGATGTCCGCGCCGATGCTGGACTTGGCGAAGATGAGGAAGCTCTGGGCGTCAGCGATCGCAGCTGGCGTCGAGGATGTGGCGAGCGCCATGGCGATGCGCTTGATGGTCGGCAGACCGGCTACGAAGCGCGCGCCGCGTGTCGCCGTGACGACGCGGGCTTCGATGGCGGAGGTCGCGGTGTCGGCGATGACCCTCGCCTCGTCCTGGAACCGGGCCTGGACCAGGCTGTTCGATACGGCCTGGGCGACGAAGACGATCACAAGCGCGGCGAACAGGCTCACCGTCGCCGTGCGGAACACAAGGACGCGTAGCAGGCTCGGGGGTGCGATCCGTCGGAGCATCAGTGTGGGCTCGGGCCTTCTTGCTGCTACTCGCCCGCGATGATCTTCTGGCCCTCGGGGCTCTTGATGAACTCCACGAGCGCCTTGATCGCCGGCTTGACCTTTGCGGCATCGGTGTTCGTGGTCATGTAGCTGGGCTTGGAGATCCTCCAGGCGCCGCTCGCGAGGCTCGCGAGAGTCGGCTGGACGCCGTCCAGGCCCACGAACTTGATCGTCGCTTCCTTCAGGTTCTTGCTGTTCAACGTCACCGTGCCGATGGAGCCCTTGAAGGCGCCGATGGCCTTGATCGTGTCCTGGGACTCGAAGATCTCCTGGACCTCAGCCGGGTATTTGGGCACGTTCGAGCCGAACACGTACGACTCGATCGTCGTACGGGTGGAGCTGGCGACCTCGCGGACGAAGGCCTTGACCGGGCCGGCGCTGCTGCCGACCTCGGACCAGTCCTTGATGCTCGCGGTGTACATCTTGGCCACCTGGTCCTTCGAGAGGTTCGTGATCGGGTTCGCCGAGTTGACGGCGACTGCGCTGCCGGTGAAGCCGATCGGCGTCAGCATCACCTTCGCCTCGGTGGCGCGCAGCTCACGTCCGACGTAGCCGAAGTCCACGTCGCCGGTGTTCACATTCACGATGCTCGTCTCGGTGTCGAGGTCGTTGAGCTTGAAGTTGACGCCGGGATGCAGCTGCTGGAATCGAGTGATCAACGCGGTCATCGCCGGGTTCGCACCATTGGCACCTGAGGCGACGTACTCTCCGGCCAGCGGGTCCTTCGTCTTGACGGGGGTCGGAAGCACGCCGGTGCCGCAGGCCCCGAGGACCATCAGCGCCGCGATCAGGATCCCAACTCCCCGTCCCCACTGCCGGATATCCACGGCTCGCCTCCAACCAATTACTGCGCTAGACCGTCGATGCTCCGTCACGCGGTCTAGGCCGGCATCCCTCAACGGGGGGAGAGCGGAGGTCCCAATTCGGCCTATTTGCGTACAACCGAAGGCCCCAGACGCTGACCAGACGGCTAAACTGGGGCCTCTCCCACCGCGAGCCGTTCGTGGAGGCACTGGTGTAACGGCAGCACAACAGAATGTGGATCTGTTAGCGAGGGATCGTCCCCCTCGTGCCTCCCAGCAGACAGCACGAAGCCCGGCCATTGGCCGGGCTTCGACGTTGGGCGCTTAGTCCGTGCGGCTGCGGGGCCCCGCGCGACTCTGCAGTGGGGGCAGCACTGCCGGCACCGCGCCGACCTTCGGCGATGGCACGTCCTTCCGGTCCGTCTTCTTCTCGCCCGAGCCGTTCCTGATGTTGACGCCGCCGTTCGAGCCGGACGTGATCCGGTCGTTCACCTCGATCGGCGGGTGCTCCGAGTCCTCGAGCGTGGTCGTGACATCGGTGTCACCGCTCGTCCCGAGGAAGTGCGTTGAGACCGTGCCATCGGGGATATTCGGCAGCGTGACGACCAGATGACCCTCGACGATCCCGAGCTGCGCACCGGGCGTTTGCAGGACCCTCTTGCCGTTCTTGATCCCGTTGGCTCGGCCGAGCGTGTCGACCACGAGGGAGTTCTGATCGGCGACCCTCACGGTCACTTTCCGTTCGGCCTTTGGCGCGGGCACCGGCGGTGCGGGCGTACCGCCCTTCTTCGTCGTGGTCTGTTGACCCGGAGACGTGAGCACGGTCGTGGTGCGCTGCGCATCGCTGTTGGCCACCGCGCCTTCGGTCGTGGTCTCGGTCGTCGTCCCATCGGGGGCGACGCTGATCGTGAATGCCGTGCCGCGCACGGACGCCGTCGATGCGGTCGTGTGGATCTCGTACTTGGAGCCGCCCTGAATGAGCTTCGTCACGACATGCCACGTCATGCCGAGCTCCTGCTGCATCTCGATCACCGTGCTTCCGTCGGGGTTCGCATGCGCCTCTTGGATCGAGAGCTCGGTGTCGGGCTCCATCTCGACGGTCGATCCTTCGAAATAGGTAAGGACCGCGTGCGTGTCCGGGCCGGTCTTCACCGTGTCGCCCGGTCCGAGCAGCGCGCCGTCCTCGGCTGCCGCAAATTCAGCGGTCGCGTGACGCACGAGGACGGAACCCGAAATGATCGTCAGCGTGGTGGATGACCCGACAGCGACGCGCTGATCCTTCGCTGCGAGGGCGCCGGTGGCTCCAATGCATATGGCGAGCACGAAGGCGAAGCCGACAGCGGCACCGCCGATGCGCGAACGACCGTTCACAAAGCACCTCCGTGTAACTCCCCTGACCTATGCCCGTGGACGGGTCCTCCGATCCGTTCCGTGCGGACGCTAGGGACTAACGGGGTGGGTACCGGATCAGTAGGGGGCCGGTCGGCTGCATCTCGTGTCTATGCGGTGGCAGGCTCCTGCGTGATGACGGACCGATGTTCGCTCCTTTCTATGCGCGCAACACGCTATTCGCGGGGTGGCGAGTATTGTGACAACAGCACGAGGAACGGACGTGTGCGTCCCGGCTGAATTGTTACGCCCTCCGCGAGCCCCGACTTGTTGAATACCGCGACACGCAATCCATGGACGCGCTCGGTGCGACGGTCCCACGTCGTATGGCACACCGGACACGCGAACGGACCGTCGGGCATGCGTTCTCCGTACTTCAAGAGGATCTTCGCGCAACAGCGCTCGACGTTCGGCTCGTGACCGTCCTTCGCTGCGAGATACGGGAACGACGCCGCCGGCCCGCCGCGATCGCGCCGCACGAACGCGCGACCATCGCCGCGCGTGAACGTGTCGGGCGCGGTCTTCTGCCACGCCGTCGCGTCCTCGGGACAGGAGAACTCCGCGCCGTCGGCATAGAACCCGCCCCAGTCGACGATCCAGTCCTCGCAACAGTCAGAAAGGATCACGCGATCCATCGGAGCACCGCCTTCTGCGCGTGCAGCCGGTTCTCGGCCTGATCGAACACCGCGCTGTTCGGCCCGTCCATGACTTCGTCGGTGATCTCCTCGCCGCGATGCGCGGGCAGGTCGTGCAGCACGATCGCATCGGGCTTCGCGTTCGCGAGCAGCTCCGCGTTCACCTGGAACCCAGCGAAGGCCCGACGCCGGCGCTCGTACTCCTGCTCCTGTCCCATGCTCGTCCACACATCCGTGTAGACGACGTCCGCGTCGCGAACGGCGGCGATCGGGTCAGCGCCGTACGTGATGCGCGCGCCTGTCGATCGCGCGACGGATCCGGCGAGCTCGCGGTACCGGGCCAGCGGCTCGAATCCCGCCGGCGATGCGACCCTGAGGGTCATGCCGGTCTTCGCGGCGCCGAGCATGAAGGAGTGGGCGACGTTGTTGCCGTCGCCGACATAGGCGGCGACGACATCGCGGAGCCGGCCTTTCCGTTCGCGGATCGTGAAGATGTCCGCCAGACCCTGGCAGGGGTGGGACAGATCCGAGAGCCCGTTGATCACCGGCACGGCCGAGAACTTCGCGAACTCCTCCAGCGTCTCGTGGGCGAACGTGCGAAGCACGACGACGTCGACGTAGCGGCTGACCACCCGCGCGACGTCGGAGACGCTCTCGCGGCGCCCGAGCCCGACCTCCTGCGGCGAGAGGTACGAGCTGTGGCCACCGAGGTCGCGCATCGCGACGTCGAAGCTCAGGCGCGTCCGCAGGCTCGGCTTCTCGAAGATCATCGCGAGCGCCCGGCCGCGGAGCGGCGCGTCGTGTGGAACGGGATCGCGCTTCAGCGCGCCGGCGTCGTCGAGCAGCGCGGTCATCTCATCGCTGGAAAGATCGGCGATCGAAAGGAAGTGGCGGACGCGCGTCGCGACCGTGGTCATTGCACGGCCCGCAGCCTGGGACAGGGCGCCTTCAGTAGACCGAGGAGCGCGTCGGCGAGCCGCGTCGGATCGTGCCTGATGGTGTCCTGCTTGTTCCAGAGCTCGCGCGGGCCGGCCCATTTGTCGATGATCGGTGCCACCGCCACCCGGATGCCCTGCGCCTCGATGCGCGCGATCTCGTCGGCCGTCGGCTCCAGGTACTGCATCCCCTGCTCGGCGTGATGGTCCCGCAGGTGCGCCGGCGGCGGGTCGTCGTTGAGCAGTACGACATCCAAGCCGGAGCCGCCGAGGTAATCGCGAACGGCCGACACGTGTCCGCTCAGGGTGACGTCGTCCGTCTGGCCCGGCTGCGTCGTCGTGTTGCCCACGTAGACGACGAGGCCGCGCGCCTCGCTGATGGCGCGCGCGATCTCAGGCACGAGGAGGCACGCACAGACCGTCGTGTACAGCGAGCCGGGACCGAGCGTGATGAGGTCGGCCGCCTCGATCGCCTCGCACGTCCCCTCCGCCGCCTTGACATCGGCATCACGCAGGAAGATGCGATCGATGCGCGCCTTTCCGAGGCCGCGCACGTTCACCTCCTCTTCCACCACCGTGCCATCGGCGAGCTTGGCGCACAGGTGTGTGTTGTAAAGGGTGACCGGCAGGACCTTCCCGCGGATGCCAAGGAGCCGCGCGGCCTCTTCGACGCCGCGCAGGAATGAGCCCTCCTGCTGCGCAAGGGCGGCGATGAACAGGTTGCCGAACGCCATGCCGTTGAGCTCCGCGCTCGTATCGGTCTCGAAGCGGTGGCTGAAGAGGCGCCTGAGGACGGGATCGCCCTCGGCGAGAACGGCAATGGCGTTGCGCACGTCGCCAGGTGCCGGAAGGTCGAGCGCGACCCGCACCTTCCCGGTCGACCGGCCCGAATCCGTCACCGCGATGATCCCGGTGATGTCGGCCGTGAACGCACGCATTCCGGTCATCACCGTCGGCGCGCCGAGGCCTCCGCCCAGGCAGACCACGCGCAATTGCTCGGTCATCGGAGGATTTTGGCAGAGATGCAGAACGCCTTTCGGTATGCAGCGCTGTCACCCGGGCGGGTGAGGCGATCAGGGTCGGCGCCCGTCATGATCCCCGAGTCGTGCACCTGCGCAAATTCCGCTCCTTCATCGGTGATGCCAGCCCCTGGCTGGCATTGACGGCCGTCCTCGGCATTCTCGATTACGTCACACCGTCGAGCTACGCCTTCGCATCGATGTACTTCATTCCGATCTTTCCTGCGGCGTGGCGGTCACGGAATGTCGGCTTCCTCGTCGCGGCGGCCTCCACCGTCACCTGGATCTTCTGCGACGTCGTCCAGCGCCCGGTCACCGACTCTGGCGCATCGGTCTGGAACTACTCGACGCGCATCATCGTCTTCATCCTGGCGGTCGTCCTCGCGTCCACGCTGCAGCGCGAGCAGCACCGCATCGGCGAGCTCGACCGCCAGCGTCGGAGCCTCCTCACGCTGCTGGAGCACGAGGTGCCGGGCCCGCTTCGTGAGCTCGCGACGGAGCTGCGCAGCCTCACCGGTGTTGCACCGGCCGCGGCTTTGCGCCTCACGAAGCGCGCCGAGCAGCTCGTCTTCCTGTCTGATGATCTCGCGTCGCTCGCCGAGCTCGAGGCCGCGGGCCTCCACCTCGACAAGCGCGTGACCAATGTCGTGGACATGATCCACGAGCTGCGCGCCGGTGCCTCCGACCGGCAGCACGTCGTCCTCACGGTCCCCGTCGGTCCCGTGCGGGTGAACGCCGACCCGGACCGCCTGCGTCAGGCGCTCGACGCAATGTTCCGCGAGGTGAGCGCGACCGCGGACTCGGTCAACGTCGATTGCCGGACCGACAAGGGCTCCGCGATGATCTCGATCGGGAGCGCCAGCATGAACGTCCCGTCCGGATCGGCCACCGCGGTCCGCGGCGACGACCCGGCCGTTGGCGCCCGCACGCAGCTCGCTCGGGTCCTCCTCGCCGCGCACGGCGGCACGCTCTTCGGCTCGCGCGAAGCCATCGGCCGGGGCCAGCGTCTCATCGCCCGCCTGCCGCTCTAAATGCCCCGGGGATAACCTGTCCGCGATGCGCCGACACATCCCGTCGTGGGCCAGCCAGTTCGTCGTGGGCCTGGCCCTCGTGCTCATCGCGATCGGTTTGTTCGCCGCGCTCCTTGGCGCCGCGGTCCACGGCCCCACCGCGTTCTTCGACGAGCTTGGAAAGAACGTCGCTCGGCTCGCGCCGCAGCCGCAGCCCGATATCCGCGACGACGCACAGCTTCGCGCGCTCATCAAGGCGATGCCCGACGGCACGCTGACCGTCGGCTCGATCGTCGAGGAGAAGGGCGAGGTCGTATTCACGATCACCGCCCCGCGTGCCGCCGTGAAAGCGGCGGTGAAACCGGGTGATCGCCTCCGCCTCGCGAAGGACGGCAGCGTCGAGATCGTCCCGACCGGCATCCCGGGAGTGCTCGACCAGCTCCAGCGGAGCATCGACGAGCTGAAGAAGCGCTTCTTCGGGCCCTGAGCGGAGCCGCGCGAAGACAACAAAAGACCGCCCCGGGCGGGGCGGTCAGATGTCCGGAAGAAGTAGTGAGCTTAGCTGGCGCGCTTGAGGGTCGCCCGCTGGGAACGGACCGCGACAGCCTGCCGTGCGACGAGCTCTCCGCGCCAGGCCTTACGGCGCTCGAGGGCCTCGTCGTAGCCGTGGCCGTATGAGCGGACGGCGAGGAAGCCGACAACGATGATCCCGAGGGCCACGCCAGCCATCATGCCGAGGGCGAAAATGAGCATTCCCGTCTGCCTTTCCGCGCACCCGGCGCGGTCCGTATTCCGGGTGACCGAAATGCACGTGACGTGCCACCATTGGCTCGCTTGATGGACATCCGACCCGCCGTGGAGGCTCGCGACCTCCGGAAAGATTTCAGTTCCGTAACGGCACTCGATGGACTCTCGCTCGCGATACACCCCGGTGAGATCTACGGCCTGCTCGGGCCGAACGGCTCGGGCAAGACCACGTTCATCCGGACCCTGGCGGGGCTCCTCCGACCGGACGCCGGCCTGGTCCTGGTCTTCGGCTCGACTCCGCGGGCGGCCGTCGCCTGCGGCCAGGTCGGGTACATGACGCAGGCTGCGGCCCTGTACGGAGAGCTCTCCGTCCAGGAGAACCTCGCGTTCTTCGCCGCGCTGCAAGGCGTGACAGACGTCGAGGCGCGCATCGAGGACGCCCTGCGCCGCGTCGACCTTCTCGACCGCCGCCGCTCGATCGTGAGCACGCTGTCCGGTGGCATGCGGACGCGCGTCTCGCTCGCCGCGACGCTGCTCCACGCACCGCGGCTCCTCCTGCTCGACGAGCCGACGGTCGGCGTCGATCCGGCACTCCGGAAGGAGTTCTGGGATCACTTCCGGTCGCTCGCCGGCACCGGGGTGACGATCCTCGTCTCGAGCCACGTCATGGACGAGGCGTCGCGGTGCGACCGTCTCGGGCTGATCCGCGCCGGACGGGTGCTCGCGGAAGGCAGCGCCACGGAGCTCATCGCCCGAGCTGGAACGGCCGACCTGGAGAGCGCCTTCCTCGCTCTCTCGGCGGTGCAGGCATGAGTCTGCGGCGCGCCGGCGCGGTCGCCCGCCGGATCGTCCTGCAGTTCCGCCACGACCGCCGGTCCCTCGGGCTCCTCTTCGTCGCGCCGATCGTCGTGCTCACCCTCGTCGGCGCCCTCTGGGGCCCCTCGGCCACGACGAGCACCGTGCGCGTCGTGTCGGCCGGCGACGTCGATCCCCAGCTGTTCCAAGCGCTGCGTGGCACGGAGATCCAGCTCGTCGCCCTCGATCGGGACGCGGCGGTCGAGGAGCTGAAGGCCGGACGCGCGGACGCGATGGTCGAGTTCGCGGACAACGTGGCCACCATCACCGTGGAGGGCTCCGACCCGACCCGGACCGGCTCCGTCCTGGGACAGGTCCAGGCAGCCCTCACCCACCTCATCCTCGACGTGCCCCTGACGTCGTTCGTGAAGATCCACTACCTCTACGGCGGCGCCGGGTACTCGCTGCTCGACTATCTCGCGCCGGTGCTCATCGCGCTCTTCGGGTTCTTCTTCATCTTCCTGCTCTCGACGGTGTCGTTCCTGCGCGAGCGCACGAGCGGGACCCTCGAACGGCTGCTCGCGAGTCCGCTCACTCGCGTGGAGCTCGTGGCCGGCTACCTGGGCGGGTTCGCCGTCTTCGCGCTCCTCCAGGCTGTCGTCATCCTCGCGTTCACGGTCCTCGTGCTGAAGGTGCAGTACCGCGGCAACCTCGCGACCATCTTCCTCGTCGAGGCCGTGATCGTCGTCGGCGCCGTCGCCCTGGGGCTCGCGATCTCGGCGTTCGCGCGCAACGAGCTCCAGGCCGTGCAGTTCGTCCCGCTCGTCCTGCTGCCGCAGGTGTTCCTGTCCGGATTGCTCGTGCCGGTCGCGCAGCTCAACGACTACCTGCGCCCCCTCTCGGCGATCATGCCGCTCACGTATGCGAACGAGGCGCTGCGCTCCGTGATGGTGAAGGGCTACGCCGTGAGCGATCCGCTGATCCTGCGGGACGTGGGCATCCTCGCCGCGTTCGCCGCCGTGATGGCCGTCGCCGCGGTCTTCTCGATCCGGCGGGAGGTGGCTTGAGTCCCCCGGTCGGGGGAGAGCGCCACGCCTCCGCCCGATACACTCATCGCAGCTTGAGGAATGAACATGGACCCTGCGGGGTCTCGAGTCCGCCGAGGCGGCCTGTTCCGATCGCAGCTCGATGCCGCGCCATTGGCGCGGTTTTTTTGTTGCGTTCGGCGGCTGCGGACCTCGGCGAGAAATAGGAGGGAGCCCATGCGACTCTCGCTCATGCCGAAGAAGAGCATCTTCTTCACGCTATTCAGCCAGCACGCCCAGAACGCCCTCGAGGCGGCCCACGCGCTGGAGGCCCTCGTCACCGACTTCACATCGGTCGAGGACAAGGTCCGGAACATCCACGCCATCGAGCACTATGGCGACAAGCTCACCCATCAGATCATCGAGGAGCTCAACGGCACGTTCGTCACGCCGCTCGATCGCGAAGACATTGTCGGCCTCGCATCGAAGCTCGATGACGTCACGGACGTGTGCTGGGATGTCGCGGAGATGATCAGTCTCTACAAGGTCGCGAGCATCCGCCCAGCGGCGCAACGGCAGGTGCACACGCTCGTGCAGGCCGCCGGCGAAGTCGTCGAGTCGCTACGGAATCTCGAGAAGCTCGAGGGGCTCGAGCCGCACTGGATCAAGATCCACACGCTCGAGAACGAAGGCGACTCCGCGTTCCGCGAGGCCGTGGCCGACCTCTTCGCCAACTCCACGGACCCGGTCGAGATCATCAAGTGGAAGGACATCCACGGCCTCATCGAGGTCGCCATCGACCGCTGCGAAGACGTCGCCAACATCGTCGAGATGATCGTCGTAAAGCACAAGTAGATGGAATCGGGGACCGTCATCGTCCTCGCGGTGGTCGTCTTGGGACTCATCTTCGAGTTCGTCAACGGCTTCCACGACGCGGCGAACGCCATCGCGACCGTCGTCGCGACGCGGGTCCTCACGCCCCTGCAGGCAACGCTGATGGCGGGCACGCTCAATCTCGCGGGCGCGCTCGCCGGTACGGCGGTCGCCGCCACCGTGGCGAAGGGCATCGTCGACAGCACCAAGGTCACCCAGGATCTCGTGCTGGCGGCCCTCGTGGCCGCGATCATCTGGGACCTCATCACCTTCTACGCGGCGCTGCCGACCTCATCGAGCCACGCGCTCATCTTCGGGATGATCGGCGCGGCCGTATCGGTCCACGGATGGGACGTGATCATCGTGCCGGGAGTGCAAAAGACCAGCGCGGCGATCGTGGTGTCCCCCACCACGTCGCTCATCGTCGCGTACATGTTGATGCTCGGGCTGTACTGGCTGCTCCGGAACGCCGGAGCGCATTGGGTCAACCGGTTCTTTGGCAAGGCCCAGATCGCGTCCAGCGCCTGGATGGCATTCACGCACGGCGGAAACGACGGGCAGAAGACCATGGGCATCATCTCGCTCGCGCTGTTCGCCGGCGGGATGCTCGGAGGACAGCCCGCGGGATACGTTCCTGACTGGGTGAAGTTCTCATGCGCCATCGCCATCGGCATCGGCACGATGACCGGCGGTTACCGGATCATCAAGACCATGGGCATGCGCATCACGCTCCTCAAGCCCGTCAACGGGTTCGTCGCCGAGACGACGGCGGGAGCGGTGATCGAAGTTGCGACGCGGCTCGGCATCCCCATTTCGACCACGCATGCGATCTCCGGGGCCATTCTCGGCGTCGGCGCGACCCGCCGGCTCTCCGCGGTCCGCTGGGGCATCGCGGGCCGGATCGTCTCCGCCTGGGTCTTGACCATCCCCGGATGCTTCATCTTCGGCTGGGTCGCCGCGACGGTCATGCGCGCGGCCGGGCTCCACGTGTAGCGACTGGCGATCCGTCGCGGGCACGGCTGCGGCTGCGCCCGCCGCGCCACGCCGGTCAGCGCGGTTAGGCCACCCGGGACAGCGCGGGCAGCGCGAACAGCTGATCCAAGGATGCGATGACGTGGTCCGGCTTCGCCTCGCCTGACGCGGCGGCGACCTCGGCGGCGTCCGTCAGTCCGGTCGTGATGAGCACGCCGACCGCGCCGACGCGGTGGGCCGCGACGATGTCGTACTCCGTCGCGTCGCCGACCACGACGACCGGACCACCGGCCGCCGGGCCGGCGCGGCGGATGGCCTCCTCGAAGAGGAACGGCTCGGGCTTCCCGATGCAGACCGAGGGCCGCCCGCTCGCGACCTCGAGCGCGGCGACGATGCTCCCGGCGCCGGGGAGCAGCCGGCCTTCGACCGGATACGCCCGGTCCTTGTTGGAGGCGATGAAGCGGGCGCCGGCGAGCAGGGCCCGCTGGGCCTCCGCCAGGCGGGCGTACGTCAGGTGGAGGTCGAGGCCGACGACGACGGTGTCCGGTGGCGGCGGCAGCTCGAGGTGCGAGAGATATTCGCGCATCGCGCTCGGGCGTACGCCGTCGGCGGCCGCATCGGGCGGCGGATGGGCGCCGGGGAGGGCCTCGGCCGCGCGCACACCGATGCCGACCGCGCGGATCTCGTTGCGCAGGCCGTCGGCCCCGACCACGAATACATCCGTTGGCTTCGGATCGAGCCGCTCCAGGTAGTGCGCGGTCGCGTAGGCACTGGTGATGACATGCTCCTCGTCACCGCCCAGGCCGAGGCGCGTCAGCCGCGCGACGTAGTCCGCGCGCGACGCCGTGGAGTTGTTGGTCGCGAAGAACACCTGCCATCCTGCGGCGCGCAAACGGTCGACGGCCTCCCGGGCGTACGGCATGACGACGTCACCGCGATAGAGGACGCCGTCCATGTCGAAGATCGCGACCGGCATCGTGCTCAGAGCGCCGCTTTGTACAGCGCCTCGATGTCGGGCTGCGCGGTCGTTCGCGGGTTCACGAGGATGTTCCCCGACAGCATCGCGTCATTCGCCATGTTCGGGATGAGGCCCTCCTCCATGCCCAGAGGCCCGAGATGGGCCGGGATCCCGATGGTCTGGTTCAACGCGAACACGTGATCCACCGCGGCCCTGGCGTCCTTCTTCGCGCCCATCGTCTCGGCCACGGTCGCGTACCGGTCCGCTGCCGCCGTTCGGTTGAAGTCCATGACGTGCGGCAGAAGCGCAGCGACCGCGGTGCCATGCGCGACGTGGCACCATCCGCCGAGCGGAAGGGCCATCGCGTGCACGTTGCCGAGGCGCGTGTTGCTGAACGCCAGGCTGGCGGTCACGACGGCGCGCATCATCGCCTCGCGCGCGTCGATGTCCGTGCCGTCCTTCACCGCTCGCGGCAGCGCCCAGGCGGCATCGCGGATGGCTTCGAGCGCGAGCACCTCCGTGATCCGGTAGGCGTTCTTCGAGGTGAACGACTCGATCGCGTGAACGAGGGTGTCCATTCCCGTGATAGCGGTGAGGAACGGCGGTAGACCGGTCGTGAGCAGGGGGTCCTCCAGCGCGAAGAGCGCGGTCGCGTTCGGGCTGATGATGACGAGCTTCTTGTGCTGATCGGGATCCGCGATGACCGAGTTGATGGTGATCTCCGCCCCGGTCCCCGCGGTCGTCGGGATGGCGATGACCGGCGCGGCCATCTTCGGCACCTTGTCGATCCCGATGTAATCGAGCACGGTGCCGCCGTTCGCGAGCAGCACCGC
>JBBQZK010000027.1:0-26323 GCA_038207785.1 Candidatus Limnocylindria bacterium | reverse complement strand
ACGGCTCCGGCCTGCTGCCGTCCGGTCTCACACCGTTCTCGACGAAGGAGATCTTCGTCAAGGGCACGGAGCCGCGGAAGGTCGACGACTGGTACGGGGCGGGCTGCACCGGTGCCGGCGGCTCACAGGTGGTCGCGATGCAGATCAAGGAGGTCGGCCCCGCCGCTTGGAAGCCGTACACCGACCAGTGGATCAGAGAAGCGATCGCGGGATCGCGCAGCTACGGGCGATACAGCTGGAATCTGTTCCCGCCGAGCGGACAATGTCCGAGCCCGAGTCCGAGCCCGAGCCCGACCGCGTCACCCGGGCCGCCGTCGGCGGCCCCGCCGCGCGCGAGCGGAAGCGGCGCGCCAACCCCGACCCTGCCGCCGATCATCACTCTGCCGCCGATCATCACGCCGTCGCCTACGCCGCGTCCGCTGCCCACGCCCACGCCGTAGGTGGCCGTCGCGGCGATCGCGCTCATCCGCGACGATGCCGGTCGCGTGCTCCTGGTCAGACAGCGGGGCGGGCCCTTCGCCGGCTCGTGGCTCCTCCCGGGCGGACAGACCGGCGATGACGAGAGCGCGGTCCATGCGCTCGTCCGCGAGGTGCGCGAGGAGACCGGACTCACGATGACCGATGCGGTGTTCGTCGCCGGGTATCGCACGAGCGGCGACGGCTACGACATGACGGTGCTGCTGTACCGGGGACCGGTGGAGGGGGTGCTCGTGCCCGAGCCCGGCAGCGACGCACGCTGGTTCGCACCCGATGAAATCCCGGACCGGCATCCAGCCCTCCGGCGCCAGCTGCTCGATGCGGGCGTTGGATCGGACGACGCGACGTCCATCGGGGCCGCCCTCGCCGCGGCGGACATCGAGATGCTGCCGCTCGGGTAGCGGCCGCTAGAGCTCGACGATGGTGGCCCCTTCGCCACCCTCGTTCGCCGCCGCGGGCGTCTGCTCGCGCACGAGCGGGTGCGACGACAACGCGTCACGCACCGCGTTCCGCAGCGCGCCGGTGCCTTTGCCATGCACGACGCGCACGCGGTCGTATCCGGCGACGGCGGCGTTGTTCAGGTAGCGGTCGAGCTCCGCGAGCGCCTCATCCGCGCGCGCGCCGCGCAGGTCGAGCTGCAGCGGCACGTTCTGCGCGGCGCCCTGGACCACCGTGCGCGTCGAGCGGATGGGCTCCTCGCGGCGTGGCGCCGACCGCAGCGACGCGCGGGGCACCCGAAGGCGCAGCGCGCCCGAGGCGACCTCGGCGATGCCCTTGTCGTCGATCCCGAGGAGCGTGCCGGGCTCCGTGACGCCGTCGACCAGGACGGGCGAGCCGATCTCGATGTCGTGAAGCACGGCCGGTCGCGGCGCGGGCGCCGCGGCCTCGCGCGACGCCTCGGCCTCGTGGAGCGCCGTGCGCGCGTCGTCGACGAGGTTGCGCTTGGCGGCCTCGTCGCGGGCCGACTCGGCCTGGCGCAGCGCGCGGCGGGCTTGGAGGATCAGCTCGTCCGCCTCGGTGCGCGCACGCGTGAGGGCCTCGCGGGCGCGCTCGCGCACCGATTCCGCGTCGCGCTGCGCCTCGGTCATCGCGCTCGTCGCGTCCGCGGCCGCGACCCGGGCCTGCTCGAGCGACGACGCGAGCTCCGTCCGCTGCCGCTCGGCCTCGCGCAGGCTGCGCTCGAGCGAGCGGTGCAGCTCTGACAGATGCGTCTCCGCCTTGGCGAGCACGGCCGCGTCCAGGCCGAGTCGGGCCGCGATCGCGAAGGCGTTCGAAGCCCCGGGCAGCCCCACATGCACCCGATACGTGGGCCGAAGCGTCTCGGCGTCGAACTCCACGCTCGCGTTCGTGACGCCGGGTGTGTTGAGGGCAAAGGCCTTGAGCTCCGGATAGTGCGTGGACGCCGCGACGAGGACGCCGCGCGCGAGGAGCGTCTCGAGGACGGCCATCGCGAGGGCCGCGCCCTCATCGGGGTCCGTTCCCGCGCCGACCTCGTCCAAGAGCGCGAGATCGCCGGCCTCGGCCTCCGCGAGGGTCGCGACGACGTTCCGGAGATGCGATGAGAACGTGGACAGCGACTGCGCGATCGACTGCTCGTCACCGATGTCGGCGAAGATCCGGCGGACGATCGGGACGGTGCTGCCGCGCTCGGCCGGGAGCTGCAGGCCGGCGGCCGCCATGAGCGCGAGGAGGCCGATCGTCTTGAGCGTTACCGTCTTGCCGCCCGTGTTCGGGCCGGTGATGACGAGGACGCGGAAGTCCGTGCCGAGCCGGACGTCGATGGGGACGACCGGGGTGCCGCGCTCGATGAGCAGCGGGTGGCGGGCGGCGATGAGGTCGAGATGGCCGGCGCCGTTGAGCGCCGGCCGCTCGCAGTCCTGCGCCTCGGCCAGCTGCGCTTTCGCGAGGATCATGTCGAGCGCCGCGAGGGCCTCGAGGGTCGCGTGCAGATCCTCGCTCGCGCGCTCGACGGCGCGCGACAGGCCGTCGAGGATGCGCTCGACCTCTTGGTGTTCGGCAAGCTCGGCCTCGCGCACGCGGTTGTTGGCCTCGAGCACCTCGAGCGGCTCGATGAACACCGTCGCGCCGCTGGCCGAGGAGTCATGGATGATGCCCTTCACCGCTGCGCGGTACTCCGACTTCACCGGCACGACGTACCGGCCGCCGCGCTGCGTGACGATGGGGTCCTGCAGGTACCGCGCGAGGTCGGACCGCAACAGCCCGTCGAGCCGTTGCTGGAGCCGGGCCTGCGCGGCGCGCAGCTCGGAGCGGGCGCTCGCGAGCGCGACGCTCGCGCGATCCAAGACCTCGCCGGTTCCCCCGATCGCGTGCTCGATCGCGTCGGCGAGTGCTGATGGCGGCCGGGCGAAGCGCGCGCGGGCCGCGAGCGGCGGATGCCCGTGGATCTCCGCGAACAGGGCGAGGGCCGCACGGACGGTCGTGCCGATCGCGAGCAGCTGTTCGGGGTCGAGGATCCCGCCGAGATCGGCGCGCCGGAGCGGCTCGCGGATGTCCTGCGCTCTGCGCAGGCCGGCGGATGGCGCCGCGCGCACGAGCGCCTTCGCCGCCGCCGTCTCGTCCTGCAGCCGCTCGGCGGCGGCGAGCTCGCTCTCGGGCTCGAGCGCGAGCGCGCGCTCGCGGCCCGGCGTGAACGAGGTGCGCTCGGCCAGCAGTGCGCGGACGCTCGTGAATTCGAGCGTGCCGAGCGTCTTCGCGCTCGTCATCGCCGGGATACGCCCGGCGAGCCCGTCAGCCAGAAGCGCCAGGGCTCGGCGACGGTCGCGCCCGGCGAGAGCCCGATGCGCGGGCCGCGCGAGACCGCGCGCACGGGTACGCGCGGCGCGTCGCGGATCGACAGCTCGGATCGAACGAGATCCATATTGGTCTGCGCGGTCGTGATCCCCATCGCGAGGCAGAGTAGGCCCGGCCCAGCGAGCCGACGCGGATCGTCGATGACGCCCAGGACGGGCTCGGCACCGCGGAGCAGGACCGCGCCCGCGACGCCGGGGCCTTCGCAGACGACGTTCATGCAGGGGTACAGGCCATGCGAGATGTACACGTACGTGAATCCCGCGGGCCCGAACATCGGCACGGTGCGGGGGGTCATGCCGCGGAACGCGTGCGACGCGGGGTCCCGTTCCCCGAGGTACGCCTCAGCCTCGACGATGCGCACCGCGCAGCGGCCGTCGGGCGACCCGTACACGAGGATCTTGCCGATGAGGTCGCGGGCGACCATTCGGGTCGGCCGGTCGTAGAACGCGCGCGGGAGTCGCGGGCCGAGCCGTTTCAGCCGCGGATGGTCCCGCCGAGCTTGTGCAGCACGCGCCCTTCGATGCGGCTCGTCACCTTCTCGACCTCCGCGTCGGTCAACGTGGCGGTGAGCGAGCGCAGCACGAGCCGCAGCGCGAACGACTTCTTCCCCGTCGCGACCTGGGGTCCGCGATACACATCGAGCAGCGCGATGGACTCGAGCAGGTCCTTCGCCGCGGCACGCAGCTCCGCGAGCAGGTCGCCGTACGCCACCGCTTCGTCCACGACGAACGCGAGGTCGCGGAGCGCCGCCGGGAACCTCGGCGGGATCTTCGCGAGCCGAGGGCGTACGACATCGAGCAGGGACGCCAGGTCGACCTCGCCGATGTAGGTCTCAGCTGGCAGGTCCCAGCGTTGCGCCACTCGCGGATCGAGCTGTCCCATCATCAGCGCCGGTACGCCGTTGTGCAGCTGCGTCCGAGATCGGCCCGGATGCATGCCCGGAGCGTCGGCGAATGGGCCGGAGAACATCCCGGCGCCGATCGCTTCGGCCATCCCGCCGAGGATGCCCTTTACGTCCCAGCGATCCCAGTCGCGTGGCTGGGTCAGCCACGTCTGGTGGTCCGCCCGTCCGGCGAGCAGCACGCAGATGGTCCAGCGTTCGTCGGGCAGGTCGTCGCGCCGCGGCAGGTAGATCGGCGCGATCTCGAAGATCGCCACACCGGCGCGGTGCTTGAGGTTGCGCGCCGCGGTGTCGAGCAGGCTTGGGCGCAGCGTCGGTCGCGCCGCCGACTGCGCAGCGGATGTCGGGTTCTGCACCCGCATCGGCTCGGGCGCGATCGGTGATCCATCGGCGCTCAGCCGGGCGAGCCACGCCGGGTCGATCAACGAGTACGAGACGGTCTCCTGCAGGCCGAACCCCACCAGCCGGTCGCGCACCTGCTCGCGCAGGGCTTCGAGCGGATGCCGCTCATGCAGCGGCAGGGGGCCGTCGGGGATGCGCACCGGGATCCGGTCGTAGCCGACGATGCGCGCGACCTCTTCGACGATGTCCTCGGGGATCGAGATGTCCGTGCGGATGGCCGGCGGCGTCACGACCAGGATGTCGCCGGACTCCGCGTATTGGAACCCGAGCCGCGACAGGGCGTCGAGCGAGTCCTCCCGCGGGATCTCGACGCCGAGGACCCGCGGGATGTCACTGAACTGCAGCCGCACGTTGGGTTTGGGCCGCGGCGCCGGGTACACGTCCACCGCGCCGACGATCCGCGCGCCGGCGTGCTCCACGAGCAGCTCCGCGGCGCGTGCGAGTGCCTGGGGCACGAGATCCGCGCTGAGGGTCAGGCGGAAGCGCGCGCTCGCCGCGCTCTGCTGCGACAACCCGAGCTTCGCGGCGGTCCGATCGATGCCGCGCGGCTCGAAGCTCGCACACTCGAGCGCGATCTTCGTCGTGCCCGGCCGGATCTCCGAGTCCTCACCGCCGAGGATGCCGGCGATGCCGAGAGACCGTTCGGCATCCGCGATCACGAGCACATCCGGTGCGAGGATCCGCTCGACGCCGTCGAGCGTCTTCAATGACTCCCCGGCCCGCGCCCGGCGCGCCACCAGGGTGTTGCCCTTCAGGCGCTCCGCGTCGTAGGCGTGCAGCGGCTGGCCGAGCTCCAGCATCACGTAGTTCGTGATGTCGACGGCGTTGTGGATCGGTCGCATGCCGGCCTGGACGAGGCGGTCCTGCATCCATCGTGGTGACGGACCGATCGTGACGTTGTCCAGGTACGCGGCGCCGAACCGGTGGCAGCCGTCCTCGTCCTCGATGCGGACCTCGAGGAGCCCGTGGTCGAGATCCTGCCGCAGCTTCGCGACCCTCGGCTCTTTGAGCGCGGTCCGCTGCACCGCCGCGAGCTCGCGCGCGATGCCCACGATGCCCATGCAGTCCGGGCGATTCGGCTGGAGCTCGATGACCAGGACCGGATCCCCGAGCGCATCCGCGAGGGGCCGCCCGACGGTGAGGGTCCGGTCCAGGATGAGGATCCCCTCGTGGTCCTCTCCGAGGGCCAGCTCCTTCGCGGAGCAGACCATGCCCTCGCTCATGATCCCGCGCATCTTCTTGGGCTCGAGCGTGATCCAGCCGTCGCCGTGGCCGTCGCGCAGCTTCGCGCCCACCTCGGCGTACGGGACGACATCGCCGGCGACGATGTTCGTCGCGCCGGTCACGACGGTCTTGCGGCGCCCCTCGCCGTAGTCGACGGTCGCCAGCTGCAGCTTGTCGGCGTTCGGGTGCTTCTCGAGCGAGGCGATCCGCCCGACCCAGACGTGCTCCCAACCGCCGCCCGGCCGCTCGATGCGGTCGACCTCGGTCCCGCTCATGTGCAGCCCGCGGGCGATCTCGTCCGCCGATCCGCGCGCATCGACGTACTCCCGTAGCCACGCGAGCGGGACCCGGATCGTGGGCATCAGACGCTCTCCAGGTAGCGCAGGTCGTTCGCATGGAACAGGCGGATGTCGGGTGTGTTCGTGAGCAGGCCGGCGAGGCGGTCGACCCCGCCGCCGAACGCGAAGCCCTGGTAGCGGTTCGGGTCGTAGCCGACGCGGCGCAGGGCCTCCGGGTGGACCATCCCGCAGCCGGCGGCCTCGATCCACCCCGAGCCCCAGCACGTCGGGCATCGCGCGGCGTCCTTCGTGCCTGTGCCGTCGCAGACGAAGCAGTCGAACGCGATCTCCGCCGACGGCTCGGTGAACGGGAAGTAGTCCGGACGGAAGCGGACCTTGCGCTCGCCGCCGAACAGCTGGCGCGCGAAGCTGTACAGCACGCCCTTCAGATCCGACATCGCGAGCTTCTCGTCGATCGCGAGGCCCTCGTACTGGAAGAAGATGCTCTCGTGCGTCGCGTCCGTCGCTTCGAACCGATAGCAGCGGCCGGGCACGATCACCCGGATCGGCGGCTTCCGCTCCTCCATGATCCGGATCTGCATCGGTGACGTGTGCGTGCGGAAGAGCATCGCCCGCGCCGGATCGTCGCCGAGCGGGTTCGACGCCCAGAGCGTGTTGAATTTGTCGCGCGCGGGATGCCCCTTCGGAATGTTGAGCGCCTCGAAGTTGTAGTAGTCCCACTCGATCTCCGGCCCTTCGACGGACTCGAAGCCCATGCCGAGGAAGATGCGCGAGATCTCACCGATCGTCCGCGAGATCGGATGCAGCCGGCCGAGCCGCACCGGGCGACCGGGCAGCGTGAGGTCGAGGGCGTCCCCGCCGAGGCGCGCCTCGAGCGAGGAGTCACGGAGCGCGCGCTCGCGCTCGGCCAGCGCAGCTTCCACCTCGGACTTCGCGCGGTTGAGCGCGGCGCCCGCGGCAGGCCGTTCGGCGGACGGCAGCGTCGCGAGGCCCTTCACCCGGTTCGTGAGCACGCCGTCCTTGCGGCCGACGTACCGCACGCGCACGGCGTCGAGCGTGGCCGCGTCCTTCGCGTCCGCGATCTCTCGCACCGCCTGCTCGGTCAGACCCGCCAGCTCGTCGGTCATGCCTCTCCTCTCGCGGGCAAACAAAAAGCCCTCGTCCGCTCGGGACGAAGGCTCACCTCCGTGGTACCACCCGTGTTCCGGTCATCTGCGGCGACCGACACTTCGTTGCGAGCGATATCGGGCTCATCCCGGACCGGCTTTTCTGCCGATCGGCTCCGGAGCGAATTCCCGCCGTCTGCCTCGAGGTCAGCTTCCAGTCGATGGCTGACCATCCCTGTCGAGCGACCCTGCGGTACTGCTCTCCGTCTCTGCCGTGTTAGCTCTTCGGCGTTTCCGCCGTGAGCTTATTGTCGCGCACCAGGTCAACGTAGTGACGGAAGATCTTCGGGTCGTTGACCGCCATCTCCGCCAGGATCTTGCGGTCGAGGCCGACATCGGCCTTGCGCAGCGCCGACATCAGGCGGCTGTATGACACCCCGGCCTCACGCGACGCGGCGTTGATGCGGGCGATCCACAGAGCCCGGAACTGGGCCTTGCGCGCGCGCCGGTCCCGGTAGGCGTACGACAGTGCGTGGATCGCGGCCTCGCGGGCCGGCCGCACGAGCTTGCGCTTCGCGCCGCGGCGACCTTCGGCCTCGTTGAGGAGCTTCTTGTGCTTCTTGTGCGCAGCGACGCCGCGCTTCACCCGTGACATCTCGTACCGTCCTCTAAAGGTTCGGGAGCAGCTTGCGGACGAGCCGCACGTCCGCCTTGTCCACGAGGCCCTTGCCCGCGTGGCGGCGCTTCCGCTGCGGTGACTTGTGCGCGTTCAGGTGGCCCTTGAAGGCCTTGGCGCGGGTGATCTTTCCCGTTCCAGTGACCTTAAAGCGCTTCTTCGCGCCGCTGTGACTCTTGAGCTTGGGCACAGTGATACCGACTCCTTCGCCTACGTGGGACGACTAATGTACCGGATTCCCCGTGGGCGGACGAGTGGTCGCCGGTCGAGCAGGCGCAGCCGCCGGCGTCGCAGCAGGAGCCGGCTTGGGCGGCGTGGCAGCAGCAGGACGGATCCCGTGAGTTGCAGGCGCAGGCCGCGGCGCCGCCGGCGCCGCGGTCGCGGCCGGCGTTGCGGGTCGTGATACAGCCGGCGGCGCTGTCGCCGCCCCCGGCGCCCCCGGCGCGGCTGCCGGCGCGGGCAGCGGCCCGCCGCCCGGCGCATTCTGGATCTGCGGCGCGCGCACCGGATTCATGACCATGATCATCTGGCGGCCTTCGAGCAGCGGCATGCGCTCGATGACGCCGTGGTCCTTGAGCTTGTCGCCGACGTCGAGCAGCAGCGCACGGCCGCGGTCGGGATGGGCCATCTCGCGCCCGCGGAACCGCACGGTGACCTTGAGCTTGTCGCCCTCATCGAGGAACCGCTGGGCCGCCTTGATCTTGGTCTCGATGTCGTGGTCATCGATCTTCGGCGCCATCCGGATCTCTTTCCAGGTGACGGCCTTCTGCTTCTTCTTGGCGTCCTTGGCCTTCTGCTGCTCCTCGTAGCGGTACTTCCCGAAGTCGAGGATCTTGGCGACCGGCGGGGTCGCGTTCGGGGCGATCTCCACGAGGTCCCAGCCCTCGCTCTGGGCGAGCTGAAGGGCACGCGGTGTCGGTACGACCCCAAGCTGGGACCCGTCGGCGCCGATAAGGCGGACGGTGGGAACGCGGATCTGGTCGTTGATGCGGAGCTCGGGTGCTATCGGCTCGCTCCGCGGTCAGAAGACGTGTTGATCAGACCGAAAGGATATCACCCGCGGAGGAGGCCCTGGAGCCGGCGCCTGGCCGCGGGCCATTCGTCCGCGATCACGCTGAAGACCACGCTCGTGCGAAGATGCCCGTCGGCGAGGATCCGCTCGTTACGGAGCTCCGCCTCCTTCTGCGCCCCGAGCCGGGCAATGGCGTTCTGCGACCGCTCGTTCCGCTTGTCGGTCTGCAGCCACAGTCGAGTCGCCTTCAGGGTCTCGAAGGCGTGCGTCATCAACAAGAGCTTCGCTTCGGTGTTCACGGGCGTCCGCCGCGCGCCCTTTCCGTACCACGTGTAGCCGATCTCGATGGTCCGGTTCGGCGGATCGATGTGCGCGTACCGCGTCGTGCCGACGAGCTCGTCATCCGCCCGGCGGATGACCGCGAAGGGCAGCTGCTGCCCGAGGACGGTCTGATCGAGGGCCCAACGGATGTACTTCGCGTAGCCGTCTTGGCCCTGCGGGCGCGGGACCATCCAGGTCCAGACGTCATCCTCGTCACCCGCGGCGAAGAGGGCCGCCGCATGCTCCATGCGCAGTGGCTCGAGGCGGACGTGGGTGCCCTCGAGGGTCACCGGTCGCGGGTCGAAGTCGGGGCGCGGCTTGCCCTGGACCAATCCCATGCGCACGTCGTCCAGGAACCCCTCCTCGCGCCCGATCCCATCGCGCTCCACACCTTCGACGACGAAGCCGAGGCTCTTGTACATCCAGATCGCCCGGTCGTTGTGCGCGACCACGTTCAGCGCGATCCGGTGCAGACCGAGCTCGTTGAACAGATAGCGCACCTCGAGGTCAAGGGCCTCGCGTCCGAGCCGCTTGCCCCAGAGGTCCGGCTCTCCGATGCCGATGCCGATCTCGGCGCTCTTGCCCTTCGGGTGGTAGTCACGGAAGTTCGCGAAGCCGATCGGCCGTTGGTCGTGCTCGATGATCCAGCAACCGGATTTGCCTTCTTCGGACATGTGCGTGATCCACGCACGCGCGTCCGACTCGCTGAATGCGCCAGGCTGCCGGCCCCACTGATGCCAGCGGAACTTGGGGTCGCTGCCCCACCGCACCAGATGCGGCAGATCCGCCATCGTCATCGGACGCAGCGTGACCTGGCGGCCGCGGAGCGTGGGGACGGTCAGGCGTCGGCCATGAGGGTCGGTGCACCGTCGGGGCGCACGAAGTCCGCGGGCAGCCGCTTGTCGTCGCGCTCGGCGATGAGCCGCTCCACGATCGTCTCCAAGGCAACGCCGCGCTCCTCATCGCGCGAGCCGCGCCGCCTGACCGACACCTGTCGCGCGGCGGCCTCCTTGTCACCGACGACGAGGATGTACGCGGCCTTTCGCTCCGTGGCCTCCTTGATCCGCGTGCGCATGTCGCCTTCCTGCCGGTCGAGGGCCACCCGCAGGCCGTGCGAGCGGAGGAGCGCCGCGACCTCCTCGGCGTACGGCCGCGCGGTCTCGCGCACCGGGATGATCGCGACCTGCTCCCACGCGAGCCACAGCGGGAAATTGCCCGCGTAATGCTCGATGAGCCCGCCGACGAACCGCTCGAGGCTCCCGAAGAGCACGCGGTGGATCATCACCGCCCGCTCGCGCTGGCCCTGGTCGTTGACGAAGGTCACGTCGAACCGCTCGGGCAGGTTCAGGTCGATCTGGATCGTCGGTCCCTGCCACTCGCGCCCGATCGCGTCGCGCATCTTGATGTCGATCTTCGGCGCGTAGAACACGCCGCCGCCTTCGTCCACCTTGTACGGCACCTCGCGGATCCCGAGCGCCTTGCGCAGGGCGTCCTCGGCCTTGTCCCAGAGGTCATCGGTGCCGAGGCGCTTGGCCGGCCTCGTGGCGAGGTAGATCGCCGGGTCGGAGTAGCCGAAGATCCGGAGGAACTCCATCGCGAGATCGAAGACCTTGCCGATCTCGTCCTGGGCCTGGTCCCACGAGCAGAAGATGTGCGAGTCGTCCTGGGTGAAGCCACGCACCCGGAGCATCCCGTGCAGGGTGCCGCCGCGCTCGTAGCGGTAGACGGTGCCGAGCTCGCCGATGCGCATCGGCAGATCGCGGTACGAGTGGATCTTCGACTGGAACACCTTGATGTGGCCGGGGCAGTTCATCGGCTTGATCCAGAAGTTCTGCGTGCCCTCGTCCAACGGGAGCGGCCCATACATGTTCTCGCCGTATTTCTCGAGGTGGCCGGAGCGCTGGTAGATCTTCTCGTGCGCGATGTGCGGCGTGTACACGAGCGTGTAGCCGCGCCTGCGGTGCTCCGCGCGCCACCACTGCTCGAGCTCCTCCCGGACGGTCGACAGGTTCGGCAGCCAGAGCACCAAGCCCGAGCCGAGCTCCTCGTCGATGCGGAACAGCTCGAGGTCGCGCCCGAGCGAACGGTGATCGCGGCGCTCGATCTCCTTGAGCCGCTCGAGGTACGCGTCGAGCTCCTTTTGGGTCTTCCACACGGTCCCGTAGATGCGCTGGAGCTGAGCGTTGTGCTCGTCACCGCGCCAGTACGCGCCGGCGATTGACATGAGCTTGAACGGCCCGATGTTCCCGGTGCGCGGAACGTGTGGACCGCGGCACAGGTCTACGAAGTGGTCGTGCGTATACACACCGACCTTGCCGTTCTCGATCGTCTCGTCGAGCTTCTGGATCTGGTCGACCTTGTAGTCCTGACGCTTGGCGCCGAAGAGCTCGAGCGCCTCGGGGACGTCCATCTCGCTGCGCTCGAAGGGCACGTCCTGCTTCACCATGGCGCGCATGCGCTCCTCGATCTTCGCGAGGTCGTCAGGCTGGAGCGCGCGCGGCAGATCGAAGTCGTAATAGAAGCCGTCGGTCACGGGCGGGCCGAACCCGAACTTCGCCTCCGGGAAGAGCTCGAGCACCGCGCCGGCCATCACGTGCGCCGCCGAGTGGCGGAGAGCGTAGAGGTCGTCGGGTCCGTGATCCGGCTTGCGAGCCATCTTCGTGTCTTTGTTCGCCATCTCGTCCTCCTCGTGATGTGGCCATCACTGGGACGAGATCCGGTCTGCACCGGGGCTCGCGGTTCCACCCAGATTCCCCGGTCGATGACCAGGGCGCTCTTTCGTCGGCGCTCGGCGGTGGTGTCCCCCGCTCCGACCGCACCGGCTCCCACTGTCCCGGCTCGCTTGGCGATCGCCACATCGAGGGCGCGGTCCGCGTCGTCGCGCTCGGGCGAATATTAGCTGCCGACGTCCTCCGGAGCACGGAATCGCATGGCGGACCAGGTGTCGTCGAACGCGACCAGCGTCACGCCGGAGAGCTCATGCTTCGCCATCGCCGCATGGAGCGTGTCGCGGTCCAGATCGGTGCCGGCCTTGGCGCCGCCTTTCGGGTAGCAGACCCAGAGGATGCCGTTCTCCTCGAGGGCTCCGAACCCGCTGGCGAGACGCTTGAGCTCGCTGCTGTCCCGAGCGAACGCGATGACGACGTCCGCGGGCTTGCCCCGCTTGTCCGTGACGTCCGCGCCCTTGGGCAGTGGGTCCAGCTTGCGGGCGTAGCCAATGGGTGCGTTCAGCAGGAGGACGTGCGCGTCATCCCTGATGAGGAGCTTCTGCGCGAGATCTCCGGCCACCGCTCGACTCTAGTGGCTCCGCCGGCCCGGGTTGCGCGATCGGGAGGGCCACGAAGAACGTGCTCCCCTTCCCCGCTCCAGAGCTCGCCGCCCAGATACGGCCGCCATGCGCGAGCACGATCTCGCGGGCGATGGCGAGGCCGATGCCATTGCCCACCACCTCGTCACGCCGTGCCGCGCCCCGGTAATAGCGCTCGAAGATCCGCTCAAGCTCGCCGGCCGGGATCCCGGCGCCGGCGTCGGTCACGGAGAGGACGAGCTCGTTCTCCACGCGATCGATCTCGACGTCGACGTCGGCGTCCGGAGGCGAGAATTTGATCGCGTTGCTGAGCAGATTCTCGATGACCTGCTCGATCCGGCTGCGGTCAGCGCTGAGCACGAACGGGCCGGCGCCGGTCGCGTTCACGTTCACGTGCCGGGCCGACACGAGCAGGACGCGACGGCCGGCCTGCTTCGCTTCGTGCAGCAGGTCGACCTCGGTGAGCTGCAGCTCCATCTTCGAGGGGCCCGGAGACCGCAGGAGATCCGCGATGAGCCGGTCGAGCTGCTTCACCTGCTGCTGCACGGCGACCAGGTTGCGCGAGGTGAGCTGCGCGTACGCCTGGACCGACGTCAGGGGCGTGCGCAGCTCATGCACCGCCGATGCGACGGCGTCGTCCTTCGCGCGCAGCCGCTCGTCGAGCTCGGCGACCTGCCGGCCAAGGAACTCCGCTCGGGCGACGAGGCCGTCGCGCTCGGTCATCCGGTTCGCTGCGCGCGCGGCGATCTCCCCCAGCACCGTCAGCGCGTGGACGTCGTCGGAGGTCGGCGCATGGGCTCCGGCCGAGACGAGGGCCAGCCCCGGCCCGGCGGAGACGACGATGCCGATCGGCGCTCCGGCGTCATCGCGCACGAGGGCCGGCGGGTGCGTATCGCGAAGGAGCGCGAGCGCCTCCTCCCGCGACAGGTCGCCGGTGATGATGAGGCCGTCCGCGGGACGGACCAGGGCCGACCGTCCGGCGATGGCCGCCGCGACCTTGACGGCCTCCGCGAGCACGGCGGTGGGGACCAGATCCCGTTCGAGCCCCCGTACGCCATCGAGCACCAGGCCGAGCGTGGCGGTCCGGCGCTCGAGCCGAGCCCGTTCGCGCACCGCGACGAGCAGCGGGGCGCAGTCGGTCGCGAGATCGCTGATGGTGGCGCCGATCGCCTCCGTGCCGGCCGGATCGGCGAACGTGCAACGCAGCCGCGTCATCGGCCGGTCGTCGAGCAGCCATGACGCGGCCTGCGACGCCCGTGTGTCGCGGCCCCCTTGGCCGCGCTCGTGACGGATCTCGAGCGCATCCCCCACGCCGACCTCGACGGACGCGTGCAGGGCCCCGAAGCTGCGGACGGCGTGATCGGTCAACCGATCGAGCAGCGCAGCCTCGTCCGCCGCCGCGATCAGGTCTCGCTGGGCCAGTGCGACGGTCCGCAGTCGGCGCTCGCTCTCTGCGCCACGGATCGCGGACCAGAGGAGCTCGGCGACCAGGAGCCCGACCCCCAGGAGGATCTGGACCGGCCACAGATCCGCGGGGCGCAGCTCTTCGGCCCGTGTCGCGATAACTAGGTCGTACGCCACGATGGACCCGGCCGTGGCCGCGGCAGCCCCGATGGCGCCGAATCGGAGTGCCGCGGTGCCGATGGCGAATGCGTAGAGCGCCCAGGTCCCCGCTGACAGCGGCATGAGGAGCGAAAGCCCGGCCGCGAACAGGATGTCCATCGCGACGCCGACGGCGTCCATGGCCGGCAGGCGTACGACCCTCGACCGCTGGATGAGCACGATGGCGCCGTATGCGAGGAGCACGGCCCCGGCGGCCGTTGGGTCGGACCGCGGGCTGAGGATGAGGAGCGTCGCGCCGAGGGCGACCGCGGCCAAGCGCAGCCGCAGCAGCGCGCGGTCACGGGCATGGCGGTCGCTCCGGTCCTGGTACACCCGCGATATCCAACGGCGCGCGCGGCTGAACGCTATTCGGGACCGCGACCAAACCCCCAAAAATACGGGGGCGCCCCCCGTAAGTACCGGGGAGGCGCCCGCGGGCCGGCGAACCCAGGGCAGCGGGGCTAGCGGGCGGCGCCAGCGAGCTGGGTCGAGGTGTACGTGATCGTGAAGTCCTGGGTCAGGTTCTGGAACGTGTTGCCGGCAGCGGTCGGGAGCGAGAAATCGAAGGTCAGGGTGTCCGGGCCGCCAGCGACGATCGTCGGTGAGGCTGCAAGAGCGAGGTTCTTGAGGGCTCCGGTGAAGAGGGTCGTCGCGCCGCGCTTGACCGTTACTTGGACGCCATTCGTCGTGTCGCTCCACAGCAGCGTGTTCGCCGTGGCAGAGATGGCGGCGGTGTAGGTGAAGCCGACGTTGCCGGTGTTCGAGATGATCACCGTTCGATTCGCGGTATCGCCGGGGACCATGTTCGACAGGTTGATGAGCGACGCCGCGGCGCTCTTGTCATTCGACATCGTGAGCGTGGCCGACCCGAACGAGTTGCCCGGGTTGGTGGTCATGGCGGTGAAGCTCGCGCTGGACCTGTCCGACGTGACGGTGAGACCGATCAGCACCAGCGCGGAGAGCGCCATGCCCGCGAGGAGCGTCGTCGACTTGCGCATCTGCTGTTCCTTTCATCTCCGCCTCGCCGGTTCGCGTCGCGGGCGGTTCGTACAACAGGAACTATCTGCGCGGCCGCATGCTGAGCCATCGGCATCCAGGGGGAGACTCGATACCTCGTTGGTATGAGGTCGCCCGCGCTCCGATCGGGGCCGCCGCCCTATCGGGGGATGCGGGACGAGGGCTTGATGGCCCGAAGGACCTCTTCCGCGTGCCCGTCAGCCTTGATCCCGTACCAGGCCCGCTGGACCGAGCCGTCGGGTGCCAGGAGGACGGTCGAGCGGATCACGCCCTCGCCCCTGCCGGCCCGATCGCCCCACGCGCCGTACGCGGCCATCGTCCGGTGGTCGGGATCCGACAGCAGCGGGAATCGGAGTCCGTATTTGTTGCGGAACTGCACGTGCGAATCGGAGGCGTCGGGCGAGATGCCGAAGACCGGTACGCCGGCCGCCTGGAACGCATGCAGGTTGTCGTTGAACTGGCAGGCCTCCGTGGTGCACCCCGGGGTGTCGTCCTTTGGATAGAAATACACGACCGCAGGCTTGCCGGAGAGGCTGTCGTTCGAGACGACGTTGCCATCCTGGTCCCTGAGGGAGAACTGCGGCGCGCGGGCACCGGGCTCGAGCTGTGGCATCGGGGCGAGCCTAGCGCCGGGCTAGTCGGAGGTGGAGGCGCGAGCGGCGAGGGCCGCTTCGAGGGCGACGACTCGCTGCTGGAGCTCGGCGACGGCGCGCAGGCGGTCGTCGGGGTCGAGCTCGAGGTACGTCTCGGTCGGCGCGACGTGGTGGTGCGCGGCGTTCACGTCTGCGAAGCCGGCGTCGTGCTCGACACCCGCGAACGCGCGCATCGGGTAGCCACAGAGCAGCGAGAACGTCTGACGCTGGGCCAGCTCGTTCCAGAGGGCCTCGAGCTCGAGCGCACCCTGCGGATTTCCGGCGGCCCAGAGCAGCGCGACCATTTCGCCGAACGCGCGGACGCGGCGGAGCGGCGGTCCTTGGATGGATCGCTCGATGAGCCTGCCGACGACCTGATCGAACTTCGCGGGGTCGGGATGAGACCCGACCATGAACTTGGCGAGCGTCTCGCCCGCGTCGAGCGCGATGAGCGAGCTGCGGCGGCGCGCGGCGTTCAGGTCGAGGCCGCGGCGGAGGAGCCGTGCCTCAAGCTCGGCGCGGTGCGCCGGGGTGGCGATGACGATCGCGCAATCGCCGTCGCTGATCGCCGCGGCGACGAATCGGCTGACACCCTCGAGCAGGAAGTCGTCCTTCTCGTAGAACTGGACGGCGTGCTGGTCGAGCGCCGGGTGCGCGCTCAGCGGACGCGGCGGCGTGAGCCGGAACGTCGAGGAATCGGTGGCCATCGGGGGAAATGATACGTGCATGTCACGTGCCGACAAGCGGAGCCTTGCTCGGCGGGTCTCGGTAAATGAACGGTCAACGATGCGCCCGGCAAGCGACCCGTCGGCACGCGTACTGCGGCTGTCCATCACATGCGCGTCCTCGCTCACCCCCAGGTCGATCGCGAGTCCGCCAGCCGGGCGCTCATCGACCTTGTGGCAACCGTTGCCTGGGCGGAGCGCCAGCACGCTGCGGGCGGTCAGCTCCAGCGGGTGCGGGAAGAGGCGATGATGCTGCTGCCACAGGTGCAGCGCGGGGACCAGGTGGCCGCGCGCCGGGCGATGGAGCTCGCCACCCTGGCGGGAGCGCGGCCCGCCTAGGACACCAGCTCGTAGGCCGAGGTCAACCACTCGAGGAGCTGCTCGTCGACCTCATGCGGCGTCGTGATCGGCACGATGTTGTGGTAGCGCGACGCCGAGACGCGATCCTGCTTCTTCACCCGCGGATCGGCGATCGGCGCGTCCGACACGATGTTCAGATCGAGCCGGCTCTTCAGGGGGTGCACCCCGGCGAAGGCCGCGCGGCTCTTCAGGTGGATCGAGGTCTTGTTCTCTTCCGCGACGACCGGGCCGATGCGCCGGACACGCACGAGCAGCTTCTCGTAGATGGCGCGCACCGCCGGATCGCTCTTGTCGAACGCTCCCACCGCGCGTGAGCGTACAACCCGCCTGGCGGTCTGCGCCCGAGCGCGCGACCGCGGTGTAACGCTCAGCGCTATTGCGTCCGGACGCAGGCAGTGACTGCATCAGGGCTTGAGACCGTGCTTCGCGATCAGCTCGGGGGCGGTATCCCGCTCCATTGCCAGTCCGTAACGCGCCGCGATCGAGGCGAGCGCTGCAACGTCCGCGGGGGCGGGCTTCGCGAAGACCTGGCTGATCTCGGCAAAGTAGTTCTCAAAGCCAGCCGGGGTGATGACCTCCAAGATCCGCGCGGGTCCAGCACCGGCGTTCCAAAACGCGTGCCGGACATTCCGTGGTTTGAAGATCGTGTCACCTGGGTGCGCGACGACGACCGCGTCATCCAACGCGAAGCCGACATCTCCCTCGAGGACGATCGAGTACTCATCCTCCCTCGTGTGGGTGTGGTACGGAGCCGCGAGACTCGCTGGGTCGATCGGGTGCTCAACGACCGAGAACAGGCCGCCTGTTTGCGCTCCGGAGATCATGAAGCGCACACCGATGTGCTGCAGTCGAACGGTGGGTCTGTCGTCAGACGACAGCAACGGTGATACGGCCGTCAGAACGGGTCCCTGCATGTGTACCTCCAGCACCGAGCGCGGCCATCTTGGCATGACTAGCGACCGACTGCTGTCACTCCGATGCCCGGCCTCCTCCGTCAGGCGGTGCTAGCCCGATGACCGGCCGGCGGCCCCGCTCGTTGCTAGTGGCGATCTAGGCCTAGCGCCGCGGACGTGATCGGTCCGTACTCGCCGGTCGACTCGATCTCGTGATCGAGCTGGAATCGCCGCACCGCATCGCGTGTGGCAGGCCCGAAGTATCCGCTGTCGACATGCATGTATCCGAGCGCACGCAGATCTCCCTGCAGGCGCGAGACGCCTGCCGAGGTCGCCCCGAACACGAGGCCGGCGTCGGCCGCGCCCGATGGCGTCCGCGCGAGGGCCCGCCCGAGGGCCGCCGCGGTGAGGGGACCGTAGGTGCCGGTCGCGGGGACGCCGTTAGCGGCTTGGAACGAGCGCAGCGACGCCAGGGTCCGCGCTCCGAAATGCTGGTCGCCGAGCAGCACTTCGGATCGGGTCATCCAACCGAGATACGCGAGGTCCCACTGCAGCAGCGCGACGCGGGGGCCGATCGCGCCGACAGTGAAGCCCGGCGCGGGCACGCACCCGCGGTCGCAGATCGTCGGGCCGGCGTCGGTGGCGGCGAGCGTCGTGACCGAACCCGAGCATCCGCTGACGAGGCTCATGTAGTAGGACCAGTTCCAGGTCGGTCCCGGATCGGGGTGGTCGGCCCCTGGGATCTCGCTGTGGCCACGGATGTGGGCCCGGTCCAGCGGGATCCCGTACCGCTTGGCGATCGCGCACACCAGGGTCGCGGAGCTGCGGTATTCCACGTCCGTATAGCTGATCCCGTGTCGGGGATCGAACTCGTGCTCGATCCCGATGGCGCTGCGGTTGAAGCCGCGCACCTGGAACGCGGTGTCGGCCTCCGCGACCATCTGCGTGATCTCGCCGTCGCTCGCCCGGATGACGTAGTGCGCGCTCACGTGCGCGTCCGGATCCCGGAACCACGACAGCGCTCCGGCATACTGGCCGTCGGTGGCGTGGATGACGATCGTGCCGATCGCGGCCCCGCCCCGACCGACCGTGTAGTTCGTTGACGCTGCCGGGAGCCAGTTGGTCGGCGGGTACCAGGTCGGCGGAGCAGCGGCAGCGGGCCGTGCAGCGGCGAGGAAGAGGCTCGCAGACACCATGGCGACAACGAGAACTCGCACGGGTGCGAAACCGTATCCGGGTGCATCCAGGTGAACAAGGCTACGAAGGTCCTGGGACGTAGGTAGTGGGGTCGGTCACTCAGCTGACATGCAGGCAGGGCGAATCGCGTTCCCCCAGTGCGAGCCCGGCGTACGCGCCCGCTCCGGCCCCGGTTGCGTCGACCTGTCAGGTGATGGGCGTGACACGCCGGGCACCGTGATCGCCCGTCGGCGCCCTCTTCGCCCTGCTATTCGTCGCGCTCTTCGCGAGCGCCCCGCGCCGCACGCGTCCATTCGACCGCCAGATTCGGGATCGCCAAGCGTCACCTGGCGGGCGTCCGGTTCGTGCATTCATCCGCCGACCCAGCGGAAGGCGCGAGACGATCGTGGCTTCGGTCATCCTTGGCCGTGCTGCGGGTGTATGGCCTGTCCGAGGTACGCCCGCTGGTGGGCGCACATTGCGCGGATGGACTACCCCGAGCGAGGGATACGCGCAACAGCCACGGGACGTCCAATCAACCAGTGAGCGCAATCATCGAACATCTCTGCGCAGCAACGGCACATCAGCCGGCCGAAGACGCCCCGAATCCGATCGTGGCGTACGCGGGCGCGCTGGCCTACTGCCCGGCCGGTGCGGCCGATGGCCACGACTGGCGGGCGACCGGCGGCCGGACGCTCGCGACGGTTCGCGACTGGCTCGGCCGGACCGCGGTGCCGGTCTGATGGGACGCTTTGGACGCAAGGCAGCCACGGTGCCAGCGGTGGCCCCGGTCGAAACTGCTGATGACGTGAACATCCCCCTGATCGACCCGCAGGGGCACGGCTTCGAGCTGCTTCGGTCCATGAACTTCGGCCACGCGGTGTGGCGTTCGCAGGGCCCCACTGACCTGGACCGGCTCGGCGGCCGTCAGATCGTCCTGGTCGCGGCATATACCCCAGCGGACATCGAAGCTTCCCGGCCCCTCATGCAGCGGTTCAAGACCATCGTGCTGGCGATGGGGCTCGGCCCGGGCTACGGCTCCCGTGCGCTCATCCTCGGCGCGATGGGCTACATCGACGCCAACACCGCGGAGGACAACGTCAGGGGTCTGTTCGGCGACGCCGTTGCGCGGATCCGGATGCGACGGCTGCGCGAGGCGGCGGCCTAAGAGCCCGACCGCTTCGCCGAGATCGCAGTGCGCGGGCTCGCGACCGCGCGCTTCGGGATCACCCGGCGCTTCTCGTCAAACGCCGTCCGGTTGCGAGCCGACCAGAAGGGTATCTCCGCGATGATCACCTAAGCAGCCGAGACTGTCGTGACAAGCTGCGCGCCGCGGATCGCCAGGGTGCTAACGCTATCGATAGTTTGACCACGCGTCCCCGCGGGAGACACCCCATGCGACTAACCAGTCCACGTCCGCAGCTACTCGATAGGCCGCGATTTCGGACCCGAACGACCTTCCCCTGATGGTTGTATTTGACGGTCATCGCCCGCGCGCCTTCGGTGACGTTCACGTTGAATGCGCCCGCGCCGAAGTTCAGCTCGGGCCTGACGGTGATCGGCATGACGCTGAGATTGCCGGCGTCGGGCTCGATGGCCCGCAGGCGTTCCGCTGATCCGTCGTGATCGTGCCCATTAGTACGCCCTGCGCCGCGAGCGCCTTGCAGCTCTCCACCTGGTCACGGCAGCCTGCGCCCTAAGCGCGCGTCGGCGCCGGCTACATATTCGGTTTAGTCTGTTGGCCCTAGACCGACCGTCGTTGGGAAGGAGTCACCGATATGCGAGGCCCGTCCGGGATCATTGGGTTGCTCTTGACCCTGCTGGTCATCTTCCTCATCCTCCGTTTCCTCGGCATCGTCTGACCAGGACCACTTCGGTTCGCGCGCCGCGGAGGGGTCGCCGTCAGCTAGGCGCTGCACTCGCCTCCGAACTCGAGCGATTGGGCAATCGCTACCGATGGGGAGATGTGGCGGAGGCCGACTACTTGGCGGAGCGACGACGCGTGCCAGCGCGTCGTCGCTTTCCTTGGACCGGATGCCCCCACTCGGGGCGTCAACGAGGATGCCCTACGCCTCGCTGAGACGGTCGGTACGGCGTGCCAATTCGCGGGCGTGGAGCGCGGCGAGCTTTCATGACGGAGTGGTTCTCAGAGATCCGACTGTCAGCAGACGGCGGCGTCGACGTCGTCCCCCGCGAGGCCGTGAAGGAGATCGTCTTTGCTGCCGTCGCGGGTCAGTCCGTTGGGACTGTGGGCTCAACTGGAGTCCCGACACCCATACGAACCCTGGTCACTTTCCACGTCGTGGGCATCGAGGACTGGCGTGCCTACTGGTCGCGCGTTCAGACGGCCTAACGTCGTTCGGCGGCATGGCCTCGGCGCCGACGATCATCGGCGCGCAGCCGTAGAACGGCCCTAGGTCGGACTTCTGGTGAACCGTGCGCCAAGCGTCACCGGCAAACGCTTGAGGGGATAAGGGATAGGGCCTCGCGAAACTGGCCACCAGACGGTCACGACCGAAAGGCGGACTCTCGCTGTAGGCGCTCTTGGCGCTGCGCTGGGATGTCCCGGCCCTGGCCTTCCTGATCGGCATCGTGGTCGTCGTCGGAATGCCTGGCATTTGCGGGGCGTGGTGCGCCGAGCAGGGCGAGGAGCGACACGGCCAGGAGCATCCCGATCGGGACGAGCGCGAATGCCGACAGCGATCCCCAATCGACGACGACCACGAGCGCGATCCACCAGGAGATCGCGACCGCGCCGATCCCCGCCAGCGCGAGCGCGACCGGCCGACCTGCCAGCAGATCGAGCGCCACGAACATCAACGGAGCCAAGAGAACGGCATCGTACGCATGTGCATGCGGCGCGACGACGAGTGACAGCGCGAGAAGCAGCGCCACGCGGGTCGCACCTCTCCGAGCCGGGGAGACACGTCGGTCCACCACGATGGCGGCCGCGCAGGACACCGCGATAAGCGCAGCGGCGCCGGCGAGCGCTTGCTCCGGCGCGAGCAAACGGCCCAGCGTCCACGTCGTCGCGAGATCGAACTGCGCCTTGGACCCGAGCCGCGTCACCAGCAGCGGAACGTCGAACCGGCGCGAGCGCGATCCCCCCGAGCAACGTCACGCT
Source organism: Candidatus Limnocylindria bacterium (assembly GCA_038207785.1). GTDB lineage: Bacteria > Chloroflexota > Limnocylindria > P2-11E > P2-11E > UBA4735. Next base: position 4,258 of record JBBQZK010000027.1, on the reverse strand, counting down.
GAGCGTGGCCGCGGCAGTGCCGAGCCTGGACCATCGGCCGCGGACCGACCCCCATGCCACGGTGAGCAGGGCGACCAACGCGATGTGCGGTTTGAGCGCGACGAGCAGCGTCGCGCCGACGACGCCCGGAAGCTGGCCGTGCGTCACGGCGCGGTGCAGGATGATGATGATGCCGATGAGGACCACCCAATCAAAGTGGCCGGACCGCATCGAGTTCACAACGGGGTAGGACAAGGCGAGCGCCGTGAGCCCCACGGCGAGGGTCGGTCCGGAGCGGCGCCCACCGAGCGATGCGCTGAGCAAGCGCACCGACCGCCAGGGCGACGAGCAGGGCATGCCACAGCCACAGGGCCGGCACGAGCGGCAGGGCGCCGAGCGGGGCGAGGACCAGACCTGTCAACGGCGGGTAGAGCCAGACGAGCTCCAGACCAAGGAGTGCGAACACGTCCAACTGCAAGGCACCAGCGAACGATTTCCGTCCCGCCTGGACCGAGACTCGGTTGCAGTCAGCGTCACTTGCCCGCGATGAGCAGCGCGGCGGTGGCGATGACAACAGCACCGATCGTGCCCGCTGTGACGATCCACGTGAGTTGCTCGATGCGCCGCGTGAGGTGGACCATCCGCGCTTCGGTGCGAGCGGATCGCCGCCGCCACAACTCATCGCTGAGGAATGCCGCTCCCGGTTGCGTCTGCCCGAGCGCGAGGTTCAGTCGTTCGACCAGTCCTTGCTCCGACAGCGCGTCGAGGTTTGAACTCCAATCAGCCACATGCCGCCTCCGCCTTTGTCGCGCGCCTAGCTAAGGCGCGCTCTGCTCTCATTCTGAGGCTCAGCGCAGCACCTACTCACTCGATGGTGCCGGGATGGAAGCGACCGCTCTATGCGCGCCTCATCTCGATGCTGTCGAGCGTGGACGCAATCTTCCGCAGCGCCGCACGGTTCGACGCGTGAGGAACCGCCCCTCCCTTGATGTTCTTGATCGCGCTGCGACTCAATCCGGTCGCCTTGACGAGCGTCGCGGTTGGGACTTGACGTAGCCTCGGCAGAACCACGGCGATCCACTCGTCACGCGCCGGATCACCGTATGTCGTCAGGTACTCATCGTCGCATCTATTCCAAAGCTCTCCCAAGGTGCGGGCGCTCGGGGCAGTTCGGCCCATTCGGCAAGTGTGTCTACCGCCAGGCCACGGCGGCCGAACTCGGCGATCTAGAAGTCCGTGTTCCGCGAGGATGCAGGCCGGGGAAGTCGCGAACCGCATCAGCAAAACGCTCGCGCGAGATGTTCGCGCGTGAGCTCCGGTGTTCCGCAAGACGCAGCGCGAGGCGCTAGCCAAGCTCAGGGGCCTCCACGCCGACCGCGACGCAGGCTTGAGGACGGATGGCCGGCGTCAGACGGTCGGTACGTCCACGCCTACGACGAGGATCTGCGCGAGGCCGTGAACAGCCTCGGTCGGGCGCTCGGGTCGTGGCTGGTGGGCGTCAAAGTGGGCGTCAACCGCTGTCGCTTCCAAGCGGCGCGGCGCCCGAATCCTTCACATTCAGGCGCGAATCCCGGTGGGCTCTACTGGGCTCGAAGCATTAGAGCGTCACTTCTCAAGATACGGCGCAATATTGCAAAATCTGGCCCCCGCAAGGGCCGCCGGAGACGCTCAACACAGTTACCTGGCGAAACAAACAGGGACGGGCGAACAGGCATCCGTTCCCTTTCACGGGCTGTGCCAACCACAGAACGTTGATGCCCGTCGAGGAGCTGCTCACCGCCGACGCTGACAAAGTGACCTGGCGGTATCGCTGTTCGGTCAGCCGGCCGCGGCGGGTGATTTCACTCTTAAGACGCTGCGAAACGCGCTGGTGCGCGAAGCGCGCGAGGCCGGCATTCGGATCGATGAAGAAGGGACCGCCGAGTCGACATGAGGCGCAAGATGCGTGGTGACGACCCCAGTCCGCGCTCAGGCTTTAGATCCGGTCCTCGCTTAACGATATGAAGCACCCCGCCGGCTCTGGTGTGTCGTGAACACCCGCACCATTAGGCTGGGGGCTCCGTCACGTTCGTCTAGGTCTAGGAGGAACTCACCTAGGGCGCGGACTGCATGGCAATTTCGACGAAGAACCCATCCGCACACACCATCTTGATGGTGCCCTTCTCCGCGCGCCCCTCGACCCTGCGGACAAAATCCCCGCCAGGATTCGCATCTGGATAGGTGGCAATCGCCACGTCGGGCGGACCCACGCGCACATCGGAGAAAGTGTCGCCACCCGCCCACGTCGACTTGACGTATGTGACGAGCTGCTCCCCGTCCCCAATTTGGACGGGCGGCCTGCCGGATCGAGCATCGTGATAGTTGAAGTGGACTGGGTGGTGGAAGTTGAAAAGACCCAGCAGGCGGTCCATGTTGCGAGCGTTCTGGGCCGCGAAGAACTCATCGGCCAAGAATTGCATTCGCTCGCGCGTGCAGGTTCGTTGGGTTTGTTGGGATGCGCACGCGGCCAGGAGTATTGCCAGAGCTAAACCAACTAGAGCGCGACGACCAGCGTCCATAACCCCACCGCAATTGCACTCGCTGCCAACGCCGGCCGCCAGCGCGTCATCCGTCCGACAACTTGGGGGATGAGCGTAGTGAAACTGTCCACGTGTGCTGCCTGCCGCCGGCCGAGGAGAACAGCGAACCCGCGGCCGAGCCCGTAGGCGGCGCCGCAGACGGCTCCGGCCACCGGGCTGCCGGTCCCAACCTCAAGCGCGAGAAGTGACGTGAACGACGCGTAGGGGGCTGCGGTCAGGAAGCCAATTCCCAGAAGGATGCCGAAGAACAGGAACGCCTTCGTAGTGGGCAACTCACTTAGCCAGCGGCGCGGCACTTGCCAGTGCCGACCGGCCTTTGGCAAGCGAATGAAGCCGAAATCCGCGAGGGCGTATGCGATCGCGGTGGTGACCGCTGCGATCGCCAGGGGCGCCTGGGTAAGCACAGACGCTGCGGCCATTCCCAGGAGCCCGAGGGCGAGACCAACCAGGCTGCCACCGGCGACCAGCCCAAGCAGGAGGGCGACGGTCCGAAGAGCGATGCGGCGAGGTTCTTTACCAGTCTGCCGAGAGGGTGCCAGCACGAGCACCATGTTGCAGGTTCAGGTCACCGACCCCTTCGCGGTTCCAACGAGTGCAGCCAGCACGAGAATCGGAATGACAGCGGCCAGTGGCACGGCGGTCTAGAGGCAGCCAGCTGTCGAGACGAACCGGCTGCACAGGCAGCAGCCAATCTTCTCGGAGCATGTGCCGGTGCACGATCCGACCTGCGGGCAGCAGCAATCGCAGCAAATGTAATAGCCGTTCGGGGAGCAGCCGACGTCAGTGCACCAGCAGAAGTGCGAAAGATCGGAATAGCCTCCGCAGTCGCTCGGGCTGCAGCCATTCGCGCACAACTCACCATTGCAGTTCGAAGGGGCACAATTGCGCCCGCACGGGGGGCTGCACGAGTACACACCGAGTTTCGTGGCGTTGCACGCGGTGTGAGAGGCCAGAGCGATGGGAACGTTCTTCCAGTCCAAGGCGAACCAGGCGACTCCTATGAACGCTGCGTCGGCGGCGATCCTGAGGAACTTCCGCCGATCGACCCCGCGCGCCAAACTCTCCGCGAGACGCTTGCCGACATCACGGTCGTCGCGTGCTCGCACTTGACCGATCGGCTTCTCGGCGACTAGTTCGCCGACCTCGCGCCCATCCGCGTTCAATTCAGTCACCTCCCCGTGCGGCGTCGGTCACGCCCGCATCCGTCGTCGGCAGTTCCGCGACGGGCAACTGCTGTGTATTTCCGTATCTCCCGCGTGTCACCATCGCGATGAGTTGCCCCTTACGGTTGACGACCCCCCGCGCGCGCACAACACCTTCGGCGTCGAGGTAGAAGGCAAATGGCGTCACGCGGACCTTGTAATCGGCCGCGACGCGTTGGTCCGGCTGAGTGAGGACCGGGAAGTTGACGCTGAACTGCGAAGCAAAGGCGCGGTTCGCGTCATGGTCCGGGCCGCTTACAAACACGATGGCGAGTTCGCCGCGCGTCTCGAGGGCGAAAGTGACTAGTTCGGGCATCAGATTCACACAGGGCCCACAACTGGGGGACCCGAAGAGGAGTTCACGTCCAGCAATGTGGTGTACGAGCGGGGCTGAGCTCAGCCCCGCCGCATAGAGAGAACCACCGTGCCATCCTCCGCGGAACGACAAAGAACCGCTGAGGAGGACAACACGGTGGCCCAAGACACGATGGAGCCGAT